>URIR01000013.1 GCA_900547955.1 uncultured Eubacteriales bacterium | reverse complement strand
GCAGCAGGACGCAAATTTTATGCCTTCTGACCGTCTTCCTTGTAAACTGAGGGTAAGCTCATTCAAACAAAATTAACAAAGTTTTAGTTGGACAAGCAGGCGGGTTTATTGTACAATCTAGATAAAAGGAGCGGATGCCGTTTTGAAGATATTAAAGAGAATAATATGCGTTGTGCTGACGGCCGCTATGCTGGGCGGGACGGCGGTGCTTTTTACTTCCTGCGTTGCCGACGGCTTCAGTCAAACCGCTCAGGATTATTTCAGCGCTCTCTGCCGGCGGGATTATGAGAGCATGTATAATATGCTCACCCCGCAGTCCTCAGCTCGCCTGAGCCTGGAAAGCTTTAAGGAATATCACGATAAGGTATATAATCTTTTGGGAGTTAATAAAATAAGCGTGGAGCAGGGAGAAACGGTGGCTTCCTCTAACCGCATAGTCTATAATTATGTGCTGGTGCTGGATACCGACCAATACGGACAGTTCAGATACGATTCCACCCTTGAGGTGCTTAAAAAGCTGGATAAATTTTATCTTATAGAATGGTCTCCCTCCAACGTTATATCTCCTATGAATTGGGACGACCGTATTTATAAAACTACTCTGCGCGCTAAACGGGGAGAAATATTTGACTGCAACGGCAAGGTGCTTATAAAAAATCAGTATGCGATTACCGTTTATGCCGACCTGACTAAGGTTCAGAGCATATCGGAGGCAGCCGCGGGCGCGGCTCAGGCGCTTGCCCTGGACGCTCAAAGCCTGGAAAGCAAAATGCAGAGCGCCGCCGATTCAAAGCAGGATACGGCTGTGCTGGCCACTATTATCCCGGGCGAGCTTACAATTGAGGCGGAAGAGGCGCTTAAGCTTATAGATGGGATAAAAATAGACCGGGACAGCATGACTCCTATAAGATACGCAGTTTACGGCTCTGCCGCCGCGCATACTATAGGCTATTCCACTCCGGTTACGGCTGAGGACAGGACTAAAGAGGAATACGCTGATTTGCTTAACGGCACCCGCATAGGACGGACGGGCGTGGAAAAGGAATACGACTCGGTGCTTCAGGGCACTAACGGCACCGAAATATACCTGCTCTCGGCCGATGCGCGTACAAGGACCTCTCTATATAAAAAGGAGGCAATAAACGGGCTGGATATATCCCTCACCATAGATATAGATATCCAGCTTGCCGCCGAAGAGGCAATGAAGGAGTATTACGCCGACCGCGCTTCGGGCACTACTGTGGTAAACGACCCCAAGACGGGGGCGATAAAGGCCATGGTGAGCTATCCCTCCTTCGACCTTAATATCTACGCTACAGACAGCCCGCGCGAGGACGCGTCCGACTTAGTAAACGACGAATCCCTGCCTCTTTTTAACCGGCTTACGCAGGGCAGATACGCGCCCGGCTCGGTATTTAAAACCATGACGGCTATTATGGGGCTGGAGACGGGTACTGTAAATTTAAACACGGCTTTTCCTTATGAGGATGAAATTATTTCCATGGGCAACGGCACGGACGGCTGGAAGCCCAAGGGCAGCGCGTGGGTAACCTATATAATCCGCCAGCATTTTGCCAACAGCGCTTCCTTAGGCGAATTAAGCATGAAGCGGGCCATAGCATATTCGGACAATATCTATTTCGGCTGGCTGGGCATGCAGCTCGGGGCGGAGACCTTTCTTGAATGGGCGGATAAATTGGGCTTTAAGGAGGCCGCGCCCTTTGATTTGCCCCTGCAGCCGGCCAGCATAGCCAACGACGACGACAATCTGCGCAACGACGCCAAGCTTTTGGCGGATACGGCTTTCGGGCAGGGCGAATTATTGGTTACGCCCGTACAGCTTGCCGCCGCGTACAGCATTTTCGGCAATGAGGGAAGCATAATGGCCCCGTATGTTATAAATTATACGGCGGATACCGATTCGGAGGGCAGGCATCATATAATATCCCAGACCCAGCCCTACACCTGGATAGCAAACGCCGCAAGCGCCCGCACGATAAACGACCTGCTGGAGATACTGGAATTTACCGTAGATTCGGCCACGGGCAAAGCGGGCTATGTCCGCGGCATGCGCATAGCCGGAAAAACGGGTACGGCGCAGACGGGCAACGAGGTAACCGAAATAGGCTGGTATGCCGGATATATAATAGACGGCGGCAAAAATTATTCGGTAATGGTGCAGACGAACGGTTTTATAGGGGAAACCAGCGATATAAAGCACGCTACGGTTAAAGCGGTATTTAATTATTTAAAGGATTAACTTTTTTAATATGCTGCGGCGCGCATGAGGCGGGCGCTTGAGCCTTTGGCGGCAGCTTCTCCGGCCCGCGGCTTGAGCCGCGGCGACCGCTTGGCCCGCGATTTAAGCTGCGGCAACCGCCTTGGCCTGCAATTTAAGCCGCGGCGACCGCTTGGCCCGCAATTTAAGCTGCAAAATCCGCCGCGGCCATATGCGGCGCGCGGTTTGAACGCAAAGAGGCGGAGGGTAAAATTATCCTCCGCCTTAATTATTTATTTGATTAGGCTCCGCCCTATCAGCTTTTAATTACGCAGTCGAATTTATCCAGTATATATTCAGGCTGATAGGACAGCTTGGATTTTCTAAGGCCGGGCAGGTCTAAATCCTCGCCCCGGTTTATCAAACGGGTATCCTTAAACAGCCGCGCGGCTGTTTCCCGGTTGATAAGCTGGAACAGCCCGTTATACTGCGGCAAAGCCTTTTCAAAGAGAATTAAAGCTGTGTCGGGCGAGGTCATATCCCCGACTGAAAAGGCCGCCGTCTGCCCCTGTACTCTTATAACTGCGGCGCGCAGCCCCAGGGCGGAATAGTTTTTAAGCGCGCAGAGTATAACTGCGGTTTCGTCGTCCTCCTTAAGAGCCTTTCCCTCCAGCCATTGCTTCTGGACGTTCATGCACTCCTCCAGCATATCGGGAGTATAATCCAGATATTCATAGCTGTGCTGGCGCAGAAAGGCGTTTATATGGTTGCGCTTCTGGTGCAGCGCGCGTCCGGGCAGCTCGGCCAGCGCCTGGGTTTTATAAATGTATTCGCTGCTGCCTCTGTCCAGGATAAATTCATATTCGCCCGGCCTCTGAGCTTCTATCTGCGCTCTTACCTGAGGGCAGACGCATTTCATTAAGAAGTGGCCCGTTTCTTTTATTATATATTCGCGGCCCCAGTCCATAAGAGAACCGATATTCTGGCCGGGACGCATTATGGGCGCGACTAAATAAGGCGCGCTTTGACCGTATTGCGCGGTAAACAGCAGGCCCTCGGGACGTACGCACATTTTGGTTTTATAGACGTTTTGCCAGAGAAAGCCGTTGGCAAAGGAAAATTTGGAATTTTCATTTCCGGGCGAGCAGCTTAAATAAAGCGCTCTGTCCTCTAAAGTCATTAGCCTGAAATTATCCATTAATTATTATCCTCTTTTGTCCGTTAAGTATTGTATTGCCCCGTAAGCGGGCCGCTAGAGGTCCTTATTTGGAGGAAAGAAAATTCCTTCCAGCCATTTCAGGCACAGTCCGGTCCATTGCGCGCATACCGGGTTTTCATAAACGGTTGTGCGGTCGGAATTGGCCAGTCCGTGTATGCCGTGCGGAAATATGTGCATTTCAAAGGGCACGCCGTGTTCGGCCAGCGCCGAGGCGTATATTAGCGAATTATTCACGCTTACTCCGCCGTCGTCCGAGGTGTGCCAGATAAAGGAGGGAGGAGTGTTATCCGTTACTCTGAGCTCCATGGAAAGCTCGGCTAATTTCTCTTCAGCCGGCTCGCTGCCCAGCAGTCTTTCAAAGGAGAAGGCATGCGGATATTTAAGGCCGGATATCACAGGATAGCATAATATTCCGGCGTCTGGCCTTAAAAGCTCGGACGGAGCCTGGATGCGCTCCAAAAGCTGAGGGTCGTTATAAAGATTGGAGGCGCAGGCGGCTAAGTGTCCTCCGGCGGAAAAGCCCATAACGGCTATCTTGTCAGCCGCGCAGTGCCATTCCTGAGCGTTTTCTCTTATCATGCGCACGGCGGTCAGAATTTCAAGCTGGGGATAGGGAAAGCATTTTTCAAACACAGAATAATATAGAATAAACACGTTAAAGCCCTTGGCCAGGAAATTGAGGGCGACAGGCTCGGCCTCGCGGCGGGAGCAGTACGCATATGCGCCTCCCGGGCAAATTATAATGCTGGGCCTTGCTGCTTTTGGGTCTATTTCAGGGGTGACGTGCGGTATGTAGGCGTCCAGCACCCCCTCGCTCTGAGAGCCTAAATATCCATAATGCTCGTTTAGTTTAATGGTAAAGGTCTGCATAAATTTCCCCCGCTTTTAATTATTCTTTAAAGCCCGCTCTATATCCCGTTTAGCGGCCTTTCTTGCGGCGTCCTCCCGCTTGTCGTACAGCTTTTTGCCCTTTGCCAGGGCTAATTCAAGCTTTGCCCGTCCGTCCTTGAAATATAGGCTTAGGGGCACGAGAGAATAGCCGTCCTGCTTTACCAGGCCGTAAAGCTTATCTATTTCCCGCTTATGCATGAGCAGCTTGCGGGTGCGCAGAGGGTCCTTATTATAGATATTGCCCTGCTCGTAGGGGGAAATGTGCATGCCGTATAAAAACAATTCTCCCCGGTGTACGGCGGCGTGGCTGTCCTTAAGATTGACTCTTCCCTGGCGCAGGGATTTAACCTCCGTCCCGCTCAGGACTATGCCCGCTTCAAAGGTTTCCTCTATAAAATAATCGTGATACGCCTTTTTGTTCTGCGCTATCGTCTTTTTGCCGCTTGCTTTCATATATTCTCCCCGCCGCCCTGAATTTTAAGGGCCTTATTAAAAATTATGATATCATATCTAAAGGGTTTGTCAAGGCGTTTTTAGAGGAAGCTTTGCTTTTACGCGCGCCTTTTTGGGTATAAAATACGCCGGAGGAATCATTCTTATTGGGCGTAAACCCGGCCGGACTGCAAATAGTAATTGACAAACTCCTGAAAAGTAAATATAATATTTTAGCGTTTCATAAGGAGATTCTATAATGGTTATCAATGTGAAAAACGCGCTGCGAAGTCCAGGCGAAGCCTTTAAGGCCCAGGGCAGTCTGGAATACGAGCCGGTCGAGCTTATGGGAAGACTGGTTTTTGAAGGGCCGGTCGCTTTTGAGGGAGAGATATGCTCTAACGGCGAAGGCGTGGCGCTAACGGGCACGGCTGCGGCAAATGTGAAAATGAACTGCAACCGCTGCGACAGGGAATTTATAATGCCCGTTAAGGCTAAAATTGCTGAAATGTATTATCCCGACCCGGCGCCCGAGCATGAACGCGTGCTTAAGGACGGCCAATGGATATTTTTGGACGAGCCGGTGCTTGAAAGCATTTTGATGGAAATACCAATCAGGCGTCTGTGCCGCGAGGATTGCAGGGGTCTATGCGGTATTTGCGGCTGCGACCTTAATAATGGGGAATGCGGCTGTGTGAAAAACAGCGATTAATCTGTGCAGGACAGATTTTTAATCAGACGAGGAGGTGTAATGAAATGATACAGCCCAAAAGAAAGATTTCTAAGGCCAGGAGGGATTCCCGCCGCGCCAACTGGAAGCTTACAGCTCCCGGAATCGCCCCTTGCCCGCGCTGCAAGGAGCCTAAGCTCTCGCACAGGGTATGCAAGGCCTGCGGATATTATGACGGCCAGCAGGTGCTCCAGACGGAGGAAGAAAAATAAGAGGGTTTTATATTTAAAGCAGGCCGCGTAAGTCCGTTTTGTTTCTTTTATGGGCTTACGTCGGTCTGTTTTGCGTTTTTTGGCGGGCTTTCAGCCATTTTGGGGAGGTTTATTTTTTTAAATCGGTTGCATTTTGGATAAGCTTATTGTATAATTCTTGGCGTGCAGATTAAAGAATGCGAACTGGAGGCTTTTGATAGTGAAGCTTATTGTTGACGCTTTTGGGGGAGATAACGCCCCTGAGGAGATAGTTGCAGGCGTTCTGGCGGGTATGGATGAATTTAACGACATGTCGGTCATACTCACCGGGGACGAACATATATTAAAGGAGCTTGTAAGCGGCAGCAAGCATTTGCTGCCCAAAATTGAGATTGTTCATGCGCCCGAAAGGATATCTATGGACGAGCCGCCCGTAAACGCTGTGAAGAAAAAGCGGAATTCCTCCATGGTGGTAGGGCTGGAGCTGCTTAAGGCTAAATCGGGCGACGGCTTTTTAACCTGCGGAAGCACAGGAGCGGCTCTTTCGGGGGCTCTGCTGAGAGTAGGAAGAATAAAGGGAGTGCTCCGGCCGGCGCTGGCTCCAATTCTGCCTAACGGCAATAAAGGGGTAATGCTTATAGACTGCGGCGCCAATATGGACTGCAAGCCCGCTAATTTGGAGCAGTTTGCAGTTATGGGCGATATATATATGAAAAGCGTGCTGCGCGTGGATTCTCCCCGCGTGGGGCTGGCCAACGTAGGCACGGAGGATGAAAAGGGCAACGCTTTGACGCATGAGGCGTTTCCTCTGTTAAAGGCGCGGCAGGATATTAATTTTATTGGCAATCTTGAAGGAAGAGACGTTTTTGAAAAGGCGGACGTAATAGTTTCGGACGGCTTTGCGGGCAATTTGCTGCTTAAAAGCATAGAGGGCACGGCCTCCTTCCTTATGGGGATTATAAAAAAGGAATTTACCGCCAATCTGCGCTCAAAGATGGGCGCCGGGCTTTTAATGCCCTCTCTTAAGCGGATAAAGAAAATGATGGATTATACAGAATACGGCGGCGCGCCTTTACTGGGCATAGACGGCGTAATTATAAAAGGGCACGGCTCAAGCAACGCTAAAGCGGCTGCCGCGGCTGTGCGCCAGTGCGCGCGCATGATAAATGCGGACGTAGTGGAAATAATTAAGGAACGCCTGTCTGCCGCGGATATTTAATTTTGTGCTTTATTGCATAAAGCAGACGCAATTATATTATAATTTATTCAGGAGGCAAAAATTATGTTGGAAACAGTTATTAAGGTTATTGCCGAGCAGCTCAGCATTGACCCGAGCAAGGTAACTCCCCAGAGCAATCTGGTGGACGATTTAAAGGCGGATTCTCTGGACGTGGCCGCGCTTATGCTTGAATTGGAGGAGCGGTATAACGTCGAGATACCCGACGAAGAACTGGGCAATTTAAAAACGGTAAGCGACATAGCCGCTTATCTTGAGAAAAAAACAGCTTAAAATTATGGAATCGTTAAGCGTGCTTGAGAAAAAACTGGGTTATACCTTTAAAAATAAGGCGCTGCTGAGCCAGGCGCTTATACATCCCTCCATCGCCGGAGACGGCAGGCGCGAGAGCAATAATCAGCGCCTGGAATATCTGGGCGACGCGGTTGTAGAGCTGGCTGTAAGCCAGTATCTATATAACAGCCTTACTCTTAAGGAGGGCGCTCTCTCCCGGCTTAGGGCGGGTATAGTTTCGGAGGCTCCTCTGGCTCAGGCCGCGCGCAGAATAGGCCTGGGGCAGTATATCGATATGAGCGGCGGGGAGCGCCGCAGCGGAGGCGAGGATAAACCGGGAATACTTTCAGACGCGTTCGAGGCTGTTTGCGGAGCAATATTCGCAGACGGCGGATATGAGCGCGCCGCTGAGGTAATAATTTACCTATTGCGCCCGCAGATTATGGAGGCCGAGCAGCTCCCGGACGACGCGATAGACTATAAAACCCGGCTGCAGGAACTTTTTCAGGCGCAGGGGCATAAGAATATCAAATATGAATTGGAGAAAGTGGAAGGCCCTTCTCATATGCCCTCCTTTGTCTCTATAGTAAGAGTAGACGGCAGCCTCAAGGGCAGGGGCTCGGGCAGCAGCAAAAAGGAATCTGAGCAGAGCGCGGCCCGTCAGGCGCTGGAACGTATAGAGCGGGCGAATGCAAGCAAGTAAAGCGAGTTTAATTCCTGGCGGGAGCGCAGCATTAATGCGCTCCCGCTTTTTATCTGCGGCTCTTTAATTATTTGGCCTGCGTTCCTGAAAAATTGCGGATTCCGGCGGTACGGAGCTTTTCTGCGCGCTGGAACGGGAGAGCTGAGAAGCTTCGGCGCAGATTAAGGGCGTCCGCATAGACGGCGAAGGCCAATAGCGCACGCATAAACGGCGTAAGGGCTTTTTTGCCTGTGGCGTTCGGCCTGATTGGGCTGTCCGGGCGCTTGACAAAAACAACCCGCTGTGTTATAAAGAATAATAATAAAAAAGGCTGCGAAGGGAAGCAGTAAGGCGTTTAAGACGTATTAAAGAGAGAAAATGGCCGGTGCAAATTTTCAACGTCAGATGTCTGAACCCGTCCCGGAGCCGCGGCTTGTTTTAAAAGGCCGCCGGGAGGCCCGCCGTTAAAAGGGCAGAGCGCTTTTAATGCGCTCTTAAGCGCGGAGAAATTTTCTCCGAATTTAGGTGGTACCGCGGATTTTTTTATTCGCCCTAAGCCCTTGCGGGCCGGGGCGTTTTTTATTAAATAAAACGGAGGTAATGAAAAATGAGATTGGATAAGCTGGTGGGGGAGCGCTTTAAGCAGAGACCGGCAGACTGCGTTATAGACAGCCATGCCTTGATGATACGGGGCGGCTACATTAAGAATATGGCTAACGGCATATATTCTTCCTATACCGTGCTGCGCCGGATAACCCAGAAAATTGAAAACATAATACGTCAGGAGATGGACGCCATAGACGGGCAGGAGGTGCTCTTTCCCGTGGTTATGCCCGCTTCCCTCTGGCAGGAATCAGGCCGGTATTACAGCATAGGCAGCGAAATGCTGCGCTTTGAGGACCGCAACGGCGCTCCTATGGTGCTGGGCATGACGCATGAGGAGGCGGCAGTTCATCTTGTGCGGGAATACGGGCAGAGCTATGCCAAATATCCCTTTATGATATACCAGATTCAGACTAAATTCCGCGACGAGGCGCGTCCCCGCGGCGGGCTTATCCGCGTCAGGGAATTTACCATGAAGGACGCCTATTCCTTCCATACCTCCCAGGAGGATTTAGAAAAATATTATCAGCGCTGCTATAAAGCCTACGAGCGTATTTTTGCCCGGGTAGGGGTGCCCGAGGTTGTGGCTATAGAATCTGATTCGGGGATGATGGGAGGCAGCCTTTCGCATGAATTTATGCTGCTTACCCCCATTGGGGAGGACAGCATAGTCACCTGCTCCGAATGCGATTATAAGGCTAATATGGAGGCGGCCGAATGCGTTGTTAAGAATGCTCCGGAAGAGGAAAAGCCTTTGGAAAAGATACATACGCCCGGCCAAAAAACCATAGAGGAGGTGTGCGCTTATTTAAAGCTGCCTGTAAATAAAGCGTGCAAGGCGGTAGTTTATCAGAAAAACAGCAGCGACGAATATGTTGTAATATTTATCCGAGGCGATTTGGATGTAAACGAGACTAAACTGACTAATTATTTAGGCTGCGCCGTGCATCCCGCGCTTATAACTGAGGACAGCGGCATTCAGGCGGGCTTTATCGGGCCTGTAGGCTTGAAAAACGCTCAAATCCTCTTTGACCGCTCTCTTGAAAACGCTTTCAATCTCTGCTGCGGGGCTAATCAGGAGGATTATCATTACGTTGGCTTTAATATTTCAAGGGATTACGGTCAGGCAGAATATCACGATTTTGCCAAGGCGGTTGAAGGGGGCGTATGTCCTAAGTGCGGCGGGCATGCTCTGAAAATATCCCGAGGCATAGAGGTGGGCAATATCTTTCAGCTGGGTACAAAATATACTAAAGCGCTGAACATGCAGTATCTGGACGAGAACGGAGAGCTTAAATATCCCATTATGGGCTGCTACGGCATAGGAGTAGGCCGGCTGGCCGCCTCAATATGCGAGGCGCGGCATGACGATTACGGTCCGATATGGCCCTTAGCCATAGCTCCGTGGCAGGCGCATATCTGCTGCGTTCGGGCGGACAACCCTGAGGTTAAGGCGCTGGGCGAAAAATTGTACGGACAGCTTGAGGCTGCGGGCGTTGAGGTAATATACGACGACCGTTCGGTGAGCGCGGGGGTGATGTTTTCGGACGCCGACCTTTTGGGAGTGCCCTATAGAATTATAATCAGCCCGCGTAATCTTAAGGAGGGCTGCTGTGAGCTGGTCAGCAGGGATAAAACCCTTTCGCGCAAGGTTAGTCCGGATAGCGTGCTGGAGGAAATAAAGAAATTGATTTTTTGAGCGAATACGGGGCTGAGTTTTACAGACGATTAAAGCGTTAGACGCGTAAAAAAGGCGGACGCCTTATGGGCGCGCAGGGCGGGGGGCGGCTTTTGGGCAGGCGAAGCCTGCCCTGGCCGGGCCTTCGGCCCGGCCTGCGGCCTGCGGCCGCAAAAGCCGCCCCATCCCTGCGCGCCGTATGCCCCGGCCTCAAGCAACGCTTGAGGCCGGGGCATACGGCGCCGCCTGTTTAAGCCGCCGCAAAAAATGTCAAAAAGAGCAGGCAGAAAATACTTGACAATATGCCGTCCGGCGCATATGATAATCGCATGAATAAAGATACATATGTGCATATGTTTTGAAGGAGGAAGGGTATGAATCAGAGCGCGGAATGCGAAGAAAAAACGGTTATACATCCCGAGGTTGTTCAGGCAATGCGGGATAAATTGATGGATGAGCGCAGCATAATGAGGCTGGTGGATTTTTATAAGCTGTTCTCAGACGTTACGCGGCTTAAAATACTTTATTTGTTATCTATGAGCGAGATGTGCGTCTGCGATATATCGGCGGCGCTGGATATGAATCAGTCTACTATCTCGCATCAGCTCAAGACTCTGCGCAACAGCCGATTGATACGCTACCGCCGGGAGGGCAAGGTAGTATACTATTCCCTGGACGACGAGCATATCGGACAGGTGCTGCTCCAGGGCATGCTGCATGTAAGCGAAATTTAAGGTATATAGTTTGGAGTTTTGCCATGAACGAGCGTCTTAGTGCCAAGCTGAAAGGGCTTCCCGACTCGCCGGGCGTATATATGATGAAAAATGCCGCCGGCCGGATAATATATGTGGGTAAGGCTAAGAATCTGAAAAACCGGGTGCGCTCATATTTTCATTCCAGGGAGCACGACGCCAAAACTCAGGCCATGGTCTCGCATATAGACGATTTGGATTATATAGTGGTATCCACCGAGCGGGAAGCCTTTATGCTGGAAAACAACCTGATAAAGCGCTATGAGCCGCTGTATAATATCGAATTAAAGGATTCCAGAGGCTATCCGTATATAAGGATAACCAACGAGGAGTATCCGCGGGTGGAGCTGGCGCGCCGGTATGCTAAGGACGGGCAGTATTTCGGGCCTTATTTAAGCAACAGCATGGCTAACGACCTTTTGGAGCTGGTCAATGAGATATATCCGCTGCGCACGTGCAGGCAGAATCTTAATAAGACCAAGGCCAACGTGCGGCCCTGCATGCGCTATATGCTGAAAAAGTGCAGCGCGCCCTGCGCCCAGATGATTTCCAGAGAGAAATATTCCGAGCTGGCCAAGGGCGCGGCCTGTTTGCTGGGAGGCAGTCCGGACGCAATAATTGCAAGGCTGGAGGAGAATATGCTTAAGGCCTCCGAAAGACAGCAGTATGAAAAGGCGGCCGAGCTTAGAGACAGAATAGGGACGGTTAAAAAATTATACCAGCAGCAGAAGGTTGTGCTGCCGGGAGGAGACCATGACGTGATAGCCGCCGCGCTTAAGGACGGCTATGCGGTTATATGCGCCTTGTATGTGCGTGCGGGCCGGATTATCGGCACAGATATCAATGAATATCCCGAGGTGGGCGCAATAGGCGTGGATCAGCTTATAAGCCAGTATATAGCGGGCAGATATGCCAAAGAGGGGCCTATGTGTTCCGTATTGCTGGTGGAGGAGGCCGAGGGCAGGGAGGCGCTGGAGGAATATCTTTCGTCTAAGGCCCGGCGCAAGGTCAAATTGCTTACTCCGCGCAAGGGGGATAAAAGAAAGCTGCTGGATATGGCCAAGGCTAACGCGCAGGAGCGCATGAATAAATCCTTCGAGAGACAGGCGGCTATGCGCGCTAGAAGAGAAGCCGGCCTGACTCAGCTTAAGGAGGCGCTGGGGCTTGAAAAATGGCCTGAGCGTATAGAATGCTTTGATATTTCTCATATACAGGGCACCGATACGGTAGCTTCCATGGTAGTGCTGCTGAACGGCGCGCCTGCGCCTAAGGAATACAGGCGGTTTAAAATTAGGCAGGACCAGAACGACGACTTTTTAAGCATGCGCGAGGTAATATCACGGAGATACAAGCGGCTGACGCAGGGAAGCGAGGGCTTTAGCGACCCGCCCGATCTTATCGTTATAGACGGAGGCAAGGGCCAGTTAAGCAGCGCGTGCGGGGTATTGGAAGAGCTGGGGCTTTCTCTCAGGGCCATTGGGCTGGCCAAGAAAATGGAAGAGGTATTTGTACCTGGCGAGAGCTTTCCGCTGGAATTAGCGCCTAATTCTCCGGGAGTATTGCTTTTGCAGACCATTCGGGACGAGGCGCACCGCTTTGCTATTACTTACCATCGTTCCCTGCGGAATAAGCGGGGGCTTTTAAGTCAGCTGGAGGGCATATTGGGCATAGGGGAAAAGAGGCGTAAGCTCTTGTTTAAGACCTATGGTTCAGTAGAGCGCATAAAGCAGGCGAGTGTTGAGGAATTAAGCGCTTTAGAGGGCATGAACGCCCTGAGCGCTAAAGAGGTATATCATTTTTTTCATAGGGAGGATAAGGAGACGGACCAGGCGGAGAGCTGAAGCGTGCGCGGACGTTTTTTTGGGGTAATTGCTTATGCGCTTCCGCCCGGGACAAGCAGAGCTAAAGGGCGCCGCGGCGTTGGCAGGCGCCTGCGCCTGCCCGGGCCGGGCTCCCGCCCGGCCATGCGGCCTTTCAGGCCGCGACGCCGCGGCGCCCTTTAGCTCTGCTTGCCTCTGGGCGGAGATGCAAACTATATGCAGCGTATATGCTTGATTTTCTCAGCTTGGCAAATAAAAATCAGCTTGCGCGTTTGCGCCTTAGGGGGTATTATAAAATACGCCGGGCGGCAATAAGGCGCTGTATTCAAGCTACCCTACGGCATGCGGAGACCATATTAATTAACGGAGCTGTAATATGTATAAATTAATAGTGAGCGATTTTGACGACACGCTTTTAAAATCAGATAAAACTCTTTCTGAGCATACTCTCAGGGTGATAAAATCCCTAAAAAATTATAAGATTCCCTTTACCTTTTGTTCGGGCAGGATGTACGATTCGTTAAAGAGATATATAAAGGACCTGGAAGTGGAGATACCTGTTATAAGCTATAACGGCGCGTTGATAATAGATCCTGTCAGCGGCGAGAGCATAAATCATTGGTCTATTGAGCTTCCCTTAGCCAGGCAGCTTATATCCCGGCTGGAGGACATGAATCTGTATGTCCAGGCGTATATGGAGGATAAAATGTACTGCCGGGAAATAACCGATATAACCAGGATGTATACCAGCGTTACGGGCAGCAAGGCTCATCCTACCCATAAGCCTCTGTCCGAATGCATATACGCTCCTCCAACCAAGATAATAGCTCTTACATATCCGGAGGAGGTGCAAAGGCTGCTTCCCGTTATGAGGGAGGAATACGACGGCAGACTGGTGGTAACTGTGTCCAATCCGGAATTTCTGGAGTTTGTCAGCTCCCTGGCGGGCAAGGGCAGCGCGCTTAGGCTGCTTTGCGGCCGTATGGGGATAAAAAGGGAAGAAGTGCTGGCTTTCGGCGATTCCTTAAACGATTTATCCATGCTGGAATATGCGGGGCATTCAGTAGCGGTAGGCAATGCAAGAATCGAGGTTAAGGCGGCGGCTGACGAGGTGTGCCTTTCAAACGATGAGGATGGCGTAGCCTCTTATATAGAGGGAGTGCTTTCCAGTATGCGGGCTTGAAATTAAAAGCAGCTCATTTAATGAGAAAAAACGTATGAAAATTATGGGGCGGCAAAAGGACCGTCCTTTTTTCATTTCAGCTTTATAAGCTTTTCACGTCCGTATATATCCGCTATATATACGGCGCAGCTTTTTTCCTTTCGCGCTTTGAGGCATCTGTTTAATGCGTCTGCGTTTCCTCCTTTAAGCGCAAAACAGCCGCTTATAAAAGCGTTGTTTTCTATTTGTCCAACCGCCCAGAAGTCCACGCAGTCCAGGCCGTCGGGCCGCTGAGATGAAAAAGCCGATGACCGGCCGTAGCCGTCCAGGAAAATTTCCAGACTTTTAGGACGCTCAAGCATATTGAGGCTTACCACCTCTTTTGTGCTTGAAAGCCCGCCGTGCATTTCAAGCCGCGGACAGCCTGCGCTCAAAAGACGTGTAAAAGATATGTGAGCGTCATTGCGGCTGCATGCCAGTCCGTTAAAGGGCCGGCCGTGAATACAGGCGGATAAAGCAAAGCTTCCGCCGGCACAGGTAAAATCTATGACCGAGTCTCCCGGTCTTGTAAAGCAGAGAATAATCCTGTCCGCCAGAGCCAGAGGCTTTTGGCCGGGATATCCTGTGCTTTCAGGCGATTTTATATTGATTTTAGGTATATCCCAAACGTCGTCAAATGGAATTTGCTGGTCTGCGTAATATTTTAGGGTTTTATTCCCTCTGGACGCCTGATAAAAGCTTCTTCCATCCGGACCGGTGAGCTTTTTTAAATGCACACGACCGCCGTGGCAGCGTTCTCTGCCGTCCGCAAGAGTGTTTATGTAATATTTTTTGGATTTTGCGTATATGTAAATAACGCTGTGCCGCTTAAGAAAGTGCTTTTTTGCGCTTCCGGGCAGAGCATAATGCCAGATTATCTGGTTGACGAAATTCTCAGGGCGGAAAATTTTATCCAGAAGCAGCTTGTAGGCTGCGCTTTCTTCTGCGGAAGAGAGAAATGCAAGAACGCCCGAGGGATTTAAAAGCTCGTGCGCATGCAGAATATATTCTTCCCAAGGGGTGCTTTCGGTTTTATTGTCCGCCGTTTCCAAGGATTCGGCTTTGTTTTTATATTTTCTGCCTTGCGCGTCCGCGTCTATGACGGCAAGCTGCGCGCCCTGCATATCGGGCAGGGAATGAGCGTATATGCTGCCGCCTGCTTTTAGCTCGGAGCCCGGCGGCTGTTCCTGATAAATTATTATTTTGGATATATTATTGCTTTTAGCGGAGTTCTTCATAGCGGCCCTCCTGTTTGCCTGGCTTCCGGCTTTAAAACGGCGCGTATTTTTCAGCGCGTTTAATGCAGCTTTGTGATATAATAAATAAAAGGCTAATGCTGAATAAAGGCAAATGACGCGGCCGCGTCATTTGCCCGCATATATTACATTATGCAATGAAAGCGCATATTGCCATAGTTATTCTGAAATTTTAATAATATTCATCAAAAGGAGGCTGAAATTATGATAAATAAAGAGGTTTTTAATTGGGCGGGATTAGCGCTGGAGCGAATGGCTGCGCGGGGCGTATTTCTTACCGCAGGTAGTGAAAAGCCCAACACCATGACTATGGGCTGGGGAAGTATTTCGGTATATTGGGGCAGGCCGGTTTTTATTGCGCCTGTGAGAAAAAGCCGTTATACCTTTGAATTGCTGGAGAAATGCGGTGATTTTACTTTGAGCGTGCCTGCTGAGGCTAATGATTTTATAGAGCAGCTTAAGCTGTGCGGTTCCCGCTCGGGCAGGGACTGCGATAAATATGCCGCGGCCGGACTGGAATTAAATCCGTCTAAGGAAATTGAGGTTCCTGTTATAAAGGGGTGCGGCGCATATTTTGAATGCCGGACTATTTATACGGAGGATATAATTATAGAAAAACTGCCGGCCGAGCTGCAAAAGGCCTGCTACCCGCAGGGGGATTGCCATCGCTTGTATTACGGCCAGATATTAGCCTGCTATGGAGACTAGAAATGTTTTAAGGGCGGGCTTTGCAAAGAAAAGATAAGAGGGAAAATATGTCTTTTGAAGCTGTGAAGAATTTTTTTAAGGAGGCCGGCTTGCAGGAGCGAGTTATGCTGCTGGAAAAATCCAGCGCTACCGTTTCGGAGGCGGCTGAAGCTATAGGCTGTCAGGAAAAGCAGATTGCCAAAACCTTGGCTTTTTTGCAGGAAGGTAAGCCGGTGCTTATCGTTATGGCTGGGGACGCTAAGGTGGACAATAAAAAATATAAGGAAGCGTTCGGCCAAAAGGCGCAGATGGTTCCTTTTCATACGGTAGAGGAGCATACTGGACATGCTCCGGGAGGAGTTTGTCCATTTTGCGTAAAGGAAGGAGTAAAGGTATATCTGGACGCATCCTTAAAGCGTTTCGAACGGGTTTATCCGGCAGCGGGCAGCTCTAACAGCGCCGTTAATTTATCCCTTGCCGAGCTTGAGCGCTATTCGGGCAGCGCGGGCTGGGTGGATGTGGCTAAGGACTGGCTTTGAGGGCGGTTTAAGAGAGTATAACTTAATAGAGCAGCAATGGCCCATGGGGCGCCGCGCCGTCGGCGGCCGCAGGCCGCCTGGCCGGGCGTGACAGCCCGGCCCGCGGCAAGCTGAAGCTTGCCGGACGGCGCGGCGCCCCATGGGCCATTGCTGCTCTATTAAGTTATACTCAATTTCCTTCGGCCGGAAAGGTATATTCTACAGCGCCTCCGCCAAGGCACATATCTCCCTGATAAAGCACAGCCGCCTGGCCGGGCGTGACGGCCCGTTCGGGAACGGGATATTCAATAAGCACGCCTTCGCCTGAAAGAGAAACGTGTACGGGCCGCAGGCTTTGCCTGTGCCGAAAACGAGCCGTACAGTCAAATTCCTGTCCCGGAGGGTTGTTCATAATCCAGTTAAAATCTTTTATAAACGCGCTTTTAGAATATAGCTTTGGATGCTCTCCCTGCTCGACGTAGAGAATGTTGTTTTTTACGTCTTTATCCACTACAAACCAGGGACGCCCATCCTCCTGCTGGGAGCCTATTCCCAGCCCGTGTCTCTGGCCTAGGGTATAATACATCGCGCCTTCGTGCTTTCCCATATATTTTCCCGAAAGAGTGCGCATTTCTCCATCCTGCGCGGGGATATAGCTTTTTAAAAATTGTCGGAAATTCCGTTCCCCTATAAAACAAATGCCTGTGGAATCCTTTTTAGCCTGTGTGGATAGACCGGCTTTGCGGGCCAGAGAACGCACCTCGCTTTTTAAGAGCCCTCCTATTGGGAACATGCTTTTTTCAAGCTGCGACTGATTGAGCGCGCAAAGAAAATAAGTCTGGTCCTTGTTTTCATCCTTAGCGCGCAGCAGAGCGGTTAATCCGTCCCGCTCTTCCAAACGGGCGTAATGTCCCGTGGCCAGCTTGTCCGCGCCCATTTGACGCGCAAAGTTCAAAAAAGCGCTGAACTTAATCTCCTTATTGCACAATATATCGGGATTGGGAGTGCGTCCCGCTTCATATTCCTTTAAAAAATATGAAAATACCCGCTCATAATATTCTTTTACAAAATTAACCGTATAATACGGAATGCCTATTTTATCGCATACCCTGCGCACGTCGTCAAAATCCTCCTGAGCGCAGCAAACGCCTGAATCATCCTTTTCCTCCCAGTTATACATGAATACTCCCGCGCATTCCAGCCCCTGCTCTTTTAAAAGCAGCGCTGCGACGGAGGAATCCACGCCTCCCGACATTCCTATTATTATTCTGCTCATTTTTATTTTCCGCCTTTGTCTGTGTATATTCCGCCTAAAATTTTTCTGCAAGCGGGTTTAATTTTAAACTAAGATTAAATTTCCGGCTGTTTGTATTATATCATACGCGTTTAAAAGCGCAAGCGTCTTAAGAGCAAAGGCCCTTCAGGGCGCCGGCGTTTGGCAGGCTCCATGGAGCCTGCCTGGGCCAAGCTGCGCTTGGCCCGCGGCCTCCGGCCGCAAACGCCGGCGCCCTGAAGGGCCTTTGCTCTTAAGACGCTTTTCAAGAGAGAGACGTATAAATTAAAGGAACCGGAGCATATACTGGTGGTGATAATTTGTATTTTTAGGATGTGATAAAATGGGCAAGAGGAAAAAGGGGCGGCTTAAAAGAAAATGCGAGCGCGCCATGTATGTGCTGGATTTGCCCCCCGAAGCCGTTTTGGGCACCTTCGGCGTGCGAATTGTTTCAGACTGTTACGCGCGCATAGAAAATTACGGCGGCATATTGGAGCTTAAGGAGGAGATAGTGCGGCTGAAGCTGCCCGACGGCGAATTCAGGCTCACAGGCGAAAACCTTACGGTAGAGCTGATGGAGGGCGGCAGCATGAATATCCGGGGCCGGATAAATCAGGCGCAGTTTTGCAAATAGGTAATTGGGGGAATAAAATGCTTGCGTTTAAAAAAGTAAGAAAAATAACTGGAGAATTAGAAGTAACGGCTACGGGTCTATCGCCCGAGAAGCTCCTTAATATCTCTGCGCAGAATCATATAAGACTCTCGGGCGTAAGAAGGCTGAGCTATACTCAGCTCCGCTTCAGCATAGGCCCCTCCGACTATAACAGGCTGAAAAAGCTGCTGCCCGAGGGGCGTTATAAATTGAATATAAGCTCCAGCCGCGGGCTCTCGCTTATGCTTTACGCTTTCAGAGCGCGCTATTGCCTTATAGCGGGCATAATTATAAGCATAGCGCTGGCCTTTTTTGCCTCCAGCCGCGTATGGTTCGTAAAAGTGAGGGGCTGCCAAAGGGTTTCAGAGGAGAGCGTGCTTAATATTCTGGAAAGCTGCGGTCTGAAATGGGGCGCGAGCGTGAGCGGCGAGGAGCTGGACGAAATGGAAAAACGGCTTATGCAGGAGCTTCCTGATATTTCATGGGCGGGTATAAGCCGGCGGGGCGTAAACATATACGCTTACATAAAGGAAAACTCAGAGCTGCCTGAGAGCACTCCTGTTAATAAGCCTGCCGACGTAATAGCCGCTAAGGACGGGGTGGTGGAAAAGGTTACGGTGCTTCAGGGCAGAGCGGTTGCAACTCAGGGCCAGACGGTGCGCGCTGGAGACGTGCTTATAAGCGGGGAGCTGGTCTATCAGGATTTGCCCTATCAGTATGTTTATGCTCTGGGAAGCGTGCAGGCCAGGATATGGTACAGCGGAGAAAAAAAGATACCGCTTAAGCAGCTTCAGACCGTTCGCACGGGAAATAAGGCGGTAGTGCGCACAATGCGCGTTTTCGGGCAGGAGATTTTTTTGGATGGTGAAAATCCGTTCGCGCAGTATGAGACGGAGGAGTCCGAACAGGACGTTATGAATTTGGGGATACCTGTCACAATAATAACCCAGACCTATTACGAAACTCAAACCAGGGAATATTCCATAACTCAGGAGGAGGCGCTGGAGCTGGGGAAAAGCGAGCTGGAGCTGGAATTAAGCAAAAGCATTCCTCAGGACGCTGAAATTTTAAAAACCCAAAGCTCAGTCAAAATGGTAGAGGGAGAAAACGCCGTAACGGTGAGCGTATTTATAGAAACTCTGGAGCAGATTGGGCAGACTAAGGAAATTGGCTGAAATTCCGACGGCTTTTTTATGGAAATCAGAGTGCAGTACGTCTGGAAAGCGAACTGCGCCGCCGTTATAATAATACAGGGCGTATTTTGAACGGGACGGTAAGGTAAAATGGCAAGCCGCCCCCTTTGCGGCGCGATGTGTTTTATTGCGTTATATTTATAAATGCCCTATGATTTTAACGGGCGGCTTGCCCTAAGCTGCTTTAACTTAGGGTAAGGGTACCCTCAGTTTAGAAGGAACTGCACGCCTCGAAACGGGATAATTTCTTCATTTTCTGCGTTATACTCAATCAGCGTATTCATAGGTAACGCTTTCCTGGTCTGCCTTGAAAATTAAGAAATTCTTTTTCTTTGAGCTCTTCAGAGTCAAAAGGCATAAAATTTGTGTCAGGTAAAGCGTGCTTGAAGGAGAAACGTACCGGGCGTACATGGAATCAAAGCAATGCGGCAGGACGCAGATTTTATGCCTTCTGACCGTGCAGTTCCTTGTAAACAGAGGATTTTTTGCTTTAAAATAAAAAAACAAAGGAATGGGGGAATAATTGGAGAATATATTATAAGGTTAATTTTACCCTCGCGCGCGCTTTGCGCATAAGAGGGCTTATTATATCTGGGAGAATTGATGGATACTGAAGAAAAAATTTATATTCCAATGGAGGACGCGGGCCTGACAAGCGCGCTGTTCGGCCAGTATGACGAGAATATCCGCGTAATAGAGGACGAGATAAACGTCCGTATAGGCGTGGAGGCGGATAATATAGCTATTTCGGGCGAGGAAAAGGCCGCTTCGCTTGCCGGTACGGTTATTAACAGGCTGATAATACTGCTGCGCAAGGGGGAGCGTATAGATAAATCCCGCATACGCTATGCTATAGAATTGGCTGCCGAGGGCAGGGACGAGCTTATAGAGGAGATAATGAGCGACGTTATCGCCATTACCTACCGGGGCAAGCAGATAAAATCCAAAACGCTGGGGCAGCAGAAATATGTTTCGGCTATGAAAAATAATACCATAACCTTCGGCATAGGTCCGGCGGGTACGGGGAAAACCTATCTGGCTATGGCCATGGCGGTTATGGCCTTTAAAAATAAAGAGGTGGCGCGCATAGTGCTTACCCGGCCGGCCGTGGAGGCGGGCGAGAAGCTTGGCTTTCTGCCCGGCGATTTGCAGCATAAGGTGGATCCCTATTTAAGGCCCCTTTACGATGCGCTTTACGAGATGATGGGCATGGAATCATATCAAAAGCTGGCCGAAAGGGGAGTTATAGAGGTTGCGCCCCTGGCGTATATGCGCGGACGCACTTTGAATGAATCCTTTATAATTCTGGACGAGGCGCAGAATACCACAATAGAACAGATGAAGATGTTCCTAACCCGTTTAGGCGACGGCTCGCGCATGGTGGTTACAGGGGATTTGACTCAGGTGGACCTGCCTCCGGGCAGACTTTCGGGACTTAAGCATGCTTCGCAGATACTTGCGGATATAAAGGATATAGCTATATGCCAGCTTACTCATAAGGACGTTGTCAGACACGAGCTGGTTCAAAATATTATAAGGGCTTATGATAAGCGGTCAAGATAAGAGGGATTAAAATTGAGCGAAAACAGCCTGGAAAAAACCAAGGAAAAAGAAAGACCGGAAAAGGACGTCAGGCGGGAAAACGGACGCAGGGGCTATAAGAAACGCACGGGCATAAGGGCCGCCTGCGTTTTGATTGCGCTGGCCTGCTGCGCAGCCTCCATAGCTATAGTATGCGCGGGCATAACTCCCCAAAGATATGATTTGAGCCTTGGACAGAGCGCGCCGGAGGATATAGTAGCCACAAAGGATATAGAAGACGCCTTGACTACCGAGCAGAACCGCAAGGCGGCCATGGACGCCGTGCAGACGGTTTATGTGCTGGACGCGGATAAGGCGGAGGAATGCCTTCAAAATATAACCGCCGCTTTTGACAGCGTGATTTCGGTGCACGACCAGGGCGTGGAGCATCGCCAGCAGTGGGAGTCGGCCAATCCCGGCGGGACGTATGTTCCTACTACGGCTTATATAAACGAATTGATAAAGATAATTGAGCGCGATGGAGCGGGCATAGACGCGGACCAGGCTCTGGTGCTGAATATTATTGATTCGGATTCGGCTCATATCGAGGAGATTAGGCTGCTGGTGACCGCGGCTGTTCGGAATGTGCTCAGCGCCGGCCTAAAGCAGGAGGATTTGCGCGCCCAGCGGGATTATATCATAGGCAATATTTTTACGCAGGACGACGGCGACGTCATGCTGACCGTTTCCCGCCGTATACTGGATAAATATATGGAGCCTAATTATCTGCCTGATGAGAGCGCTACCGAGCTGGCGCGGGCCGAGGCTGCCGCCGGAGTGGAGAGCGTGGTATACAAAAAAGGTCATTATATCGTCCGGACGGGGGATATAGTAACCCAGGCCCAGCTGGATATGCTGGGAGAATTAGGGCTTTTGAGCAATCAGGAAATAGATATAAGCATGTATACCGGAGTGTCTGCCCTTATAATAATAATGCTGGCAATAGTGGCCGTTTATCTTTACATATACGAGCATAGAATGCTGCGCAGCGTTAAAAACGCTCTGCTTTTAGGCATTATAATTGTGCTTATTCTGCTTATAGACTATCTGCTTTTGGATTTAGAGCCTAATCTGGTGCAGGTGTATTACGCTACAATGCTTATAGGCATACTGCTCAAAACCAGGCTGGCCTTAATTGCCAATCTTGTGCTTTCGGTTATCACGGGCATGATGCTTTCGGATACTACCGGAATGTTTCCCATGCAGGCGGTTCTGTTTATAATAGTCAGCCTTATAAGCGGCTCGGCGGCCGCGTATATGTGCGCTAAGCCCATGCACCGAATGCGCATAATGGGCGCCGGGCTTTTGGTAGGAGGCGTGGGCGCAATAACCTCTCTCTGCGTTGGGCTTATCATTTACGACAGCCTAAGAAGCGCGCTGGAGGGCGCGCTCTGGCCCCTTATAAACGGCGTGGCCAGCGCCGTGCTGTGCGTGGGCACGCTGCCTCTTTGGGAATTGGCCTTTGATATCCAAACCCCTACCAAGCTGCTTGAGCTGACCAATCCCAATCATCCTTTATTGCGCCGACTGGCTTTGGAGGCGCCGGGCACCTATCATCACAGCATAGTGGTGGCTAATCTGGCCGAGAGCGCCGCCGAAGCGATAGGAGCAAACGCAATGCTGGTGCGCGCGGGCGCCTATTACCATGACGTGGGCAAGCTGAGCGCGCCCGAGGCATTTACCGAGAACCAGACGGATAAGAGCAAGAGCATTCATAATATGCTGACTCCCTCTGAAAGCGCGGCGTTAATACGCTCTCATACCATAGAGGGGGAGGAGCTGGCTATAAAATATAAGCTGCCCAAGCCTATCCGGGATATTATAAGGCAGCACCACGGCACTACGACTATAAATTATTTCTATGCGCAGGCTCTGGAGCAAAACGAAAACGTAAATATAGAGGATTTTAAATATCCCGGTCCCAAGCCGGCAACTAAGGAAGCGGCGCTTATTATGCTGGCCGATAGTGTGGAGGCGGCCGTGCGCTCCTTGCAGGACAAAACTCCCGAGAAGGTTAAGGAGCGCATTCTTAAGCTTATAAAGGAGCGGGTGGCCGACGGCGAATTGGATCAATGCAATATCTCCATGCTGGAATTGAATAAGGTGGCTGAGGAATTTGCCCAGGCGCTGGGCGCGGTGCACCATGAGCGCGTGGAATATCCTGATTTAGATAAGGCGCTGGCCGATAACCGCGCGAAAAAACACTATTCGGAGCTTGGAAAAAATGACGATAGAAACAGTTGACGCTCAAAGGGCGCCTCAGCTTGCCCAGCTGCTTGAAAGGGCGGTTGCCTTTGCCGTTAAAGAGGAAACGGGCGGGGATAATTTTGAAATTTTTCTTACCCTTACAGACGGAGAGGGCATTAAAGAATTAAATCGTCAGTACCGTAATATAGATAAGGCGACCGACGTGCTTTCCTTTCCTCTGCTTAAAAGAACTCCGGGCCAGACGGGCGAATTTTGGGAGGAGCAGGATATAGACCCGCAGACGGGCGAGGTAATGCTGGGGGATATAGTGCTCTCTCTTGAGGCGGCGCGCGCTCAGGCGGCTGAATACGGTCACAGCCTTGAAAGAGAGGCGGCCTATTTATGCGTGCACAGCGTGCTGCATCTTTTGGGCTACGACCATATCTCACAGGAGGATAAGCGCCTTATGCGGAAGCGGGAGGAGGAGATTATGAATGCCTTTGGACTTGGAAGATAAATTGGAGCTTTTAAAGCAGGCGAGAGAAGCGCAGAATAACGCATACGCGCCCTATTCGGGCTTTATGGTGGGCGCGGCTCTGCTTTGCGCGGATAAAAGCGTTTATAAGGGCTGCAATGTGGAAAACGCTTCCTTTGGGGCGACGGTATGCGCTGAGAGGAACGCGCTCTTTTCTGCCGTGGCCGACGGAAAAAGAGAGTTTTTGGCTCTGGCCGTGGTGTGCAGCGGCGAGGATTTTGCCTTTCCCTGCGGCATATGCAGGCAGGTTATAAGCGAATTGGCCGGAGAAGCGCGGATAATACTGCAAAACAGCAAGGGCGAAATGCGGGAATACGGCCTAAAAGAACTGCTGCCCGAGAGCTTTTGCTTAAAGAAATAGCGAGGAAATAAAATGAGGCTTACTACTAAAGAACAAATTGAGGAATATACTAATTTTGCCGTGGCGCATGAGCGCTCTCATACTTTGCAGTCCTATGAATGGGGCCTGGTAAAGAGCAACTGGATAAATGAATATGTGCTGGTCAGAGATGAAAATGGGAAAATTAAGGCCAGTCTGAGCATATTGCTGCGCAAGACTCCGCTGCTCAATCTTTATTATATGTATGCTCCGCGCGGCCCTATCTGCGATTTGCATGATAAGGAGGCGTTAAAAAGCATAGCCGACGGCGCGCGGGAGATAGCCAAAAAATACAACGGCATAGCCTTAAAGATAGATACCGACGCGCCTGCGTCTGATGTGGAATACGTTCAGAATATGAAGGCGCTGGGCTTTAAGCTGCGCAATGATTATACTAATCTGGAGGGAGTTCAGGCGCGGTTTGACATGCGCATAGATATTAAGGATAAAACTCCTGAGCAGATAATGGCCGCCTTTCACAGCAAGACCAGATATAACGTCCGGCTGGCTCAAAAAAGAGGGGTGGAAATAAAGGTGGGGAGCAGGGAGGATATCCCCGTGTTTTATGAGCTTATGGTGGAAACAGGCAAAAGGGACGGCTTCGTAGTGCGGGATATCAATTATTTTTATAAGCTTTACGACTGCCTGGGCCCTAAATATCACAGGCTGTTCCTGGCCTATTATAACGGCGTGCCCGTAGCCGGGTCGGTAAGCACGGTTTACGGCAGCAAATGCCTCTATCTCTACGGCGCGTCCAGCAATAAGTACCGCAATACCATGGCGGCGTATTTAATACAGTGGTCCATGATTCTTTGGGCGGTGGAAAACAAATGCCATTATTATGACCTTATGGGAGTTCCGGGGAATATAGAGGATGAAAGCAATCCCATTTACGGCCTTTACCGCTTTAAAAAGGGCTTCGGCGGAGAAATGTGGGAATTTGTGGGCGAATTCGATATGGTGTATAAGCCCTTCTGGAATAGCTGCTTTAATCTGGCGGAGCGCTCCCGCAAAACGCTGAGACATTCATTTTCTCATTTTAAAGCGGCAATGCGCAAAAAGCTGCGCGGGAAAAAGAGCGAATAGCTCCGCCTGTTTTTTGGACGGCGCTCTTGGAAGAAAAATCAGAGCGCATATTATTGGCGAAGCCGAGGATTAGCTTTATGAATTATACAGAGGATTTTGATTTCTGCAAGCCGTATATTATGGACGGCGAGCGCGTGCTTTGGACGGGCAGGCCCGAAAAGGGGCTTGTCTTTGACGGCCGCGAATTATTTTTAATACCCTTCAGCATTTTTTGGCTGGCCTTCAGTATTTTCTGGGAGGTTTTGGCTTTTAGAAGCGGAGGGTCGGCCTTTTTTATGCTGTGGGGACTCCCCTTTGTAGCGATAGGCTTATATATGCTCTTTGGCCGGATTATCCACTCGGCATATTTAAGGAAGCGGACCTTTTATGTAATTACCGATAAAAAGCTTATAGTCAAGCGGGGCGGCAGGATGGATATTTATAACGGCTGCGATTTGCCGCCCAGGAGCGTTAAGCTGCATAAAAACGGCAACTGCAGCATTATTTTCAGCGAAGAGGGATATTCGCGCCGGGGCAGGAGAACCATTACATATATCAGCCTGGAGAACATATCCGACGCCGCCGGCGTGCAGAACGCCTTGAATGTGCTGACGCTGGCGGATAGGGATTAAGGCGTATTATTCCCTGTGTGTGCTGACGCTGATTTTTAAGCGCTTAAAAGGGCCTGCTTAGCAGGCCCTGCGATTTAATTATTATATTTTGAAGCGTTTGAGTTTAAGCCGCGCGCTTTTTAAGCGGCTGGCCGAGCAAAAATGGCAGGCGCGGCGGCCTAAATGATATTCTGAGCAAAGGCGTCCGGCTCGAAGGGCATTAAGTCCTCCTTGCCCTCGCCCACCCCTATATATCTTACAGGTATATTTAATTCCTGCTTTATTGCTATGACTACGCCTCCCTTGGCTGTGCCGTCCAGCTTTGTAAGGATTATGCCCGTTATGTCTACTGCGTCCTTAAAGGTTTTAACCTGGCTTATGGCGTTCTGGCCCGTAGTTGCGTCCAGCACGATAAAATTCTCCCGGGCGCCCTCCCAGTTTTTATCTATTATGCGGCCGATTTTGGCCAGCTCCTGCATAAGATTAGCCTTGTTGTGCAGCCGTCCGGCGGTATCGCAGATGATAACGTCGCAGGCGCGGGCCTTTCCAGCCGCTATTGCGTCGAATATAACGGCCGCGCTGTCCGCGCCCTCGCCGTGCTTTACAATCTGCGCCCCGGCTCTTTCCGCCCAGACGCTTAGCTGCTCGGAGGCCGCCGCCCTGAAGGTATCCCCTGCGGCCAGCAGCACCTTTTTGCCCTGCAAAGCGTATTTATAGGCCAGCTTGCCTATGGCGGTAGTTTTGCCTACGCCGTTTACTCCCACTACCAGTATAAGCATAGGGAAGCTTTCCTGCGGCGGCTGGGCGTTCATGATTTCAGCTATGATTTCTCTAAGAAGGGCAAAAATTTCTTTTGGGTCGCCTATTTTTTCAGCCTTGACCTTTTCGCGCAGCCGCTGTATTATTTGGCCGGCCGCCGCCGCTCCTATATCAGAGGAGATAAGCACGGCTTCCAGCTCCTGATAAAAATCCTCGTCTATGCTGCTGTAATATTGGATAAGCTGGCCTAATTTATTCCCCAGCTCTGATTTGGTTTTCAATAGTCCGCCTGCCAGCTTGGCCCAAAAGCCCTGCTTCTGCTTAGCCTGGGACGTTTCCTGAATGCCTTGCTCCTCTTGGGGCGTTTTATTTTTTCCGAATATTCCCATAAACCATTCTCCTTTAGGAAATTTTACTTTCTTTTAGCTGTACAGACACCATTTTTGAAATTCCTTTTTCCTCCATAGCCACGCCGTAGAGGGCGTCCGCTTCTTCCATGGTGGGCTTGCGGTGGGTTATTACTATAAATTGGGTCTTTTCGGCAAACTGCCTTAAATAAGAGGCGAAATTATATACGTTGGCTTCATCCAGCGCAGCCTCAATCTCATCCAGTATGCAGAAGGGGGTAGGCTTTAATTTAAGCATGGCAAAGAGAATGGCTATGGCCGTAAGCGCGCGCTCTCCGCCCGAAAGCAGGGAAAGTAATTGGAGCGCCTTGCCCGGCGGCTGAGCAACTATTTCAATGCCGCTGCCCAGTATGTCCTGGCTGTTTTCCAGCCTCAGTTCGGCTCTGCCTCCGCCGAACAGCTCCTTAAAGGTCTGCCCGAAATAACCGTTTATAACGGCGAACTGCTCCTTAAACTGCGCCTCCATCCTTTTGGTGACGTCCTCTATTATCCTGTTTAAATCCTTTTCAGCCTTTAACAGGTCCTCGTTCTGCGCAGTCAGGCTTTCAAAGCGCTCCTTGGAGGAAACGTATTCCTCTATAGCGTTGACGTTGACGCTGCCTAATTGGCTTATGGCGCGGCGCAGCCTGGATATTTCAGTCTGAGCGCCGGTAACCTTGAAGCCTTCCTGCCTCAATTCTTCCGCTCCGGCGTAGGTAAGCTCGTATTCGTCCCAAATGCGCTGCTCCATTACCGTAATATCCGAATCCACCTTTTGGAGGGATAATTCTAATTTATGGCGCCGCTCGGAGGCTATAAGCGCGTCCTGCTCCAAATCCTTTATTTTCCGCTGCAATTCCTTAGAGGCTTCAAAAAGCTCCTGGCGCGCTTTGTCCATAGCGTTAGCGCGCTCCTGCTCCCGCTCCAAGGCGGCTTTTTTCTTTTCTACTTCCCGTCCCGCCTGAACGCTCTGAGTATTTATATCCTCCAGCTGAGCGGCGCGGGCCGTTATTTCCTTTTCCAGCCGGGCCTTTAATTCATCGGTGCGTTTTATCTCGCTTTGGGTGCGATTTAATCCTGAGAGCGCTGCGGACAGCTCCTTTTCCAGCTCTGCCAGACGTATTTTTTTGGAGGTCAGCGTCTCTGAAAGACGGTCTCTTTCTATAAGCTGCTTATTATATTCGGCCTGCCTGGCTGTAAGAGCTTCCTGGGCCTGCACGCTGTTTTGCTCAAGGCCGCCCTGCATGCTGTTTATCTGGCTGATATTCTTTTCCAGCTCGTCTAAGGTTTCCTTGAGCTGTTCTCCTTCCAGCAGCAGCGCGTCCGTTTCAGCCTGGTTCTGAGACATATCGCCGTTTAATTTATCCAGCCGTTCAGTATCCCTGGTGGAAAGTATATCCGCCTGGTGCAGCTCTCTTTCCAGCTCGGAGAGCTGGTCCTGCAATTCTTTTTGTTCGCGGCCAAGCTCGGAGAGCCGGTCCTTTGCACGGGCGCATTGAGTCTTTAAGCCTTGGACAGTCTGCGCTGTTTCGTCAATTTCGCGCGTCCGGCCGAGCAGGGAGGTGAGGCGGCTCTGGCTTGAGCCGCCCGTCATGGAGCCTCCTGCGTTTAAGATATCCCCCTTAAGAGTGACTATCCTAAAGGAGTGACGGTTGCGGCGCGCCAGACCTATGGCGGAATCCATGTCTTCGCAGACTGCCGTGCGTCCAAGCAGATTGTTTATTATTTCCCTGTATTCATCGGGGCATTTTATAAGCTGGCTGGCCGTTCCGCGGCAGCCGGCGCATTCTCTGAGGGACGCCTGCTCCTGAGGGGACAGAAATTTTCCCTTAATCGCGCTTACGGGCAGAAAAGTGGCCCGTCCCAGGTTGTTTGCGCGCAGATATTCTATCAGGGCCTTAGCGTCCTCCTCGGTAGGAGTGACTATATTTTGCAGGGCGCCGCCCAGGGCGGCCTCTAATGCCCTTTCATATTCCTTAGGCGTGTTTATAAGCTGAGCCAGAACGCCGCAGATATGCTTTTGTATCTGAGATTGGCCAGCGCAGCGCTTAAGCAGCTGCTTTACGCTTTGCTGATAGCCCTCGTAATCGTTTTTCATTTCGGTCAGCATGTTGAGGCGGGAGTTGGCTGACTGCAGCCGGTTGGAGGCCTGGTTATATTCCTCCTGCGTCTTATTTATCTCGATTATTAATTGTTTTAGCTGTTCCGCATTTTTCCCTTTGAGCGCTTCAATCTGTCTTTTCTTTTCTTCCAGGGCGGCGGCGGCCTCTTTTTGGGCGTTTATCGCTTCAACAATATTCCGGCGTTCGCGTTCAAGAGCTTTGAAGCGCTCTTCTGCGCGCTGGTTGCGCTGAAAAATATTCTGCCGCATAGTCTCGTAGCGGCTGATGTTGGATTTGACGTCTGATAAATTATTCAGCGCGGATAATATCTTGTTTTTTTCCGCCTCTAATTCTGCGCTCTGGGAAGCAAGGCGCGCGTTAAATTTCTTTAGCTGTTCTTCTTCCTCCACCAGCTCACGGGTTTGAATGGTTATCTTTGCCCTGAGCTCTTCCAGCGCCTGGCTGTCTCCGTGCGCGGCTTGATTTAAAGCGTTTTGAGAAGCGGCGGCGTTTTGCAGCTCGGCTTCCAGGCGTTGGCTGTCCTTAATCAGGTTTTCCGCCCGCTCGTTAAAGAGCAGGCATTCGCCGCTTTCCTTTTCAATGGCCGCCGTAAGGCTTAGAATGGAGGCTCTTGCCTGAGCCAAATCCTCTTCCAGACCTGAAATCCGGCTTTCTGTCTGGGAAAGCTGTGCGTTCAGTTCTCCTGCTAAGCGGGTTTTTTCCTCCTGTTCCCCCTCTATGGACTGCATACCGGCTCTTATTTCTTCTTTTTTGCGCTCGGAAATACCATGCTGATAAAGATAGAAATTGACCTCCAGTTCCCTGAGCTTTTCACGCAGCAGCAGGTATTGCTGGGCTTTGTCAGACTGCTCCTTTAAGGGCTCGAGACGAGAGCCTAATTCGTTTAGGATATCTCCCAGACGGGAGAGATTGTCCCGGGTGCGCTCCAGACGGCGCTCAGCCTCCAGCTTTTTGGTTTTATATTTCATTATGCCCGCGGCTTCTTCAAAGACCGCGCGCCGTTCTTCAGTTTTATTGGAAAGGATATTGTCTATTTTGCCTTGGCCGATTATGGAATAGCCTTCCTTGCCTATGCCGGTATCCAGGAATAATTCTATAACGTCCTTTAGACGGCATGCGTTTTTATTAATATAATATTCGCTTTCGCCGCTGCGGTAAAGCCGGCGGGTTATGGCTACCTCGGAATAATCTATGGGCAGCTCTCTGTCAGTATTGTCAAATAGCAGGGTAACCTCGCAGAAGGACAGCTTTTTGCGTGTTTGAGTGCCTCCAAAAATTATATCCTCCATTTTGCCGCCGCGGAGCTGCTTGGCGCTTTGCTCGCCGAGCACCCAGCGCACGGCGTCTCCGACGTTGCTTTTGCCGCTCCCGTTTGGGCCGACTATGGCAGTTATTCCCTTAGTAAAGCGCAGCTCTGCTTTATCGGCAAAGGATTTGAAGCCGTATATATCAAGGCTTTTTAAAAACAAAACGTATCTGCCCCCATAGCAGCTGATATTTGCAGCCGCGTTGAATATCTGTTAGATGTTCACAAACTAATTAATTATATCATAATTAAAAGGATTTGTACAGCTATGAACTATGGAACAGAGCTGAAATTCAAGCAATATTTAAAATGTTGAATTTTCAGCGTTGCGATATTATTTTTCTGCTAAAGCATGTTAATATTGTGCATTGAAAATAAATTTAGATTTTATTATAATTAATAATGTCAATTATTAAAAAGGAGGTTTTTTCATGAAAAAAGGCGTTAAGCTTCTTATTTGCGCGCTTTGCCTTGTTTTCTGCCTGGGAATGCTCGCAGGCTGCGACGGGGGCGGAAGCGATAGTACGGCTACACCGGCGCCGACAGGCAACGCCACATCCAATGCCACGTCTTCAGGTGAGGCCCAGAATCCATATCTTAGGCCAAGGGATGAGAGCTTGCAGAATGCTATAAAGGAAGGCGAAACCTATCGCTATTTCATTTATACGACAACTGACGCGAACAATCCTTTTGAATCGATGGACGAAGAGGGCAGAGAGTACAATATGAACCGTAAAAACGCGTATGAGCAGCATTACGGCATCACTATAGAATATGTAGTGACAACTGGAAGCTGGTATGTTGACTTTGCTTCTGCGGCGTTTGCGGGTATTCCCACTACAGATATTTATCATGCGGGCGGTCCCTTTACCATGTATACCAACTATAATTATCAGGGTAATCCGGGCAGCGTGCTGGAGCCGCTGAGCCAGTATTCGCAGTATGCTGATTTTACTGACGGCGAATGGTTTGACCAGGTCAGCCAGGAGGTTACAACCTACGGCGGACAGCTGTATTTTGCGGTTCCCAATGGGGTAGGCATAGATAGCGTTTCTTCTAATTTAGTTGTTATATTCAATAAGCAGATATTGGAAGCAGCTGGCTACGAGGATACCGAAATATATGAAATGTGGCGCAACAAGGAATGGAATTGGGATATCTTTAGAGAAATTGCTCAAAATACTACTGATTTGGACAATGAGATTTACGGAATAACCACGAGTGAGAATAATGCGCTTATGTGGGGACTTTTGCCCAGCAATGACGCTGCTATTCTTTCTCAGGTAGAGGATGAGGAATCCGGCCAGTCTTACTGGGCTTTCTCGGGTAATACCGATAATGCTTTGGAAGCGTGGGATTTCTTCATTCAGATAGGCAAGGATAATTCCATTCTGATATCTAATGCGACTGAGGTTACAGCGTTCCGTTCTGGCGGCCTGGCTATGATGGTTACATATGCCAACCGTGCGGACACCTTGACCAATTACCGTCAGTATCCTGAATTTGGAATAGTACCTGTTCCTATGGGTCCTAAGGCTGATGATTATGTTTCAACAAACAACTGGTTCACTCCTCTTTGCGTATTCAAGAACACAGCCAATCCTGCCGGTTCAGTTCAGCTGCTTTCTGAATACTTAGCTCCCAGATATGCTAAGAGCAGCGAGGAGGCTCAGGCTATGTTTGAAGCTAGTGCGGTAAGCATGGTTTGCGACGACGAGTCCATAGAAGTGCTTCGCACTATTCCGGATATATCCATTACTGAGCCGTATATAATTTACTGGAGCACTCCTAGCTTCAGCGATGGAAATGTTGATATGGCTCTCTGCAATCTTTATACCGACCATAATACTAACTTTATCAGCGGAGCGGAGACTCCTGCAGTATTGTTTGAATCTATAGAGGATGCGTTGAATAATGCGCTTAAAGACGCTCAAATAATACTGAGCAACTGATATTGACTTAGAACCGAAATAGCGTTAAATGATAAAACGCCGTGCATGCTGGTTTGTGCACGGCGTTTTTATTGCATGGCATGTTTTTGGTTGGGGTATTTCCAGCCTTGCTTCGGAGCGCCGCGCGGCGGGCGGGCAATATAAATGGGCGCGCGGGGGAAAGACGGCTGAGAAGAGAAAAAGAATGGAAAAGGGAAAGAGAGGGAAAATGGGGAAGGTTCGGGCGCGCCCTCATTAATGGCTCCGCGGCAGGGGAAAGATAAAAAGGGATTAGGAAGAGAGAAAAATAGTGGGAGTAGGAGGGCTGGGGAGGCTGAGCGGAGCCGGGCGGGCAGGGCCGCGCAGCAACGAGAAAAGAGATATCTAGAAGCTGAATTGGTAACCGGGGTTCCGCCCCGCCCTTTAAAGGAGGGCGCCGCAGGGCTGCGGGGTCTAGCTTTTTAATGCATTAATGGAATTTTCTTTAAGCTCCCGGTTATTTTTTTGCGCCCACGGCCCCTGGGGGGCAAGCCCCCAGGGGCCTATTAACAGACCCCCGCCCGCTTTGCGCGTTCTAGGGGCATTTTATCTGTTATCTGAAAACGGCAGTATTTCACAGGCGTCCTCAGTTATGAATATCAATATAAAAGAATTTTCGTCGATTTTTTCAAAAAATAGTACGGCATCATTTCGTCAGCTCCGTTTTATTTTTTATGTAATTTTAGGATATTATTTGTTTTTTTATTTGCTGATTTAAAATTACTTATCTTATTGCATATAATTATTATCGTAATGCTTAAATAATACCTGCCTTTATAAACTAAATGTAAATTATTTGTTTGTATTTGGAAAAATTCTTAAGTGGTTTTTTGATTTTCATATTGCTTTTTAAAAATCAATATAGTATAATATGCTTACATATCAAAATGGACTTTTGTTCAAATATTATTAAGGAGGTAAAGCTTAATGAAAAAAAGTATCAAGATACTGATATGTGCGCTGTGTCTCGTTTTCTGCTTAGGCATGCTTGCGGGCTGCGGTGATACTGGTACGGACGCTACGGCGACCCCTGCGCCTACCGGTAATGCAACTTCTAACGCAACATCATCATCCGACGCTCAGGATCCTTATCTCAGACCTAGAGATGAGAGCTTGAAAAATGCAATCAAGGAGGGCGAGACTTACAGGTATTTTATTTATACCACAAACGACCCCAGCAATCCGTTTGAGGCTGATAGCGATGAGAACAGAGAATTCAACCTTAATAGAAAGAGCCATTATGAGGCGGCTTACGGAATTACCATCGAATATGTCGTTACTGTAGCGGACTGGGCTAACAGCTTCGTTGCAGCGGCGTATGCTGGTACTCCTACAACGGATATATTCCATGCCGGCGGTCCGTTTACCATGTATACTCAGTACAATTACCAGGGCAATCCGGGAGCTACAATCGAACCGCTGAGTCAGTATAAAGAATATGCGGATTTCGAGGATCCCGAATGGTTTGATACTGAAAGCCAGAAGGTTACCACCTTTAGCGGCGACCTTTATTTTGCGGTTCCCAATCAGATAGGCGTAGACGCTGTATCCCTGAATCTGGTCGTAATGTTTAATAAGGCCATACTTGAGGGAGCTGGCTACGAAGATACCGAGATATACGATATGTGGCGCAATAAAGAATGGAATTGGGACATCTTCAGACAGATAGCCAGAGAGACTACAGACCTTGACAATGAGGTTTACGGTGTTACTATCGGCCAGAATAACTCCCTTATGTGGGGTCTGCTGCCCAGCAATAACGCCGCTATCCTTTCTCAGGTAGAGGATGAGGAATCTGGTCAGTCCTATTGGGCTTTCTCGGGCAATAGCAATAATGCTCTTGAAGCTTGGAATTTCTTCATTGAGATGGGCAAGGATAATTCCATCCTTATGAATCATAATCTTGAGGAAGCTACTTCCTTCCGTGCTGGAAACGTAGGTATGATGATTACATACGCTAACCGTGCCGGCCAGATTACCAATTACCGTCAGTATCCTGAATTTGGCATAGTGCCTGTTCCTATTGGTCCGCAGGCTGACGATTATGTTTCTTCCTGCAACTGGTTCACTCCTTTGTGCGTATTTAAGGGTACGGCCAATCCTGCCGGTTCGGTTCAGGTGCTGTCTGAGTACTGCGTAGGCAGATATGCCAAGAGCAGCCCCGAAGCTCAGGCTCAGTTTGATGCCGGCGCTATAAGCGTGGTCTGCGACGATGAATCCATAGAGGTGCTGAGGAGCATACCTGAAATTTCAGTTACCGAGCCTTACATTATCTATTGGAGTACTCCTACGTTCAACAATGGTACCAGCGAAATCGCTCTGTGCCGGCTCTTCTGGGAACACAACCAGAACTTTGTAGACGGGTCTGAAACTCCGTCCGTTCTGTTCGAGTCAGTATCGGACGCGCTTAATCAGGCGCTTAAGGATGCTCAGATTATCCTTTCATAATTAAATGAAACGGCATAGCTGGGCGTGACGCCCAAAGTAGTGCAGTTTTGTTTCAAATTACAAATTGGCTCGGAGAGAGCAAGAGATTATTCTCTTCGGGCCAATTTTTCAATATTATGCTTTACTTCCTAAATACATTTTATTTATTATTTTTTCTGAAAAGTTCAACTCAACATATGCATGCTTATCATAAGTACGAATAGATAATAGAATCAAAGCACAACGCGTTTTTGCATAAATACTCGCTGCGTCCGCTTTGCTGCACGGTTCTAAAATACGCCCAGAGTATATCTTCTCCCCTATGCCGCGCATCCATCAACGGGCTCTTAAGCAAAAATCTCCGACCGCAGAGAAAAAAGAAATTTTCTGGTTTTGCAAAGCGGTAGGATGCAGAAATACCGGGCGCATTTCAAGAACGACAACGCAGCAAAACCGAACAATTTACCCGCTCGGCGGCGCATTGTACTCTTATTGTATTGGCTACCCATATAATAATGCATCGTATTATGCATTTAAATAAAAGGAGGTCGTATATGAAAAGTTACATTAGAGTTATCGTCTGTGCGTTGTGTTTGGTCTTTTGTATGAGTTTTCTGGCCGGCTGCGGCGGCAATGAGGCTGAAGCCAGCGCAACTCCCGCGCCTTCTGGCAGTCAAACGGCGGTAAGCACTCCTAAAACAGATACCTATCTTATGGATAGGGATGAAAATCTTAAGAATGCCATAAAGCAAGGGGAAATTTACAGGTATTTTGAATGGATAATTAATGATACTGAAGACCCGTTTGCGGCTTCAACTGTGGAGGATAGGGAGTTTTTTATGAATCGCCGGAACGCTGTTGAACAGAAATACGGCATAACTATTCAATATGTGGCGGTTACGTCTAATTGGGTTCAGGACTTTGCCGCTGCGGCTTATGCCGGAGCGCCCACTACTGACGTTTATAATGCCGGCGGTCCCTTTACAATGTACACAAACTATAACTATCAGGGTAATCCCGGCAGCGTGCTGGAACCTCTGACGCAGTATTCGGAATACGCAGATTTTAACGACTCAGAATGGTACGACACCCAAAGCCAGAAGGTGGCGACTTTCAGCGGCCAGCTTTACTTTGCAATACCTAATATGATAGGTGTGAGCGGCGTATCCTTAAATCAGGTGGTGTTCTTTAATAAAGAAATTCTGGCCGCAAACGGTTTTGAAGACAACGAAGTATACAGAATGTATAAGGACGGAACCTGGACATGGGAGAAATTCCGTGAAATAGCTAGTGCGTGTACTGATTTGGATAATGATATTTACGGTATTACGACAGGAGAAAACAATGCGCTGATGTGGGGCCTGATGTCCAGCAATAACGCGGCTATTCTTTCACAGGTAGAGAATGAGGAATCAGGTCAAACTTATTGGAGCTTTACGGGAGACAGCGATAATGCGCTTGAGGCCTGGGATTTTTTTATACAATTAGGAAAGGACCAGTCAATCCATCTTCCGATGCAACCGCTCGAAGCCACGCTTTTTCAGACTGGCAATACGGCGATGATGTCTACATATGTAAATCGTGCCGTTACGTTGACAAGCGCGAACGCATATCCGCAGTTTGGTATAGTGCCTGTGCCTAAGGGCCCGCAGGCGGATAATTATGTTTCCTCATGCAATTGGTTTGTGCCGCTATGCGTATTTAAGGGCACGTCTAATCCTGCAGGCTCAGTACAGTTCATGTCCGAATACTGCGCTCCTCGATATGCTAAAAGCAGCAAGGAGGCCATGGCCTCTTTTGATGCGGACGCTATGAAGCTGGTCTGCGATGAGGAAAGCATAGAGGTGCTTAGAAGCATACCTGAAATATCTATAACCGAGCCTTATATAATATATTGGGCCACTCCGACATTTAATTCGGGGACAGGTGAATTGACTTTGTCGTCCCTTTATGGTAACTTTAACGAGGCTTTTATAGAGGGCTCGCAAACCCCTGCGGTATTGTTTGAATCAGTTAAAGAAGCGCTCAACGAGGCGCTTAAGGACGCGCAGATTATTCTTTCTACCGACGAATAAACAGAGCGGGTTCTGAAATAATATTCCTGATGAGCCGCTTAGTTAAATTAAACGGCGCTTAGACAATGTAATCACAGTACGCCGCAGAGGGGCAAATTGTTCGGTTTTACTGTGCTGCTGTCCGCAATACTAAGTCCGCCGGCAAGCGGCATGCCTTTATTAGTATTTTTCAAGCTTTATTAATCCTTGAAAGTAAATTATATAATAGTGGGAATCAAGGCGTTAATGTTGCGCCGTACTGATTATTAATAATCAGTACGGCGCATTGTTGTTTTATTGGTGTCCAGGCTTTATTTTCCCCCGCCCACCCACCCCCTCTTCGGCGCGCATCCGTTTTTTCTGCAATATACCCTCAGTTTAGATGAAGCTGCTTTAGCAGCTTCATCTAAACTGAGGGTACCCGACGTTTAAAAAATAAGCGGCCGGCCCAGGCGCAAATAAAATGCGCTGGGCCGGCCGCGCTTAGCGGACAAAAGTTTTTAATTCAGGGCTTGTTCTATATCCGAAATTATATCCTCAACATTTTCAATGCCTACTGAAAAACGTATTAAATCCGGGCTGACTCCGGCGTCTGCAAGCTGCTGGTCGGTAAGCTGGCGGTGAGTGGTGCTGGCCGGATGCAGTACGCAGGTGCGCGCGTCAGCCACATGGGTGACAATCGCAGCCAGCTTAAGCCTATCCATAAATTTCATAGCCGCTTCCCGGCCTCCCTTCACGCCAAAGCTTACTACGCCCGAGCAGCCGTTGGGCAAATATTTTTCTGCAAGCCGGTGATTTTTATTGCTGTCAAGGCCGGGATAATTGACCCATGAAATCTTAGGATTGTTTTCCAAGTATTCTGCGACCTTGAGAGCGTTTGAGGAATGCCTTTCCATGCGGAGAGCCAGGGTTTCCAAACCCAGATTGAGAATAAAGGCGCTCATGGCTTGAGGAGTGCTGCCTAAATCTCTCATGAGCTGTACCCGCGCCTTGGTTATAAACGCGGCTTTCCCAAAATCCTTAGTATAGGTTACGCCATGATAGCTTTGGTCAGGCTGCGTCATGCCGGGAAAATTGCCTCTGGTCCAGTCAAATTTGCCGCTGTCCACTATCATGCCCCCTACTACGGTTGCATGTCCGTCCATATATTTGGAAGTGGAATGCACTACTATGTCGGCGCCGAATTCAAAGGGACGGCAGAGTATAGGGGTGGGGAAGGTATTGTCCACTATAAGGGGTATGCTGTGGGCATGAGCCGCTTGCGCAAATTTTTCTATATCCAACACGTCTAAGGAGGGGTTGGTCAAGGATTCGCCGTAAATAAGCTTGGTTCTGCCGTCAATTTGAGCTTCGATTTCTTCCAGGCTGGCGTTGGGCAGAATAAATCTGCATTCTATATCCATGCGCTTGAGAGTAACGGAGAAAAGGTTGACCGTTCCTCCGTAAATCGCTGAGCTGCAAACAAAGTTATCTCCAGCCGAGCATAAATTCAATATGCTTATAAGAATAGCCGCCTGTCCGGAGGAGGTCATCATGGCGCCGACGCCCCCTTCTAATTGGGAAACCTTTTCTTCTACAAAGGCTACGCTGGGATTGCTTATCCTGCTGTACATATGTCCTTCCTGCTTTAAATCGAATAATTCGCCCAGCGTCTGCGCCGAATCATATTTATAGGTGGTGCTCTGGTAAATAGGCATTACGCGCGGCTCCCCGTTTTTAGGAGAGTAGCCGGCCTGTATGCAAATAGTTTCGGGTTTCATGATTATTATTCCTCCTCTGTTATTAATTCTCTTACGCGGAATTTAACGCCCAGCTCCCTGGCGATATTCCGGCATTCCTCAATTTCCGCTTTATCCATTACGTCTACGACGCTTAATATTACGTTGGGTACATATTCTTTTACCCTCCGAGCAAAATCCAGCATTTCATCAAAGCCCCTTTTGCCCTCGCAGCATTGGCAAAGCTCCTGATAATGCTCTGCCGTCGAAGCGTTTAAGCTTATGCTTATGGTATCCACCAGCCCCTTGAACAGCGGCGAAGTGTCCCTGCCTGCAATCATGGATGCATGCCCGTTTGTATTTATGCGTATGGGAGTGCGGAACCTTTTTAAATACCGGCAGATTTCAAGGAGCACCTCCAGCCGTTCGGTAGGCTCGCCAAAGCCGCAGAAAACTATCTCGTCGTATTTTTCAGGATTGGGTATTAATTCTATTACCTGCTCCGCGCTGGGCTCTTTTTCCAGCCATAGCTTTTGACCGCCCATGTTGTCTGTTTTAGAGCGTATGCAGAATACGCAGCTATTGGTGCATCTGTTTGTTAGGTTGATGTAGAGGGAATTTCCCAGGGTGTATATGTAGTTGTCCAAATTATTAACTTCCTTTCCGCGCTTTTAAGAACTTGCGCCCTGACGGCTTATTTATTCATTCTTAAAAAGCTTTTGGGCGTTAAGGCAGGTCTGGCTTGCCGCCTCCTTAAAGTCCGTATTCCAAATTTCCGCCAGTTTCTGCGCTACATGCAATACATAAGCCGGCTCGTTGCGCTTTCCTCTTAACGGCTCGGGCGCCATATACGGGCTGTCCGTCTCTATAAGCACCTTTTCTTTCTGGGCGGCCGCAGCCGTTTCAACCGCCTGGCGAGCGTTTTTAAAGGTGAGCACTCCTGAAAAGGAGATATAGAGCCCCAGCTTTAAAAATTGTTCCGCCTTGCCCGGACTGCCCGAAAAGCAATGCACTACCCCACGCAGCCGGCCCCTGAAGGAGGATAGAATTTCCAGCATGTCCCCGCAAGCATCCCGCTCATGCAGGCTTACCGGCTTATTAAGGCTGGCTGCCAGCTCCATTTGTTCTCTAAGGGCGTCCTTCTGCTTCTGGCGGGGAGCTCCCTCATAATGGTAGTCCAGGCCGATTTCGCCCAGAGCCAGGCATTTTTCATGCTTTAACAGTACTTCCAGCTCCTTTAGAGAAGCGGAATTCATTTTTAGAGTATCGTGAGGATAAAAGCCCGCGCCAAACCAGACGTGCGGATATTTTTCCGCGTATTGGCACGCCATGCGGGAGGAAGAAAGGTCAGTACCTACCCAGAGAATGCTTTTTATCCCTTTTTCGGGCATTGCCTGAATAATTTCGTCCCGTTCCTTGTCAAAACGGCTGTCGTCCATATGGCAGTGAGTGTCAAAAAGCAGCCGTTCCATTTATCTCACCTTAGCTCCCGCGCCCAGAATGGCTTCGGGCGAAATCAGCTTTAATTCGCCTTTGTCATTTTCTCCGCAGAGTATCATGCCCTGACTGAGTATTCCGCGAAGCTTGGCCGGCTTAAGATTAGCCACTACCACGACCTCTTTGCCTATAAGCTCTTCGGGGGCATACCAATCAGCTATGCCTGAAACAATGGTGCGTTCTTCTCCTATGTCAACTATGGATTTAAGCAGCCTGTCCGCGCCCTTTACCCGCTCCGAATGCTTTATAACCCCTATTCTTAAATCCAGCCTGTCAAATTGGTCTATGGTTATCTCTTCCTTTGAAGCTTCTTCCGGGACGGAATTGGCGCTATCTGCTTTGGAGGAAGAAGGGGCATTTTCGGCCGCGCCGCTTTTTTGCGCCGTGGCTTTAACTGCTCTGGAGGGGCTGAGCGCTTCAAGCGCCTGTAATTCCTTAAGCATATCTATTCTGGGGAAAAGCGCGTCGGGCTTAACTATATTGCTTCCCGGCTCCAATCCGCCGAAAGCGCTCAGGCTGTCCCAGGAGGTTTTATCGGTATTGAGCGCCTTAAATATCTGCGCGCTGGTCCTGACCATTACCGGGCTGCTTAATATTCCTATTATGCGCAGGCTTTCAGCCAGATTGTACAGCACCGTGCCCAGTCTGGCCCGCTGCAGTTCATCCTTTGCCAGCGCCCAGGGCATAGTCTGGTCTATATATTTGTTGCAGCGGGAAATATACTGCCAGAGTATTGCCAGAGCCGAGGAAAACTGCAATTCATCCATTTTTTCGGCGTACTCCTTTATGGTCTCCATGCATAACGCCCGCAGCTCTCCGTCCGGCTCGCACGGCGCTTCAGGCGCGGGCAATACGCCGTTAAAGTATTTGTCTATCATGGCTGTCGTGCGGCTTAAAAGGTTGCCTAGGTCGTTGGCTAAATCGCTGTTTATACGGTTTATAAGAGCCTCGTTGGTAAAATTGCCGTCCGAACCGAAGCTCATTTCGCGCATAAGGAAATAACGCAGGGAGTCCGAACCATAGCGTTCGCAGAGAGCTACTGGGTCCACAACGTTGCCCCGGCTCTTGCTCATCTTTTCCCCGCCGAAAACCAGCCAGCCGTGCCCAAATACCTGCTCGGGCAAGGGCAGGTCCAGCGCCATAAGTATTGCCGGCCAGATTATCGTATGGAAGCGCACGATTTCCTTGCCTACCAGATGAAGCTGGGCGGGCCAATATTTTTTGAAGAGGGAATCATCCTCTGAAAGATAGCCCAGAGCGGTTATATAGTTGGTCAGCGCGTCCAGCCAGACGTAAACGGTGTGGTTCTGGTCAAAGGGCACGGGAATACCCCATTTAACAGAGGTGCGGGAAACGCATAAGTCCTCCAGGCCGGGCAGCAGGAAATTATTAAGCATTTCATTGCGGCGGGAAACCGGCTGTATAAATTCGGGGTGCTCCTCTATATATTTAATCAGCCTGTCCTGATAGGCGCTGAGGCGGAAGAAATAGCTTTCCTCCTTCATCTTCTGCACGGGCCTCCCGCAGTCGGGGCACATGCCGTCCTTAAGCTGGGTTTCTGTCCAGAAGGATTCGCAGGGCGTGCAGTACCAGCCCTCGTATTCGCTTTTATATATGTCTCCCTTGTCGTACAGCTTTTTGAATATCTGCTGCACGCATTTTACATGCTCCTCGTCGGTAGTGCGGATATATTTATCATATTTAACGTCCATCAGCTCCCAGAGCGCCTTGATATTTTTCACTATGCCGTCCACATATTCCTTGGGGGATACGTTGGCTTCGGCGGCTTTTTTGGCTATCTTCTGGCCGTGCTCGTCCGAGCCGGTAAGAAAGAATACGTCGCAGCCTCTCAGTTTTTTATATCTGGCCATTGTGTCGGCGGCTACCGAGCAGTAGCTGTGCCCGATATGCAGATTATCGCTGGGATAATATATGGGCGTGGTAATATAATAGGTTTCCTTTTTCATTTTTCATCCTTTCCGCCCGGGACGGGCTGATAAAATAAAAAGCGGCTTCCTCGCCAGGGGCGAGAAAACCGCGGTACCACCCTGATTCCCGTCTACCGCCCATATTTAAAAGGGGATAAAACGGCTCATTAAGCCTTATAACGGGGGCGAACCGAAAAACTCCGCAATCCATGCTTCACGCCTTTCCTGCCGCCGGCTTTCACCTTTGCCCGGCTCTCTTTCGGCCCCAGTCAAGCGCTACTTAATTGCTTCTTTGCCTTTAAATATTAAAGATAGTTTCCTTTAATTTAATATATTTTATGCATTGAAAGTATTTTTGTCAAGCGGTTTGCTCTATGGCTGCCTGCCGCGGCGGGAAAACTTTTTCTGCGCGGCAAGCGCGGAGCTCAACGCGGCTTTGCTATTGCCGCGCCTCTTAATTATTTCAGCCTTTTTTGTTTTTTATGTGCCGGTGCGCCAGGTATACGGCGCTTCCTGCCGCCGCGAGGCTTAATACGGCTATTATTGCCATAATGGGTAGGGAGTACTGATTTTTATCATTTCCCGGAGAGGGCAGGAGGGTAACGGCGGCGGACGGCGGCAAAACGCGTGAATTGGATAAAGAGGCTTGGGGCGCGTATGCGCTGCTGTAAGCGGCCGTTTTTCCAGAGGTGCGCTCCGGCCGGGGAGTGCGGGGCGTGCGCTCGGGCGAAGGCGAGGGCTCCGGAGTTGCTTCGGGCGTATTTTCGGCCGGAGGGGAAGCGGAGGGCTGGAGCATTAAATTAAGGAAGCGGTGTTCAAATTCCAGATGATATATGTATTCCTCCAGCGTAAAAAGCTGATGAGTTTCGGGAATATTTGCCCAGTATTCGTCCTTGGGCACCCGATAAACGTAAAGTCCCTGGTCGGTTTTAAGAGTGATTACGTCAAAGGCGGGTATGCCGTCATAGTCGTAAACGGATATGCCGTCTGAGGGCAGCATAAATCTAGTGCCGCTGTCCGCGCCCGTATATGCTGGCGTATAGTATAATGTGTAACCTTGGCTAATAGAAGATTCTCTGCAACTGTAGCGCGTATCGCTTACGGTATATATGCCCTGTATATCGGCGCCCAACGCTTTGACTGCGTCATAGGCTTGCTCCTTAAATTTGATAAATTTTTGCTGTTTTAAGGATAGCCAGATAATAAACAGCGTGTATGCGGAAAAAGCAGATTGGATAAAGCGCTGAAATGCATTAGTCCTTGCGCAGTAATATTAAAAATACTATCTATATAATAGCTTGTTCAGAGCAAATGTCAATAGGCGCGGGTTTATTTTAAAAATTTTATTGCACATATTTGTAAAATAAAAGGAATATTTTGATTGTTGTATATGGGCCTGAATGAATATATAATTATGGTACATAATAAATGGAGGAATAAGAAATGTCCGTAAAAACAGGCGGAAAAAATAAATGTACCCAGTCGGGGAGCGGAGCCGTTTATTCTAATAAAAGGCACATAAACGGACAACCGAAGGGTTCAGAGCATAGAATAGAAGTGAGGGAGAGTCTGGCCAGAGGCTATAGGCGCTGGGCCAGGGTAAATCTTGAGCTTGCTCAATATTGTCTCTGCGCCGAAAACGACCTCCCTGTTTCAACAAAAGGTACGACGGAGAGTGATAAGGATTGCCAAAACGAGGAGAAATATATTACGCCGATTTAAGCCCCGTGGTAGGGTCCGAGCAAGGCGGAATACGGCCCGTATTGATAGTTCAGAACGATATAGGGAATAAATACAGCCCTACTATTATCGTCGCCGCCATAACCTCAAAGATAGACAAGGCTAAAATGCCTACTCATATAGAGCTGGATGCTTACAGTCATGGACTGGCCAAGGATTCTGTCGTGCTTCTGGAGCAAATACGGACTATAGATAAGAGACGCCTTAGGGATAAGATAGGCGGCCTGACTTTAGAGGATATGAAGACTGTAAATAACGGGCTTATGATAAGTCTCGGCTGCGCCGCGGCCGATTGATAAATATAGATAGCCTGCCTTTAATCAGAGGATTCAAGCTGCGGACGGGCGCGGTTCTGCGATTAGAAAGCGTGAGCAGGGCCGTGAGTTGGCGGCTGAAAAAAAGGGGGGCGGGGCGCTGGCAGGCGCGCGCATAGCGCGCCTGCCGGAGCCGGGCTTTCAGCCCGGCTGGGCGGCCGCAGGCCGCCGGCGCCCCGCCCCCCTTTTTTTCAGCCGCCAACTCACGGGCCAATGTCGGACCGCTTTTTATAAGGCTTTTATTAAGAGCGTAAACGCGGGGGTTAATGTTACTGCCGTATAAGCGCGGGTTAATAAATTTTCTGCGCCCAGGTAAAATTTTTGCGTATTGTGATATAATATACAAAAAGCATGTTATTGTCATAAAAGCATCTGCGGAAAGGCGGGAAACTATGAAGAAACCGGGGAAAAATGCGCTTAGGGAAATAAGCGACTATCTTGCAATAATTTTTGGAGCCGCGCTGTCGGGCGTCGGCTTTAACTGGTTTATAATTCCCAATCATATCTCTCCCGGAGGGGTGAGCGGCGTTGCTACTATTATTCATTATCTTATCCCTGCCATTCCTGTCGGCCTTATGATTATAGCTATAAATATTCCGCTTTTCCTGGTGAGCTGGAAGGAACTGGGGAGGGGATTTGGCATTAAATCCCTGGTGGGCACTCTGGTTTTATCCCTGGCTACAGATTACATTCATATTCCGGCGCTGGTGGACGACCCGCTGCTGGCGGGAGTGTTCGGCGGAGTTATGTACGGCGCCGGCCTGGGCATAGTCCTAAGGAATAACGGCAGCACAGGGGGTACCGATATCCTGGCCAAGCTTATATTTAAGCGCTTTCCCGCGCGCAGCCTGGGCACATATATCCTGATATTTGATTTTGTAATTATAGTCGCTTCAGGTATTGCCAACAGAAGCGTCAACGTCGCGCTGTATTCTCTTATAGCGGTTTTTGCCAGCACTAAGACTATCGACCTGCTGCAGGACGGCGTTACCAGCGCTAAGGCATATTATATAATAACTCATAAGGGAGCGGCTATAAGCGAGCGGGTGAATAATGAAATGAAGCGGGGAGTAACGGTAATGGACACCAAGGGCGCGTATACCGGAGAGCGTGCGCAGATGCTGCTCTGTCTTATAGTCCGCTCCGAAACGGCTCAGCTCAGGCGTATAGTCAAGCAGGAGGACCCCAAGGCGTTTTTGTTTATAGTAGACGCAAGGGAGGTAATTGGGAATGGCTTCGGGCCTGACGACCGCAAAACCCTGCTCTATGACCCTAAGAACTTTGAGTAGGGAAAAATAAACAGTAGCGCGCGGCAGGAAAATATGTTATAATTATACTCCCGCGCAGGCTGTTTTTATGGCGGCGCGGACAATTGAATATGGGGGCGTACTGGTTTCGACGGGGATGTCGGTGGCGGGATAAGCGAGCCGTGGTTCCGGTCACCACGTTAAACAATCGGGCGTAAATATAAACGCTAGAAATAATACTCAACCTGTAGCCGCTTAATTGCGGCTTCCGCCGGCCCGCGCCGCCTGCAGGAGCGGTTTACCGGCGTCATAATTGCAGGGAACGCCATTATCCAAAGCTTTGAGGGTAAGGTGTAAATATGAAGCTACCCGACTTCGGCCTTTGTCATTTGAGGCCGGAGAGCGGGGAATAAAAGCAACTGACTGCGCTCGGAGAAGGTCCCGCATCCGCATTTTCGGACAGGGGTTCAATTCCCCTCGCCTCCACCATAACAGGAACATAAAAAAGATATGTTCCGCAAAAGCCCCGATTTTATCGGGGTTTTTTGCTGTCCGAACACCGGGATTTCAAAGCGCATATTCGTAGATATAAAACGGCTGTTTTTGCTTTGAGGATAGGATTGAACTCCCGTACAACAGAATAACTGCTTCAAACGGCAGACAAGTCGCTGAAAACTTGTCTGCCGTTTCTGCGTTTTCACTACCCGAAGTTTTGCAAAAGACTTCGGGCTTTTTGTATAGCAAAACTACTGGCTAGGCCAGTGGTTCAAAAAAGCCTATGGCGATGAGGAAGAAAGAAAAACTCCCTTTGTTATAATAGACGTGCGGTCTGCCAACTGCACAACAATAGCAAAGGGAGGACATTTAAAATGGGCTTGAATGACATCAATAGTTTATCACATACGAAATGGAACTGCAAATATCACATCGTGTTACCGATAGTAATCTCAATCACACAGGGATTTACCTCTATTCCAAAGGCAAAA
>URIR01000012.1 GCA_900547955.1 uncultured Eubacteriales bacterium | reverse complement strand
TGAAAGACAGAACCAATTAAATGCGCTAAGGGGCGGCGCGGGGCTCGGCCGGAACGGCCGAGCTAAGCCTCCGTCCAGCGGAGGCTTCAATTCGGGCGCCCAGGCGCCCGAATCCCGCGCCGCCCCCTGGCGCATTTAATTGGTTCTGTCTTTCAGCCCGCGCCGCCATCCATCTTGATACGAAGTTTTTTAAGCACCCTGCTTTCAATCCTTGAAACCTGCACCTGAGAAATACCCAGCATATCGGCAATACGGCTCTGCGTCATACTCTTAAAATAACGCAGCAATATAACTTTACGTTCATTTCCCTCCAATTCTCCAATATATTGCTTCAGCAGCATAATATCTATAAGCTCCGCACCCGTCTCTCTGCCGGGTATATGCTCTAAAATAGTATCGCTGTCCGAATTATCCGAGAGAGGCTGTTCAAGGGAAATAGGCGCTCTTGCGCTTTCCAGCGCTGTCAAAACCTCATCCTCGCTTATATCCAGCGCTCTCGCAATATCCTTTACGCCAGGCTCATGTCCCAGTTCTCTGCACAGCTTTTCCCTTTCATTTTTTATTTTTATATAAGTCTCCTTAACCGACCGGGACACCTTTATCATACCGTCGTCCCGCATATATCTCTTTAATTCTCCCAATATCAACGGCACGGCATAGGTAGAAAAACGCGAACCATATTCCGCCTTAAAGCCCAGCACAGCCTTAACAAGGCCAAGAGAGCCTATCTGAAGCAGGTCGTCATATTCCACCCCTCGGTTCATGTATCGCCGGACCAGGGATTTAACCAGCGCAATATTTGACGCCACTAATCTTTCACGCGCCTGCATATCCCCCGACTGAGCCTTTTTTATAAGCTCCATCGTGTCAGAATGAGTCAAAAGCGTTGCTTCAGACACCTTATTTTCTCCTCTCGGAACCCTTAATCCGCTTAAGCATGGTAAGCCGCGTCCCCTCGCCCGGCGCCGAGGCAACGTCCAATTTGTCCATAAAGCTTTCCATTACCGAAAAACCCATGCCCGAGCGCTCCTCGTCCGCCCGCGTAGTATAAAACGGCTCCATAGCCAGAGCTATATTTTCTATCCCCACTCCTTCGTCTATAATTTCAATATGTAATAAATTGCCCGTTATATCCGCTCTTATTTCTACATCTCCGCCCTTGCCCTCGTATCCGTGCACTATTGCGTTGGTTACCCCCTCGCTAACAGCAGTTTTTATATCGGCCAGTTCGTTCATTGTGGGATTAAGCTGAACGGCAAAAGCCGCTACCGCCATGCGCGCGAAACTTTCATTTTCGCTTATTCCATCAAAAACAAGCCGCATTTTATTATCAGGCATTTTTTTATCCTCCTATCTTTTCCTTGTAATCTGATAAAGCCCGGCCATTTTTATAATCTTGTCTATACCCTCTCTGGCCCCTTTTATTTCCATTGCACAGCCGCTTTGAGACAGCTTTTTATATCGCCCTAACAAAATACCTATGCCCGAGCTGTCCATAAAGCTCACTCCTCCCATATCAAAAACCACGCGCCTATAGTTTTTACGCGAAATCATTTCGTCCAGCTTTTCTCTAAGCTGCTCCGAAGCATGATGGTCCAATTCTCCGGTCAGCATAACGCATAGCTCATTTATGCCCGTCTCCTGTGCAAGTATGTGAGCGCTCATAAATATGTAAACCCCTTTTCTCCGGCGATATTATTTTCTTAAATAAGACCTTGCATGCCAGCCGCCGGCGCTAAAACTCAAACTGCAAAACCTCTAAATTATTATTCAGGGCTTGTACGCTTATTCCCTTTGTCTTAGTTTGACGCTTTTGCAAATGTTTTGCCTGTTTTTCTTATCTTCCAGCAGCCAAAACAGCTCTCCTTCATAATATAAATAAAGAAAAAGCCGCAAAGCAAATTGCTTTACGGCAGAAACGCTGTTTACTTAAATTTTTAAAGCCTTAATCCCTTAATATCCTTTATGCGGGAAAAAATCACATTGCAGCAGTATTGCTTAACTCCCTCCAAACGGTCTATGCAGTCAGTAAGCAGGCTTTCCATTTCCTCGTTTGAAGATGCAACCGCATGCACATGCAGCTTGCTTTTGCCAGTAACGCGGTATATCTGCGTAATTATTTCATTACGGCGCAATGTTTCGGCAACCGTTTTAAGACATTCAGGCTTAGTTTCAATTTCAAAATAGCAGGAAACCGCCCCGCTTATCTTCTGAGGATTAATAACTGTAGTATATTCTTCAATTATACCCCGTTTTTCCAGAGACTGCACACGCATCTTTACTGCTACACGAGAAATACCTACCTTTTCACCTATCTCTGAATATGAAACCCTTGCGTTATTAATAAGCAGTTCAACTATTTTTTTATCCAGCTCGTCCAAAACGTCCAGAAACATCCGCATTTACCTCCAAGCGCTATTATATACGCTAGTATAATAAAAATCAAGTCTCCTAAAAAGCATTTCCATTACGGCCGCAAAGCAGCTTGACACGGGCAGTATTTTCTTTACGGATAGACAATAACAATCAGAGTACGATGGCGCCGCAGCCTAGCCGCATGATTTGCCAAAGCTCACACAACTAATTATTGACACTATCAAATGGATTATATATAATATATTACGAATGTTAATATATCAATTGCGAAACGAAATAAAACTATGCAAAAAGACTTAACTAAAAACTCTGTTATACCCACTATGCTGCGTTTTGCCCTGCCTATGATTGCGGGCAACCTGCTGCAGCAATGCTATAATATAGCCGACACTCTCATTGTCGGCCGTTTCCTTGGACCAGACGCATTAGCCGCCGTTGGCTCAGCCTTTACGTTAATGACCTTTCTGACGTCTATTTTACTGGGCCTTGCCTCGGGGGCAGGCACCGTTTTTTCCATTAAATTTGGTCAAAAGGATTTTTTAGCCCTAAAGGAAGGAATTATAGCCTCTTTCATTCTGCTAAGCGCAATAACGCTCTTAATGAACATACTTGTTTTTCTGGGTATGGACTGGATATTAAATCTTCTGCATGTCACAGGCAATATCCGCGTTTTAATGAAAGAATACCTGGAAATAATTTTCGCCGGTATAGCCGCGGTATTTCTATACAATTATTTTGCCTCCCTGCTGCGCGCTCTGGGCAATTCTACTGCGCCTCTCATATTTCTGGCCGTCTCCGCAATATTGAATATAGGGCTGGATTTATGGTTTGTAATGGGATTGAACCGAGGCGTAAAGGGAGCAGCCGAGGCAACCATAATAGCGCAATATATTTCAGGAATCGGGCTTACGTTATATACCCTTCTAAAATTCCCCCGGCTGAAAATAAAGGGAGCGCGCCTGCGCCTAAGCAGGATTAAAGAGATAACCGGATTTTCCGCGTTGACCTGTATTCAACAGTCCGTCATGAATTTAGGCATTCTTGCCGTCCAGGGGCTGGTAAACAGCTTCGGAGGCACCGTCATGGCCGCTTTTGCAGCCGCAGTAAAAATAGACGCCTTCGCATATCTTCCCGTTCAGGATTTCGGCAACGCCTTTTCCACCTTTACTGCCCAGAATTACGGAGCCAAACAATTCGACCGAATAAAAAAGGGAATTAAAGCGGCAGGAGTTATCTCCATTATTTTTGGAATGGCCATCTCCGTGCTGGTATGCGTTTTTGCGCAGCCTCTTATGTCCCTTTTTATTGACGCATCTCAAACAGATATTATTCAGCAGGGGATGCGCTATCTTCGCATAGAGGGTGCGTTTTATTTTGCCATAGGAGTGCTGTTTCTGCTCTACGGCCTTTTCCGAGCGTTAGGCAAGCCTGGCATATCTGTAGTTCTGACTGTTATTTCACTAGGTTCCCGCGTTATCCTAGCCTATGCTCTGGCTCCCGGATTCGGAACTGACGGCATATGGTGGTCGGTGCCCATAGGCTGGCTGCTGGCCGACGGGCTTGGAACGGTTTTCTTTCTTTTTAAAAGAAAAAGTCTCCTGAATATATCTGAAAAATAAAAAAACGCCTCCGTGCGCCGCTTTAAACAGAGGCGTCCACAGAGGCGTCTTATAGTATAAAGCCTTATCTCCTGCTGTAATTAGGAGATTCTTTCGTAATATCTATATCGTGCGGATGGCTTTCCACCAGGCCGGCGTTAGTTATACGCACAAACTGCGCATTTTCCCGCAGCTCCTCCAGATTAGCCGCGCCGCAGTAGCCCATTCCGGAGCGCAGACCGCCAATCATCTGATATATGGTATCGGCAAGAGGCCCCTTATAAGGAACGCGTCCCTCTACGCCTTCAGGCACAAATTTTCTGGAGCCGCTCTGGAAATACCTGTCGGCGCTTCCCGCATTCATGGCCCCTAACGAACCCATGCCGCGGTACACCTTAAAGCTTCTGCCCTGATAAATCTCAGTTTCTCCCGGGCTCTCCTGAGTTCCGGCCAGCAGGCTGCCAATCATTACCGCGCTCGCGCCCGCCGCAAGCGCCTTTGTAATATCGCCCGAATACTTAATGCCTCCGTCAGCTATAATCTTAACGCCATGCTTGTCCGCGCACTCGGCGCAGTCCATAACGGCTGTAATTTGAGGCACGCCTATGCCTGCTACTACCCGGGTAGTACATATAGAGCCCGGCCCTATGCCCACCTTAACGCAGTCGGCGCCCGCCTTAATAAGCGCCTCGGTCGCCTCAGCCGTAGCCACATTACCCGCAATTAAGGGTAAATCAGGATAAGCGTTTTTAATCTTCTCCACCATTTTAAGTACAAACTCCGAGTGCCCATGAGCAGTATCCACCGCTATAACGTCCACCTTTGCGCTATAGAGCGCCTTAACCCTGTCCAGCGTATCCTTGGCAGTACCTACTGCCGCACCCACAAGCAGCCTGCCGTTGGCGTCCTTAGCGCTGTTGGGATATTGAATGGATTTTTCAATGTCCTTAATGGTTATCAGACCCTTAAGATTAAAATCCTTATCCACTATAGGCAGCTTTTCAATCTTATGCTGGCGGAGCAATTCCTTGGCGTCCTCCATTGTAGTGCCTTCAGGAGCAGTAATAAGGTTGTCCTTAGTCATAAGCTCTGATACCGGCTTGGAGAAATCCGTTTCAAATTTCATATCACGATTGGTTAGTATACCTATAAGCCTGCCGTTTTCAGTTATGGGCACGCCTGAAATCCTATATCTTTCCATCAGAGCCAGCGCGTCGCTGAGCTTATTATTAGCCGAAAGGTAGAAGGGGTCGGTAATTACGCCGTGCTCAGAACGCTTAACCTTATCCACCTGAGAAGCCTGCTCATCAATAGGCATATTTTTATGCAGAATGCCTATCCCTCCCTCGCGCGCCATAGCTATGGCCAATCTATGCTCAGTAACGGTATCCATAGCGGCGCTCATAAGCGGAACATTCAGCTTTATCCCCTTTATCAATTCACAGTCCAGCCTGACCATGTCGGGAGTAACCCGGCTGCGCGCAGGAACAAGCAGTACATCGTCAAACGTAAGGCCTTCCTTAATTGCTTTCATATAATCCTTCACCCTCCAGTTGTATTTTCTATATAGCTAACCTACCCTCACGGGCGGCATAAAACATATATTGCTGAGCCATTCCGGCGTAAGCTCCGAAATGCTCCAGAGCATATTTAATTATCTCCGGGCTTTGCGCCTCAGGCGTCATATAAAGGGAGCGCATCGCCTTCTTAATCCAGGTATCCACAGGGAACGCCTGCAAATGATGCAGCCCGAAAAGCAGAATACAATCGGCCACCTTAGGCCCAATTCCCTTTTGTTCAAGCAAAACCGTCCGAGCTGAAGCGTAATCCATTCGCTTAAGCTCTTCCAAATTCAATTTACCCTCGTAAACATTCCTGGCGCACTCGGATATATAATCCGCACGATAACCGGCTCCGCATTGAACAAATTCAGCTGGATCCGCTTCAGCCAGCGCCCTGGGAGCAGGAAAAGCGTATCCTTCCCCTATAAATTCTCCCCTCTGCCGGCATATATTGGCTATTATCCTTTTTATGCGGGAAATATTATTGTTCTGCGAAATAATAAAGGAAATAAGCGTTTCCCAAAGCTCCTGCCTGAGAATGCGCATTCCGTGTCCGGCGCCGACTGCCGTCCGCATAATCTCGTCAGTCTGCAAACTGCGCTCCACTTCGTCATAGTCGGTGTCCAAATCGAAATAATTCCGCCAGATATTTTCAAACTCCTCTCGGGAAGTATTAAGCAATCTGACCCCGCCGGTCTCCTGTATAATTTTAAGGAAGCGGCCGCAGGCCACTCCCCCGTAAGCATTATCGTCCAGGCGCTCCCAGCGGAAGCACTGTCCGTTATTAAATGTATTATTTAAATCAAAACAGCTGCTGCTTATAAAAATGCCGTCTTTCATCATTCTGCGCCTGTATTTCTATAATTTACCATATAAAAAAGCCCGAAGCACGCTTCGGACATTTTTATTTTAAACTATTTCGCGCGGATACACGCTTACCTGCTTCTTCAGCTTGCCCTTATGCTCAAAACGGACTATGCCGTCAGAAAGCGCAAACAGCGTGTCGTCGCTGCCTATGCCTACATTGCTTCCCGGATGGATTTTAGTTCCTCTTTGCCTTACCAGGATATTTCCTGCAAGAACAAACTGTCCGTCCGCACGCTTAACTCCCAGCCGCTTGGATTCGCTGTCCCGGCCGTTTTTCGTGGAGCCTACGCCCTTTTTATGAGCGAATAACTGAATATTCATACGGAGCATTTAACGCACCTCCTCAACAATCTTAAGATAACCCTTGTTTTCCTCGTCAAAAGCCTTAAGGCCTAAAAGCATGGTCTGAGTTATAATTTTGGCGCTTATATCCTCCCAGGCCGCCTCAGGCAGCCCGCAGTATAAGTAGCCGTCTCTGCATTCCAGAGCAGTTTCTATTCCCGCATATTGCTCCAGCCCTATAACGGCCGTTTGAATTATCGCGGAAATAGCGGCGCAGTATATATCCCTGCCTGCGCCCAGGCCGCTTGCATGGCCCTTAGCCTCAAAGGAGATTATGTCCCCTTTAGGATTCCTGACAATAACTACTTTAGTCATTATTACATAGAGATTTTAGTAATCTCAACCTTGGTAAAGGGCTGGCGATGTCCCGTAAGCCGGCGGTAATTCTTCTTGGCCTTAAATTTGAAAACCATAACCTTGGCCTTTTTGCCGCTTCCCTTTACGCAGCCTTCAACAACAGCGTCATTAAGCAGCGGAGCACCAACCTTTACGTTCTCGCCGTCGGTAACCATAAGCACGTCGAATTTTACAACGTCGTCGGTAGTCGCGTTAAGCTTTTCAACGTAAATGGTGTCTCCCTCGGATACGCGGTACTGCTTGCCGCCTGTTTGTATTACTGCAACCATGTGTAGCACCTCCTCTACATCAACTCGCTAAGAATGGGTACCCGAAAAACGGAATTTAAAACCGTACTTATGCGGTATTTTAGATGATAACACATCCTGCCCCTAATGTCAACAAAATCTGACCGCTTCCTTGTATTTTTCAGATATTTCCTCTCGGGATACGGCCTGCATGCCTATATCCTCTATATGTCTTGAAGGGTCGCTGAGAATGTATATCTGCCTGTCTCCGTATAAAAAGCTCTCGGCCGGGAATTCCCCGCCCAGTAATTCGTTTTCTATATCCGGATGGACAGTCAAAAGCACGCAGTTTGCATTGGTATTTTCAAACAGTCTGCCCAATTCGCCTCTTAAATTATGCACCACCGAAATATTGTTAAGAACAGCGCCCGAGCCGGCGCAGTACGGACAAGCGGTCTGCATTATGCTTTTAAGATTATTTCGCACCTTTTTCCTAGTAAGTTCCATAAGCCCCAGGCCGGTAAAGCCAACTATGTTAGTTTTCACCTTGTCCTCACGCACAGCCTCCTCCAGCGCGCTTTTGACCATTGAGCGATGCTCGTCGCTGTCCATATCTATAAAATCAATAATTATTATGCCGCCTATGCTCCTAAGCCTTATCTGCTTGGCAATCTCACGCGCCGCCTCCAGATTGGTCTCCAGTATTGTGTCCGCAAGCCGGCTGTCCCCCGTAAATTTCCCGGTATTAACGTCTATAACGGTAAGCGCCTCAGTCTGGTCTATAACTAAATAGGCCCCGCTGTCCAGCCAGACCTTGCGTTCAAGCAGCCTGTCCAGCTTAGCGTTAAGATTATAGTAGGAAAAAATATCAGAGCTTTTATCAAAATATTCTATTCTGTCGGCCAATTCAGGGCTGGAAAAGCGCACGGTATCTACGGCCTGCTCATAGCTTGCGCGGTCGTTAATTATAAATCTGTCCACCTCCGCGCTGAAGTAATCACGCAGAGTGGTCATAATAAGACTGCCCTCCCTATGCAGATTAGAGGGAGCCTTCTGCTGCCGTGCCCGCGTCCTTATATTCTCCCACTTGCGTTCAAGATAATCCATTTCCGCCTTGAATTTTTCCGCCTCCTGATAAGCCGCGGCCGTGCGCACAATATAGCCGTGCTCCGGCTTTCTCATACCGTCTACAAGCTCCTTAAGCCTGGAGCGCTCAATTTCATCTGATATTCGTCTGGAAACGCCCACATAGCTTACGGTAGGCATAAGCACTAAGTTTTTGCCAGGCAGAGAAATATTCGTCGTAACTCGCGCGCCTTTAGTGCCCGCCGCCTCCTTAAGCACCTGCACTATAATCTCCTGTCCCTGGCGCACCAGCTCCTTTATAGACGCCTTTTTCAAGCTGTCTGAAATCTGCTCGGACTGCCCTGCAAATTCAAAATCCCGTTTATCGGGCAATATATCCCCTGCGTAAAGAAAAGCGTTTCTCCCCAGACCAATATCCACAAACGCCGCCTGCATGCCCCTGATTACATTTTCCACCTTGCCCTTATATATATTGCCTACTATAGGCTCGGCGCCTTTGCGGGAAACAAAATATTCCTTAAGCCTGCAATCCCTGCGTATCACAACTCTGGATTGAAAGGGAGTTATATCCGCTATTATCTCGGTCATAGCCTCGCCTCCGATTGCTCCGGACATATTTTCATGCCCTTTTCCTCTATATACACAGCCGTTCTGACTATATTTTCCGCCTTGAGGCCCATCTCTTTGAATATCAGACCGTCCAGCGCGTCGGGCCGCAGATTAACCTGGCCGCCCGAAGCCAGCGTGCAGCTTAATACGTTTCCCCGCATTTTCATTTCATGCAGCATTGGCTTTATATCAGCCGGCCTAAAGCCCTTTTTGCTCTTTTTCATTATAATTATCTCGGGTCTTGAAGATATCTCATTTAGGCATTGAGAAACCGCCTCCGCATTCTCCGGCCTATAAAAAAACTGATAATCAGCCGCCGAAACAACCGACATAAGCGCCGGATATTGTTCACTTAATTCAAACGCCTCCAGCACCTCGCAGCCGCCCGGCATGACCGAGCCCAGCCTCTGAGCAATCTCCTCGCAGAACATCGGATATTCAAAATAAGTTTCGGCATATTCGCATACTGAAGCCACTCCAACCGGCGTAGCCAGCGCAAAGCTCAGCAGCATATGGGGATGATAGCCCTCAGAATAGGAAACCTTCAGCCCTGAGCGTGCAAGAGCGCGTTGAAAAAGCCTTAGCATGTCCAGATGGGAAATATACTTAACAGCTTCGCTTTTTGAAAATTTTATTACCGCTCGCATGGACATTTACCTCCCGCCAGTGCATTCATGCCGCAGCCCGTGCAGCCCTGCCGGCAGTCCCGCGTCCTTTCGGCCCGCATGGCCTTATTATATTCGCTCTCAAGATATTTGCGTCTTACGCCGCAGTCTACCGTATCCCAGGGCAATATCTCGTCCAGCTCCCTGGCCCGCAGCGCGTAAAAATTCAAATCCAACCCGCATTCGTCAAACGCCTCCTGCCATCGGGAATAGCTGAAATTCTCATTCCAGCCCTCCAGGCGCGCTCCCTTTTCCCACACTTTCATAAGCGCCCGTCCCATACGCCGGTCGCCGCGGGCAAGCGCCGCTTCAATAATCGTGCCTTTTGTCTCGTGCCAGCGGTATTCCACGCCCTTTATACGCCTCAGCAGTCCCGAAAGATATTCCCGCTTACGGTTCTGCTCCTCCAATCCGTTAAGAGCGCACCATTGAAAGGGTGTAAACGGCTTAGGCACAAAAAACGAGGTGCTGACTACAATTTTCAGGCCCCTGAGATTTCCTCTTACTTCGCCGTAAATATCCGAGCATATTTGAGCCAGCCTCGCAATGCCCGCTATATCCTCATCCGTTTCGGTAGGAAGTCCCAGCATAAAATATAATTTAACCGCATTATATCCCGCCTCGAACACTATGCGCATAGTGCGCCTAAAATCCTCTTCAGTCACATTTTTATTAATAACGTCCCTCAGCCTCTGGCTGCCCGCCTCGGGCGCAAATGTAAGGCTGGTACGGCGCATTTCATCGCTCACAGTTTCAACGCTGAAGGAATCCAATCTTAACGAAGGCAGACTGCACGACACCCTTTTATCCTTAAAAGCCTCGGACATGCCCTTAAGCAGCTCGGGCAGCCGGCTGTAATCCCCTGAAGAAAGAGAAGTAAGCGAAACCTCGTCATATCCTGTATTTTTAATGGTTTCGGCCGCTAAATCGCAGAGTCTGCCTACGCTTCGCTCCCTAACGGGACGGTATACATATCCCGCCTGGCAAAAACGGCAGCCCCTAGTGCAGCCGCGCAGAATTTCCAGCATAACGCGGTCATGAACCACTTCTATATAGGGTACAACGGGCTTTACAGGATAAAACGCATTTTCAAAATCCTCCACTATCCTGCGCACGGCCACGGGCGGCGCGCTTGGGTCGTTGGGAGTTATGCTTTTAATCCTGCCGTCCTCATAATATTCTATATCGTAAAAGGAGGGAACATAAAAGCCCTGGGTGCGCGCCAGGGCCCGCAGAAACTCCTTGCGCTCCCCGCCGCTTTTTTTCCAGTCCTTATATATTTCTATAAGGTCGTTAAGCTCCTCCTCGCCGTCTCCCAGCGCAAAAAAATCCACAAACGGCGCCAAAGGCTCAGCATGATATGCGCACGGCCCTCCGGCAAATATAAACGGGCCCTGGGTTCGCTCCTCGGCAAGCAAAGGCAGGCCCGCAAGATTTATCATATTTAAAACAGCCGTATAGCATAACTCATACTGCAAGGTAAAGCCGAACAAGTCGGCCTCCTTCACCGGCCGCTTAGTTTCCAGGCTGAAAAGCGGAATATTGTTCCTGCGCATAAGCTCTTCCATATCCGTCCAGGGAGCATATGTCCTTTCGCAGTATGTATCCTCCCTCTCGTTAAGGCAGGAATATATAATTTTACCGCCCAGATGGCTCATGCCAATCTCATAAAGGTCGGGAAAAGCAAATACGAAACGCACCTCCTCGTTACGCTTGACAACCATATTCAATTCGCCGCCCGTATATCTAGCAGGTTTTTCAACAAGCGGCAGTATCCTGGATATATCCATAATCTCCTCCGTGCATAAAGAGCTTTTTATCATTTGAATATTGTACCCTTTTATGCCGGTTTGGTCAAATACCCTCAGTTTACAAGGAACTACACGCCTCAAAACGGGATAAATTTCTTCATTTTCTGCGTTATCCTCAATCAGCGTACTCATAAGTAACGCTTTCTTCGTCTGCCTTGAAAATGAAGAAATTCTTTTTCCTTGAGGTCTCCAGAGTCAGAAGGCATAAAATCTGTGTCAGGTAAAGCGCGCTTGAACGACATGTACCGGGCGTACTTGGAATCAAAGCAACGCAGCAGGACGCAAATTTTATGCCTTTTGACCGTCTTCCTTGTAAACTGAGGGTATAAACGCTCGCAAACAATTCTCTCAGAGTGTAATGCGCCGCAAAACAAGCTGATTTTACCGTTTTGCTGCGCCGCCGTTCCAAAAATGCACCCTAATATTTCTGCGTTCGGTCGTTTTGCTAAGGCGCTGCGTTCAGTCGTTTTGCGAAGACGCTGCGTTCCGCCGTTTTGCGAAGACGCTGCGTTCCGCCGTTTTGCGAAAGCGCCCCGCGTCTCCGCCCAACCACTTCAGCCCGCTTTGGCCGAGCTTCTTTTAGCATATTCCGCGCGGGAACGCTCCCTTTTTATAAGCGCGCCCATTGTTAAAAGCATATCCTCCAGCATAGCGTTTTGTATCTGCGTTTCATCCAAGGTCCCCAAAAGCTGCATATCGTCGTTTACTACTCTGATTACATAATAATTCTTATCCCGAAACAGCCGCACGGCCTTATATATCTGCATTTCCTGCTTTACCGCCAGCACCTTAACTCCCATATACTGGCTTCCCTCCTGACAATGCCGCCGGTTAATCATGGCTTTGGCCAATTCAAAGCGGCTCTGCTTTAATTCCCCTATAGCTGAAATAACTAAAAACACGCCAAGCATAGGCAGCATCGCGTCCGCTCTTTTTGAAACAAACGTATATACTCCCCATGCCGTCATACCCAGGCCCAAAAGTATTCCTAAAAATGAGGTTATTCTGGTAGCCCTTCCATAATCGTTGGTGCGGGCAAGACAGGCTCGCATTATCCGCCCTCCGTCCAGCGGCAGCACCGGCAAAAGATTAAATCCCGCTATAAGAAAGGAATAGGTTGTAAATTCCTCCAGTACTCCCGGAGCAAAAAGCGGAAAATAGCTTCTAAGCGTGGTAGCCAAAGCCGCAGTTACAACGCTAGCAGCCGGCCCGGCCGCCGCTATAAGGCTTTCCTCCAAGGGCATCTGCTCAAAAACATCGTCCATCATGGCGGATGAGCCAAAAGGCAGCAATTCCAACTGATATACCCGCACCTTAAACCCACGCGCCGCCAGAATATGAGCGCATTCATGCAGAATAAGCGCCAAATATACTATAAGCGCCGTCCAGATATAGCCTGTAATAATCCAAAAAAGCGTTATAATCAGCAGCAGCAGATTTATTTTTATTTTTACGCCTCCTATGCTGAAAATGGTCAAGTTTTTTCATCCTTTCAATAAAGAGTATTTTTTCGTTATACAACAGCAGAATAAGCAAGCGGTTAAAAATTCCAGGTGTTTATCAGCTTACCAGCCCTGAAGCTCCATATATTCCTGAGGGTCCACATATTTACCCGCCTTTTTAAGCCCAAATTCCAGCACAGGCGAATTTATGTCCAGCGCGCCTATCATTTCCCCTGCCTTAACGCTTTGACCAGCTTTTTTATATTGCAATGCGCAGCCTGAATAAAGACTTACCAGGCCATCCTCATGCTGTATAGTTATTAAATCGCCATGAGCGCTTAAAATTTTCCCGTCTGAAACCGCATAAACAGACAAAAGCTGTCCAGCCTCCAATTCTATCGTCTGTCCTGTTTCCTCAAAGGATTTTATTACTTTAGGATTTTTAATTGGATTTTTTAAAGAAGTAAGAACGCTTGCTCCCCCGTTAACCGACTGGTCCTCTTTGCCCGAAAATAATTCCTGCGCCTTTTTCCCCGCCTCCGGAATATGCATATCATAGCTAAACGCCCCCAGCAATCCTTCCTTTATGCTGCGGGTTAAGGAGGTATCCATAAGAAACACCGCCGCCGCAATCAGCAAAAATACAATAGCTATGCACAATCGGGCTACACGGCCTTCGTTTTTATAATTTGAATATGCGCTCCCTCGTTTTCTTATCACAGACATAAAAATTCCTCCTCATAAATAAATATGAGGAGGAAATATGTGTTTATTCCTATTTTCCCATTCTATTACAAGCATTTTTCTAAAAGAGCGCTTACGGCATTGGCGCGCAAGGCATAATGTCATAAAATTCAGGCCTGCGCCGCGCCATTTCCTCAAATGCATTGCCTAAAACCGCCTTACCTAAAGCAGCAAACAATACGGCGTTTATTATATCTCCAGCTCGTCCGGATTATTGCTTACAGTCTCGGGCCGATAAAAGCAAACGCTCATTACCAGCCCGATGCCTATCATATTAGTCACAAAGTTTGTGCCGCCGTAACTGATAAAAGGCAGAGGTATTCCCGTTATAGGCATAACGCCTATAGTCATGCCAATGTTCTCAAAAATATGGAACATATACATGAACATTATGCCCGCTATTATTAATTTGCCGTATTTATCTCTGCATCCGCGCATAAGCTGCCAAAGCCGGAATATAAGAATCATATACAGCAAAATAATAACCAGGCAGCCCGCAAAACCCAGGGATTCGCCTATAACCGCAAAAATAAAATCAGTTTCTATCGCGGGAATATAGCTTAGCTGGCTCATATTACCCACACTAAAAAGCCCTTTGCCAAACGTACCGCCCGAGCCTATGGCTATCTTTGAATACCTCAGCTGGTCCACATCCTCAGTATTGCCGAAATTTAATATCCTGCTTTTCTGCTGGTCTCCCATGGCAAAAAACCAGAGCAAGAGAAACGCCGCTATGGCGCCCAAAGCCAGAATGCCTATGTGCCTTAATTTCGCGCCTGAAACAAAGAGCATGCCCGCAAATATTACGACATACACCATAGTGGTGCCTATATCCATCTGATAGAGCAGAACCGCTATAATAACGCAGAATACTCCCACGGCCGGCAGCAAATCGGCAAAAGTCTTTAAAGGGCGCCGGCTAAGAAAAAACGCCGATAATATAACTACCGCCAGCTTTACTATTTCGGAGGGCTGAAAGGTTATATTCTTAGATTCAGATATCACAAGCCAGCCTTTTGTACCACCGCGCACCGAGCCGAAAATAATAACCATAGCCAGCAGCGCAAGAGACACGCCCATAACGGCGTACCAAATCTTAGCATACAGCCGATAGCTCACCAGCATGACGATTATCATACATACAAAACCAATAGCCATCCATATAAGCTGCATGCGCACCTTAGAAAGATTCAAATTAGCAGTAATCTCTTCAAAGGTAAGCTCTTCACCCGTAAAAGGGCTTGCCGTAGCCATAAGAATACAGAAAACACCGAAAAGAGATATCACCAATACTATTATGGGCAGAATATATTCAATATTTTTCAGCCTTTTTTTATTTATAAAGGACATTCATAACCTCTGTATAGAATTATATAATTTGATTTTACCACACTATAGCGAAAAAATCCATACTTTTTTAAAGAGCATACGGTCGGCAACTATAGCTAAACGAATAGGCTTTTATCAGAAGTAATCGCTCTTCTCCCATCCGCGCCTGGGAAAAGCAGGGGGCGGCTCTTTCGGCCTCCGGCCTCCGGCCGCGCCCAAGGCGCGGCCCGGGCAGGCTTCCGCCTGCCCAAAGAGCCGCCCCCTGCTTTTCCCAGGCGCTTTTCGTCCATCCCTAAAACCCCGAAAATCAAAACAAAAAGGCCGCGGATAAATCCGCGGCCTTTTGCTAGCCGGTTTAATGCCATTTGGCCCAAAGCCAAGTCAAAATTAAGCGTTAAAGCTTATTTCTTTTTACGGAAAGCTAATGCTCCGCCGCCGGCAGCAAGAGCTGCGGCCGCATAAATAAGAATAGTTAAATCTCCGGTATTTCCGGGATTATCGGTAGACTGAGTGCCCGTCGCAGCAGGAGTGGTCGCAGCAGCAGTCGCCGTCTCTCCAGCAGTTGCGGTAGCCGTAGCGGTTGCAGTAGCTGTAGCAGTCTCAGTAGCAGTAGCGGTAGGAGTAGACTCCGTCCCATTAGTATATACGAAAGAAATGCCTTCGTAATTCCAAATCCAGTCTGTGCTCAAAGGCGCTTTATTCTCTATCTGAGGGCAAACATACACATAATAGGTATGGCCTTCTTCAAAAGGATAGCTCCCACTACCGTTACCGTCCTCACCTTTCGTTATCTTATACGAAAAATTATCCAAACGTCCAGCATTATTAGGACCGGCCTGAGCCTTACCATAGGGTTCGTTTCCATTTCCAAGCATATCGCTGACCTTAGTAAAATTGGGGTCCTCAGCATAAATGGTTACATACATAGTACCTAACGCATTTATTCCCTCCGCAGAAGCGTCAATTTTGGCCTTATCTGCGTTTATAATAACGCTGCCGTCTTCCTGAACCTCAGCGGTAATGCCCCAATCTCCCTTATAGCTGGGATAATTGCCCTTAGTTTTATAGGTAAATTCAGTACCGGCATAATTCCATACCCATCCCGAGCCATTGCAGGCGCAGATATAAACATAATAGGTATTGCCTTCCTCAAAGGGATATGTTGGATTATCCTTATCCAAAGCGCCGCTCTTAATATTGTATTTAAAGGTGCTGCCTTCTACTCTGCCAGCCTCTGTATCACCAGCCAATACTTCGTCATAAGGCTGTCCTGCTCCAGTCATATCGCTGTCAGCATTAAATCCGGGATTGCTATCATAGATGGTGATGTAAATCCATGCTGCATTAAATCCAGGACTAACGCTTGCAACGGCGCTATTAATCTTATCAGCATCAGCTCCGATATTAACGCTTCCATCTTCCAGAATCTCAACAGTTACTCCAAAATCAGCATCTGTGCTTGGGTAATTGCCAGCAGCCTGAGTCGTCACAGCTCCCAGCGCCAACATGAGAGTCAGCGCCAGCATTACAGCAACAAATTTCTTCATTAAAAAATTACCTCCCGGCTAATCAGCCTTATTTTTTCTTGCGTATTACCAGCGCGCCGCAGCCAGCCAGAGCAGCGGCAGCATAAGCTATAGCGGAGAAATCTCCGGTTTCGCCGGTATCGTCCTTAGCATCGCCATAGGTAAACTCGGTGGGAACGGTATTCCATACCCAGTTGGTTCCATCGCAAGCCATCAACCAAATATAATAGGTTTTGCCCTCTTCAAAGGGATAGGAATCCGCCCCGACAGCTCCCTTATTTATTGTGCGCTCGGAAATATAAGTATTATTATCTCCGCGAGCAAGCTTTAAATCATAAGGCATATCCTTCTTATCGTTGTCCGTCATGTCACGGCCGGTAATGTCAATCTCATGGTCATAAATAGCCATTTCAGTCCAAGCCACGCTGGCCATATCTGATTTATCTATGGTATAAGTTACATCTATACCGCCGTCCGCGTTAATAGCTACCTTGACATTCCAGTCTTTAGTGGTCTGCGGATAAGCTGCCAGCGATACGGCACCCATAGCCAGCACAAGCGCCAAAGCCAATAAAATAGTAACAAACTTTTTCATTGCATAAACCTCCTAAATTATTTTTTCCGGCTATCCTATTATGATTATAAGTCTTGATAGTCAAAATAGCAACAAACGATACTAATAATTTATAGTACGATTCTCACTTCAGACATATTTTTTTGCACATTTATTAAAATATGCGACATAAAACAAACAGCCCTTTATTAACCCCTGCGCGCGCAATATGCGGAACTTATTACGCATATTGCGCGTATTGCAGAAATTAATAAAGAGCAGTTTTCAAATATTTAAAAAGCGCCTGCCGAAAAATATCTATTTTTCCTTAAGCTTATACAATTCGTCCCTGTCGGGCGGGTCCAGTTTTTCCGTATGCCCATCCTTTTGAATCAGCATTCTGCCGTCCGGAGTAAATTCCCCTATGACAGCAGCCTTTATCCCATCTTTTTCCAGCGCGGCTATAAGCCTTTTTTCATTCTTTGACGCTATAAGCATACAGCCCGAGGCTATAAGCCTGTAAGGATTAATGTCTAAATAAGCGCATATCCGCGCCGTCAGCCCGCAGAGCGGAATATCCTCCAATTTAATTTTTACGCCCAGTCCCGAGGCCTGAGCCATTTCATAGGCCGCCCCCAGCACTCCTCCTTCAGTCGCGTCGTGCATAGCGCTGGCGCCTGCCTCCGCAGCCAGGCAGCCCTCCGGAATAACGCTCAGAGCGCGCTTCATTTCTTCAAGCGTCTCCCAATCCTCAGGCTTTAAAATCGCCTCCAGCCTATCCTGATAATCATGCGCAATTATAAGAGTGCCCTCAATACCCGCGGTCTTAGTCATAATAAGCTTATCCCCCGCCGACGCTCCGCCGGTAGGAATCATGCGGTCTATAGGACAGCCTATAACGGTAGAGGAAATCACAATCCAGTTTACCGCGTCTGTAACCTCCGTATGCCCGCCTATTATATCCACACCCAATTCTCCGGCCGCCTCGCAGATATCGTCTGCTACCTCAATAATTTCCTTCCGCTCAATATCAGGCGGCAGCAGCAGGGTCACCATTAAGCCTATAGGCCTTGCCCCTGCCGAAGCAATATCGTTGCACGCCACATTAACCGCTATCCTGCCCGCTCCCTTCTCCGCCGCCGTAATTGGGTCGGAGGAGAGCACGCACAACCGGCCGTTGAGGTCCAAAGCGGCGCAGTCCTCTCCAATGTGCGGCCTAATTACTACCTCGGGCCGCGTATGCTTTATCCGGCTCAATATAAGCCCGTCCAGCTCCTCGTTTGTTAATTTGCCCAGCTTATGCATTTTCTTCTCCTTCAAGCAGCTTTAAAAATTCATGTTCCTCTATAACGCGGACATTCAGCGCGCGCGCCTTTTCCAGCTTGCTTCCGGCATTTTCACCGGCTATAACCGCGAAAGTATTCTTACTCACAGAGCCGGCGGCTTTTCCGCCCAGGGCCTCTATCCGTCCTGCGGCCTCCCTGCGCTCCATGCTTGAAAGCGTGCCGGTAAGCACAAAGGTTTTGCCCGCAAAAAATCCCTCCGACTTTTCTGGGCTAGCCTGATATTGAGGAGAAACTCCCGCCTCAAACAGCCGGTCTACCATCTGAGCGTTTATCTCGTCTCCCAAAAATTCAATTATGCTTCCCGCTACTATATCCCCAATCTCGTCTATTTCAGTAAGGGTCTGCATATCCGCGCCTGCAAGCGCTTCAAAGCTTTTAAAGCGTTCCGCCAAATCCCGCGCCGTTCTTTTGCCCACGTTAGGTATGCCCAAAGCGTATATAAAGGCGTCCAGGCGGCAGTCCTTGCTCTTTTTTACCTCGCCCAGAAACCGCTCGGCCTTTTTTTCCTTCCAGTTTTCAAGAGAAAGCAGCTGTTCCTTTGTAATATAGTAAAGGTCAGCCGCCTCGCGCGCGCCTAATACGTCGTAAAACTGCCCCGCGGATTTTTCGCTGAAGGCCTCAATGTCCATAGCGTCCCTGGACGCGAAATGCACAAGGCGCCCCACCGCCTGAGGCCTGCATTCCCTTTTGTTAGGACAAAAAACAAGCATGCCCTTTTCAATAAGCGCCGCGCCGCAGGCAGGACATACCAAAGGCTCCTTAATCTCCTCTCCCCGGCCGTCCTCCTGAGCCAGGCCCATTATTTCAGGAATAACGTCGTTGGAACGGCGCACCCATACCCGGCTGCCCAATTTAACCTTTTTGCGCTGTATATCCCATTTATTATTGAGCGTAGCCCGTTTAACCGTCGCTCCTCCTATTTCAACAGGGTCAAGATGCGCCAGAGGAGTAATTTTTCCAGTACGCCCTACCTCCCAGCTCACGCTTTTGAGAGTTGTCACAACCTCCTCGGCAAAAAATTTATATGCAATAGCCCACCGCGGAAATTTATCCGTATAGCCCAAAAGCTCTCTCGCCCGGAAATCGGCAAGCTTTATAACAGCTCCGTCTATCTGAAAATCCAGGCTCTCCCTGCGTCGTTCTATATCCTTAAGCTCATTAACTACGTCATCCATATTGGAATAAGCCTTAAAATATGGATTTACCGGAAGCCGCTGCTCCTTTAAAAAATCCATAGCCTCAAAGCTGTTATTAAAGCTCCTGCCCTCTATATATCCGATATTATAGGTAAAACAGTCCAAATGCCGCGAGGCAGTAACCTTAGGGTCCAGATTGCGCAAAGCGCCGGCTGCTCCGTTGCGGGGATTTTTTAAAGGCTCCTCCGCCGAAGCATTATATTTTTCAAATTCGCTTATGCGCATTATCCCCTCGCCCTGCACCTCCATTTTCCCCTTAAAGGGAATATAAACGGGAATGCTGCGTATGGTCTTGACCTGAGGCAGTATTACTTCGCCAATCTCACCGTTTCCTCTGGTGGCGGCCAGAACCAATTCGCCGTTATCATAAGTGAGATTGATTGTCAGGCCGTCATATTTATATTCAACAGTATATTCCGGGCCGTCCAAAGGCTGCTCGGCGGTTTGATTATATTCCTCCACCGCTTTTAAAACCCGCGCCTGCCAGGCATATAATTCTTCTATGCTCTGAGCCTTATTCATGCTGTAAAGACGCGCCAAATGCCTGGTCTGCTCAAAAGCGCTTATAGGCTCTCCGCCTACTAAACGGGTAGGCGAATCCTCCAGCACCCGCCCCTGGCTGCGCTCCATATCCGCCAATTCACGGTAAAGCGCGTCCCACTCGTCGTCGCTGGCAATTGGGTCGTCCAGTACATAATAATGATAATTAAGCCGGTTTATCCTGTCTACCAGCTCCCGCATTCTATCGGGCATAAATACACCTCGCCAATCAGTTATAGTATAGTCAAAGGCGCATGCTTTGCTGAAAGCTCCTTGATTCCCTTGCCTGGAAAGACAATTTTGAGAATCACATTCCTGCCGTCGTCCCTGACGTCTATTATTATACCCTGGCCGAAGCTTTTATGCGCTACCTTCATGCCCGTTTTATAAAGCCGCTCCTGCCCGCCTTCGGACGGCGCGCCTTGAGCGCCGGTCAAAGCGCCCATATTATAGCGCGGGCGCTCCTCGGTTTGTCTGCGGCGGTTAAATATACCCGAGCCTAAAATCGGCTTGCTCTGCTTTAATATAAGCTCGTCGGGTATCTCCCTGATAAAGCGGGAGGGAATGGACGAAGCCTTTTCACGGTAATTAAAGCGCGCCTCTGTACCCGTTATATATAATTTGCGCATGGCTCTCGTAATGCCCACATAGCAAAGCCGGCGTTCCTCCTCCAATTCAGAAGGCTCGTAGATTGCGCGGCTTAAGGGGAATATTCCGTCCTCAGCAGCCGTAAGGAACACAGTATCAAATTCCAGGCCCTTGGCGCTGTGCAGCGTCATTAAATTGACCGCGCCCTTTCCGGTAGAAGCGTCCTGCTCCTCCAATTCGGTAACAAGGGACACATGCTCCATATAATCCTCCAGGGTGCTGCCCGGATTCTGGGCGGCATACTGCCTCGCCGCGCTTATCATTTCGTGCAGGTTATCAATTCTCGCCTGCGCCTCCTCGCTCTTATCCTTCTCATACTGCGCTATAAGCCCGGTAAGGGTAAACATATATTCAATATAATCTCCCAACGGCAGCAGCGCGCTCTGCACTATCAATTCCTGCATTAATTCCACAAACTGAGCGAATTTGCGGCGCAGCCTGGTATCCAGGCCATACTGCTCGGCCTCAAGCATTACCCCGAATATGCTGTCCTCATTTTCCCGGGCTATATTCTCCATCTCCTCCATAGTAACCGTGCCTATGCCCCTGCGCGGAACGTTTACTATACGCTTAAGCGCCACCTCGTCGTTGGGATTAAGCACCAGCTTCATATAAGCCAGCGCGTCCTTAATCTCCTTGCGGTCGTAAAAGCGCTGGCCGCCGTAAATACGGTAGGGAATCCCCTTGCCCGCAAGCGCTTCCTCAAAGTTTCGGCTGACTGAATTCAGCCGGTAAAGAATAGCGAAATCCGAATATTTAGCCCCCTGCTTCACCTGCTCGGAAATAATGCCCGAAACATAATTAGCCTCCGCCTTTTCATCATTCAACCGGGCCACGGTTATTTTTTCGCCGTCCTCCTTATCCGACCAGAGAGTTTTTTCCTTGCGGTCGACGTTATTTCTTATAACCGCGTTGGCAGCCTTAAGAATATTATTGGTGGAACGGTAATTCTGCTCCAGCTTTATAACCTTAGCGTTTTTATAATCCTTTTCAAAATTGCGTATATTGCTGATATCCGCGCCCCGCCAGCCGTATATGCTCTGGTCGTCGTCTCCCACGACGCACACGTTATGATAATAGCCGCCCAGCTTTTTAACCAGAATATACTGCGCGTAGTTAGTGTCCTGATATTCATCCACCATTATATATTTAAAGCGGCGCTGATATTTCTCCAGCACGCCCGGACATTTTTCAAACAGCTCTATAGTGCGCAGAAGCAAATCGTCAAAATCCAGAGCGTTATTTTTTTTAAGCCTTTTTTCATATTCCAGATATATATCGGGCAGCAGGTCGGCAAATTCGCCATAGCCCTTATTCTTGCGTTCCAATATATATTCGTAGGGAGTCATTTTATTTTTAGCCGAGCTTATAGCCCCTTTAAAGGCCTTGGGCTTAAAATCCTCTATATTCTTTTCCTTTAGAATCTCGGATATAACCTTAATAGAATCATCCTCGTCATATATGCTGAAATTCTTATCATAGCCTATGTTATGTATATCTGTTTTGAGTATTCTTACGCACATGGAATGAAAGGTGGAAACCCACACGCCTTCCCCCTCATAGCCGCACATATCATTTATACGCTCTTTCATTTCTCCGGCAGCCTTATTGGTAAAGGTTATGGCCAGAATATTCCATGGCGGGACAGCTAAATCCCTGATAAGATGCACCACCCTATGGGTCAGAACCCTAGTTTTGCCCGAGCCCGCCCCGGCCAGTACCAGTACTCCGCCCTCAGTCGCGGCCACAGCCTCCCTTTGGGAGGGATTAAGCTTGGAACTATCTATAAACGAGTATCCTTTTACGCTCTCCATTTATTATTTTCCCTCTTCAGACAATTTTTTTAATATGTTGGAATATCCGTCCGTTCCATAATTCAGACAGCGGTTCACCCGGCTTATGGTAGCAGTACTGGCGCCCGTAAGGCTGACTATATCGGTATAGGTCTCCCCTTTATCAAGCAGCAGGGCGACCTGAAGTCTCTGCGCCATAGATTTCAATTCGTTTACCGTACATAAATCCTCAAAAAACGCATAGCATTCCTCTACGCTCTCTAAGCTGAGCATAGCCTTAAACAGTACGTCCATTTCGGCGCTCTTTAATTTATCAGGCATCTGAAAACACACCCCTTCTGCAATTATTCTATCACATTTTGTCTGAAAAGTGAAACGCTTAGACAATACAATCAAACTGCAAAGGCATTCTATCCTAAAAATCTGTCAGGCCGCGCACGCATATTTGCAAAGCCGCGCATGCACAGCGGAGCAGCAGAGCAGCGGCACAACAGAGCAGCAGCACAGCGAAGCATTGCCGCCCTCCCTTTCATATGCAGCGCAAACGCAGTCCAGCCTATAGCGCTGCGCCGGCGCATTTTTAAGAACGCGCCAAAAAAGACATAGCGCCCGGCCCAATTATATACCTCCGTACGACGGGAATTATCCTGCTTAATCAGGCAAGCGTCCGAAAAAAAGCGTTCTGCTCTAAAGGCAGAATCTACGGATAAATGCGCAATGGCGCGAATTTAAGATAATCGCCCGACGTAAGAATATATTTTACTCCGTTTACTTCAAAAGGCTCCCAGCCGCCTCGGGCAGAATGAATATGCCCGAAAACAACCTGGCACACCTCATATTTTTCAAACAGCGCGCTCATAGCCGTAGGCCTTTTGTCAGGATAAACAGGAGGATAATGGGTCATGGCAATCAAAACATCTCCCCCTTTTTGTAATTTTCGGCCGGCCGCCAGGCTCATCTCCATCCGAATAAGCTCGCGGTCGTATATTTTGCGGTCGTCAGCCGAAAAACCCTCCGCATTTGGATTAAGCCAGCCCCTGCTCCCGCATATTACAGCCTTATCCAGCCTAAGCGCGTCGTTCTGCAAAAAGAACATTCCGGGCGCCGATTCGCGCACCCGGCTTATAGAGCCCCACCAGTAATCATGGTTGCCCCGAATAAATATCTTCTTGCCCGGCAATTCCCCTATTGCATTTAAATCGGATAAAGCGTCGTTAAGATTCATGGCCCAGGAAATATCCCCAGCAATTAATACCGCGTCCTCCCGGCCTACGGCAGCCCGCCAATTCAGGCATAATTTTTCCCAATGTCCCTCCCAATCAGGACCGAACATATCCATAGGCTTAGGAGAGGCAAAGGAAAGATGCGTATCGGCCAAGGCATATATTTTCATTTTAAAGCGCTCCTTTAAAAACATTCATATTTCATGCCGCGGCCTACTATAATTAAATAAAAGGCCAAGCTTAAAATTATTCCGGCAATCCCGGCCCTTGTCCGCCGAAAGCCGTAATTCAAATATCGCAGCCGCGGAAAAAAAGCAGAATATCCAGCCCGCGGAGAAACGGAGGAATAATGTACGAACACATACTGCGGGACGGCAAAACTCTTTACAGGCTGTTCCTGGACCAAAACGACAAGCTGCTTAAGCTTTCCCAGGCAGAGCAGGGAAAAATAGCCTCCGCCTGTAATTTAAGCGAACAGCCGGCAGAATGCTTCAGCGCCGATATAAATTCCGAGGGCCTGCATATTCTAGCCTATACCTCCCGAAAGCTGCTGGTATATATAAACTATCAGCCTGACGGGCACCTTTCAAGCGCTAACCTGGCCCGTATAAATTCATCTGAGCAGAGCATAAGCCACCCGCTTATCTATTCGGACAAAACCCAACTGAAAATATATTACGTTGTAAGCGAGCCCGAAGCATATTCGCTGGTAGAATATAAAAAAGACGCTTCCTCCTGGAAAGGACGCAGGCTGTTTAAATCCTCATACCCATTATCCGTACTGGGCGTAGATAAACGCACGGGAAAGGTGTATTTTGAAGAGGAAAGCGCTCCCTGCTGCCTGTACGAATGCGCTCCCGCCGTAAAGCGCCTGCTGACCTCAGTCAATTTTAACTGTCTTCAGTTTCTTAACGGCGCGCCCTTTTACGAAAGCGAAAGCAAAATATATTTAAACGGAGAATATCTCTTTGACGGCGAATGTCCCTGCCTTTATTATAACGGAGGCCAAGGCTATACCTTATATTTTCTGAACGAAGGGCAGCCCTGCCGTTCGGAATACGCTTCCGGCTTTTCCACGCCCGCGCCTAAAACCTCCATAAACCAATGGCGCATATATAAATATACAGACGCCATTCAAAACTGCTTCCTGCTTTCCACGCCCTTTCCAAAAATAAGCCTGCCCCTTGCCGAATCGCCCCAGCAAGCCGCTCAAGGGCCAAGCGCCGAGCTTTTAAGCAGACTGCGCCAGCTTGAAGAAGAGGTATATCTGCACAAGCGGGCGATATTTAATCTTGAAGCCGAGGTAAGAGCGCTGAAAAACGCCCAGAAGCGCTGAAGCTTTTTTTATCAGAGCCTTAAATTAAGCTGTTTATGCAGCCGGCAGGCGGAACCGCGCGGAGACCCGTTAATATCCGCCGTCCGATATAAGCCCCTCCGCGATTTTAACGGCCGTACCCGTGCCTATGCGCTCGGCGCCAGCCTCTATGAATTTTTCGCATTCCTCAATAGAACGAATGCCCCCGGCAGCCTTAACCTTGAGCGCGTCCCCTACCGTTTTTTTCATAAGGCGCACATCCTCTATTGTCGCGCCTCCGCCCGCAAGGCCGGTGCTGGTTTTAACAAAGGACGCCCCCGCCCGCTTTGCGGCCAGACAGGCCTGAATTTTCTCCTGTTCAGTCAGATAGCAGGTCTCGATAATAACCTTTACAATCCGTCCGCCGGCGGCCTTGACCACCCCGCGGATATCCTCCTCCGCCTTCAAATAATCGCCGTCCCGCACAGCCCCTATATTTATAACCATATCCAATTCGTCCGCGCCTCTTTTTACAGCGTCGGCCGCCTCGTAAGCCTTTACCTCGGGAGCGTTTGCGCCCATTGGAAAGCCGACTACCGTCGCCACAGGCAATTCTCCCTTAAGCAGGGATTTGCATAATTCCACATGGCAGGGATGCACGCAAACCGCCGCAAAGCGGTATTTTTTCGCGTCCTCGCATAATTTTACTATATCCTCTTTTTTGGCGTCCGCCTTTAGCAGCGTGCTGTCCAGCATGGAAAGAATTTTTTGTTTATCCATAAAAATAAGCCTCTTTTCCTATTCTATAATATCGTAAACAACGGGCGGAATTAAAGCTTCCGGTCCTATTTGCAAAGCCTGGTCAAGATAAGCCTCCGCCTGGCTCAAATCAGATTTTTTAGTGTAAAGCCTGGCTATGACTTCTCCCTTTTGAACCTCGTCGCCCAGAGTTTTATCTAAATATACGCCTGCGCCGTAATCTATTCCGTCGCCCTTTTTCTCCCGGCCGGCTCCCAGGCTCAAGGCCGCCGTACCCAGAGCCTGCGCGTCAATCCGGCTAATATACCCGCTTTCCTTAGCCTTATATTCATATTCCTGAGATACAGGCAGCAGCTTAAAATCATGCAGCGCCTCGGCCTCTCCTCCCTGGGCCGACACCATTTTTTCAAAGCGCTCCAAAGCCTTAAGGGAACGCAGGCTTTCCTCCAATTTTTTCTCCGACTCATTGCCGTTTTGCGCAAGCCCCGCCATAACAAGCAAACGCGAGCCCAATAAAAGCGCGACGTCCAATAAAGGCCCCTTCTCCTCGCATTTGAGTATGCGGACAGCCTCCATAATTTCCAAGGAATTGCCTATGGCTCGTCCAAGCGGCCTGTTCATATCCGTTATAGCCGCCTGAACTCTCTTACCTGCCCTTTTTCCTATCCATACCATAAGCCGCGCAAGCTCCCTGGCCCTGTCCAGCTCCTTCATAAAGGCGCCGCTCCCGCACTTAACATCCAGCATTATGCAGTCCGCGCCCGCGGCCAGCTTTTTGCTCATAATGCTGGAAGCTATAAGAGGTATGCTTTCGACCGTAGCCGTAACGTCCCTCAGGGCGTATAATATTTTATCCGCCGGCGCCATATTCTCCGACTGGCCGGTAACGCAAATCCGGTTTTCCCGAAGAAGCCGCTTAAAGCGCTCCTCGGGTATATCAAGGCGCATATGCGGAATACTCTCCAATTTATCTACCGTACCTCCGGTATGCCCTAAGCCGCGGCCCGACATTTTGGATACCACTCCGCCGCACGCGGCCAGCATGGGCGCCAGGATTAAAGTAACGCCGTCCGAAACTCCGCCTGAGGAATGCTTGTCCAATTTTACTCCGGCCACATCCGAAAGGTCGCATACATCCCCCGAATACGCCATGGCCCGAGTCAGCTCAAAGGTTTCCTCGTCCGTCATACCGTTAAGATATATAGCCATAAGCATGGCTGATATCTGATAATCCGCCCATTCTCCCGAAAGGCAGCCTGAAATAAATTCCTCTATTTCGCCGCCAGTCAGCGCAAGGCCGTCCCGTTTCCTGCGTATCAGCTCAGTATTCAAGCGTCCGCCTCCTCAAACTTAAAGATAACCCTATCCTCATATATCTTCATTTCCGCCTCCTCCAGCACGCTGTTAAGATATATATCGGCATGGGAAGCGGCTATGCCCAAATCAATAAGCTGCATTTTGGGCGCAAGCACCCCCCTGGGCTCAAGATAAATCCCCAGAAAATCCCGTCCCCCTTCAAATCTCCAGGGCTGCCTGTTTAAGGAAGAAGGAGCAAGACGCGCATATTCCATAGCTTTAATCACAAATTCAGGCAATGCGTTCAGATTATCGCCGCCGTAAAGCTCATTTAATGCCATCCTGCGGCGTTCAGGCTGAATTTTATCCGAATAGCCTATAGCGCAAACCGCCAGCAGCTCCTCCGAATGCCCTGTGGAAAAAAGCCTCCTGGCCTCTGATTTATTGTATGTTCCGCCCACCCAGCATGTCTTAAGGCCGCAGTCCGTACATTCAAGTATAAAGCGCTCGCCCGCCATGCCTGCCAGCTGCCGCCTAATCTCGCAGTCCTTCTGAACTATAAACGCCGCCATGCCGCGCGCGCCGCTGATACCCGAAACAATTCTGCTCAGGCCCGAAAAGGCCCGGTCATTTTCAAGAGGAGCGTATTCTATGCGCACCTCCTCAAACATTGCGCTTATAAGCGCGCAGCATTCCATAATAACGCATTCGTCCGCCGAAGAAATGGGAATACCATTATAATTTCGCTCCGAATACCTTTTAGGAATGGCCTCCAGCCATCTACTTCGATACTCTCCGTCCATTCGCTTAATTTACTCTCCTATGATTTTTATCAAAACGCGCTTCTGGCGTTTTCCGTCAAATTCACCGTAAAAAATCTGCTCCCATGTGCCGAAATCCAGCCTGCCGCCAGTAATTGCGCAGACTACCTCCCGGCCCATAACCGAACGCTTTAAATGCGCGTCGGCATTATCCTCATAGCCGTTATGGCGGTACTGCTCATACGGCTTTTCAGGCGCGAGTCTTTCCAGCCACTGCTCCATATCCCAATGCAGGCCGCTCTCATCGTCATTTATAAAGACGCTGGCAGTAATATTCATGGCGTTTACCAACACCAGGCCCTCGGCAACGCCGCTTGCCCTAACGGCCTCCTCCACCTGCGGAGTAATATTTATAAATCCGCGGCGTACAGGCAGATTAAAATACAATTCCTTGCGATAGCTCTTCATAAATCTTATTCCCTTTCCTGAAAAATATTAGAACAAGTATACATACAATTATAAACGGCTGTTTATATACCCGCTATATCGCTTTTTCTCATTACAGCCCCATCAAGGCAGTATAAGGCAAATTCGCATTGTACTCTGATTGTATTCTCTAAAGTCCTCCGTAAACAATACGGCCGTTTATAACCGTCATGAGCACCCTGGTGCGCACATCCAGCGGATGTCCGTCATAAACAACTATATCTGCGTCCAGCCCAGCCTTAAGGCTGCCAATTCTATCATCCAGACCGGTTATCCTGGCAGCGTTGACAGTCAGAGCCCGCAAAGCCGCCGCCTCCGAAAGGCCGTTGCGCACTAAAAATGCCACCGACGCGCTTAAAAGCTGGACGGGGGTCTCAGGATGGTCGGTACTGAGCGCAAATTCTATGCCTGCTTTTTCCAAAACAGCCGCGCCGCCGTAATTGAGATTTTTCATCTCTATCTTGGGCCGGCCTATCAATATAGGGCCTAATATGCATTTAGCATTATGCGCCCGCAGCGCATCAGGCATCATATATCCCTCTGTACAATGGTCCAAAGTATAATTAATATTAAATTCCTCGGCAATTCTTATGGCCGTCTGTATATCGTCCGCCCTGTGGCAATGTATTTTCAGCATAAGTCTTTTTTCCAGCACGTCCAGCAGGCATTCCATGCCCATATCCATTTCAGGCATATCTCCGGAATTCAGAGCCGCCCGCTTTTTCCGACCGTAAGCCTCGGCCTTATAAAAGGCTTCCCGCATAAGAGAGGCCGTAGCCATACGGGTCATGGGCGAAGCCTTCTTTTCGTTATAGCAGCGCTTAGGATTTTCCCCCAGCGCCGCCTTAAGGGCAATCGGCTCCTTAAGCATCATATCCTCTAAGGTATTTCCACAGGTTTTAAGCGCGCAGAACTGCCCGCCTATAACGTTAGCGCTGCCCGGCCCGGTCAGAACGGCGGTTACCCCTGATTCGCGCGCCTCGGCAAAGGACTGGTCCATAGGATTGATACCGTCCAGCCCGCGCAGGGCGGGAGTAATCGGATTGGTTATCTCATTTACGTCCTCTCCTTCAAACCCCATGCCGTTTTCACATATTCCTATGTGGCAGTGCGCGTCTATAAGCCCCGGGGTCACATATCTGCCCGCAGCGTCGAAAATTTCGCAGTTTTTATCCCCTGAAAGGCACTCTAACGTTAAATTCCTGCCCGTCTTTAAAATCTTTTGCTCGAATAATATATCCATGCCCTCGGAAAAGCTTCCGTTTTCCTCCAGCATCCTGGCATTTTTAATAAGCTTCATAAACCGTCCTCTTTAATAATCAGCATATTCCGCCGGTTCAGCCCGCATGCATCATATTCCGGCCGCATATAAGCCCCTGATGATAAAACAAGCTGCAGCGCGCCGCGGAAAAATACTTTTTGCCTCCGCCTGCCGTATAGGCACAAACGCTTGGCATTTCCGCATTCTGCGAAAACACAGACAGAAAAAATCAGATATCCAAACAAACCGCTCCTACCGGGCGAATAGACAATTCCGCGGCCGCTCCCTCGCCGAAAAGCCGATTCATCTGACTGATATACATCCTTCTCTTATCATTAGGCACAAAGGCCAGGATAGTGCCTCCGAACCCGCCTCCATGCACCCTCCAGGCGCCGTCCTCCTTTAAAAGCAGCTCGCTGACTGCCAGCGCTAAAGGCAGGGACTGCTTGTCCGTGCCCGGCTTATAAAGATTCTGCAGCAGCCTCCATGAGCTTTCCCCTGAAAGTATTATTTCTCTGAAAAAGTCCGAAAGCTTATCCTTTTTCAGGGCCTGCACCCCTCTGATTACCCTGGCGTTCTCCTCATAAAAATGTATAGCCCGCAAAATAGCTCTGTCAGGCACTTTTTGATGCAGCTCGTCCAGCGCTGCAAAAAACACCTTCTGTTCTACCTCGCACAGCCTTTTAACGCCGAAATGCGCGCATACCTGCGCCATTTCGTCAGTAATAGCCGCATACTCGCCCGTTAAATCAGCATGGTCCTCCCGCACGTCGGTAATAATTATTGAATATCCCCTGCGCGCAAAATCATATTTAATCCCCTCCACCTCGGGCAAAAGTGAATCTTTAAAATTTATAGCGACAACTCCTCCATGCGCGCAGGCAAGCTGGTCCATAAGCCCGCAGGGCTTGCCAAAATACTCATTTTCGGAATATTGGGATATCTGCGCAATATCTGTCACGCTTACTTTCCCATCGTTATAAAGCTGCGAAAAAACCGCGCATATAAGCACCTCAATCGAAGCTGAGGAAGAAAGGCCGGAGCCGCGGAGCACATCGCTCATTACACAGGCTTCAAAGCCTCCCGCAGCCATGCCCAGCGCCTTAAAGCGGGCCGCTATGCCTCGAATAAGGCCGGTGGTTGTGCCCTGCTCCGAATAAACCGGCGTCAGTTCGGATAAATCCAGAGAAAACTCCTGGTCAAAGCCCTCGGAATTAAGAATTATCCTGCCGTCCTCCCTAGGAGATACAGCCGCCGCAGTATCTAAATTAATTGAACCGGCAAGCACCATTCCGCCGTTATGGTCGGTATGGTTGCCTAATATCTCCGTTCTGCCCGGCGCGGAAAAAAAATGAAAATCTTCTCTGCCAAAACGCTCATAAAATTTTTTGGCAAGCGCCTTATATCTCCAAAGCTGCTTATCCGCCCTGTCTCCGTATAAGCGCTCCAGCGCCCTCTGCGCAGCGCGCGAATCCATCCTTCTTGCAATATCCATAATAATTATCCTCTTTATATATATATTAATTTAATATCCGCTTACCCTCAGTTTACAAAAAGCCATGCTCTCTAAACAGAAAAAATTTCTTCATTTTCCTTATTATCCTCAATAGGCTTAAGCCTAAGATAATATTCCTTCATCGGTATCAAGCTCAATAAGCAGCGCAATTCTGTTCAGGTTATTAATTTCCATCATATTTTTATGACATTATATCATATACGCTTATATTTAACAAATAGCTTATTGCTATAAAAGCCGTTTAACGCTATAATAATTATATAATTATTTCACGGAGGCAGCAATGACTGATATTTATACCTGTATAGAAACCTGCGTGCAATTCGCACTGCATAACGGGCTGTGCATGCCGGAGGACGAGCACTATGTGCGCAACGGGCTGCTCGCGCTGTTCAAGCTGGACGCGCCCGAGGCGACCGTATGCCCAGAAATCCCGCAATGCATCGCCGAAATATATGAGCATATGACCAATTATGCGGCGGAGCATGGATTATTGGAAATAAACACGCCAGTATACCGAGAAATATTTGATAACGCAATAGGAGACCGGATGCTTATGCCGCCCTCTCAAATTATTTCTCTGTTCAACGAATATTATAAAAAACTCGGACCTCAGGCGGCCACAGACTGGTTTTATGCGCTCTGCCGGCACAGCAATTATATACGCACGGCCGAAATCGCTCGCAATATCGTATATAAAGCTCCGTCCGAATACGGCGAGGCGGAAATAACCATAAATTTAACCAAGCCTGAAAAGGACCCAAAAGAAATAGAGCGTCAGGCCGCGGCCAAACAGCTTGAATATCCCAAATGCCAGCTCTGCATTGAGAATGTCGGATATGCGGGGAGAATTAACCATCCGCCGCGCAGGCTGCTGCGCGTCATTCCCATTATGTTAAATAATGAGGAATGGTATTTCCAATACAGCCCGTATGTTTATTTCAACGAGCACTGCATAGCTTTTTCCAAAACGCATACCCCTATGGAAATAAGCCGCGCCACCTATGAGCGCCTCTTTGATTTTCTGGAATTGTTTCCCCACTATTTCATAGGCTCTAACGCCGGTTTGCCCATAGCGGGCGGCTCCATACTGTCCCATCTTCATTTTCAGGGGGGCCGCTATCAGCTTCCTATGTTCAAGGCAGGCGTTTTAAGAGAATTCCACTCTATAGACGGCGGCGTATCCCTGAGCCAATTAAAATGGCCTATGCCGGTACTGCGCCTTAAGGGAATAAACAGGAAAGCCGTAGCGGCATACGCCGAAAAAATAACTTTAGCCTGGGAAAATTACTCAGACCCCGATTTGGGCATACTGGCCAAAACCACCGCTCCGCATAATACAATTACACCCATTGCCCGGCTGGACGGGCAGGGCGGCTATATTTTGGATTTAGTGCCCCGCAACAACCTAACAAGCGAGCAGTTTCCCCTGGGCATATTCCATCCCCATCCCTGCCGGCATCATATAAAGCGGGAAAATATAGGGCTTATCGAGGTTATGGGACTGTTCATCCTGCCCGGACGTCTTAAGGAGGAACTTTCAGAGCTGGCAAAATATATGCGTGGAGAAGCCTTCGATAAGGAAAAAGCGCAAAAGCATCTCGAATGGGCTCAAGCCTTTAAGGACGGCTATGAAAACAGCGCCCCGGGCGAAGCAGAAAACCGTATACGCCTGGAGCTGGCCCGTTTATGCATGCTGCTTTTATCCGACGCCGCTGTATATAAGGATACTCCGCAGGGTCATGCCGGACTTGAAAAATTTTTAAATACCTGCGAACTGATAAAATAATTAGGATGATTGTATTATGAAAGTTTTATTCAGCTTATTTCCCGGCCGGGAAAAGCTTCTTATCTGGCTGAGCGCCGCAGGCGCCGCTGTATGCGCAGTATTAGGCTATTTGTTCTTAAATCCCAACTATAGGGGCGCATACTGCGTGTCAGCGGCCGTTGTTATAATTCTGCTTATATTTATCGGCGCCTTTGGGCTCAAGCGCGTAAGACTGGAAAGAGAATTGGCCGACAAGCGAAAGCTGCTTGGATGGAAATCGGATAACATGCAGCCTGAAAAAGACGCCCTGTACGGATACGCTCTGAATTCCTATCTCTTTAAACAGATTTGCACAGGACTTGCGGCGGTTATACTAATTATAATATTTGCCTTTATGTCCGATTCGCTGGGCATAATAGTCGTAATGGGGCTTTATTTGGCATTCAGCGCGCTTAGCGGCATATGGCAGCATGAACGCTCAAGGCTATTCCCCCCAAACGAATTTGCCTTCTGCGACCATGAGCTGATACATTTCGGCACATGCGTCAATATAAACGGAGTTACAGCGGGCATATACGGCGTAACCCTCAGCGAAAAGGACAATACTCTTCATACTAATTTATTTATTGGGGAAAAAACTTTTAGCCTTACCACCCTGGTGCCAAAAGAAAGTATCGGGCAGGTTAAGGCATTTATGGAAGACCTGCAAAAGCATTTTGACGAAATCAAAAAGAAGGAGGAAAACAAGCAATGAGCGAAAAGCGGCTTACTCATAAGGAATTAATTAAACAGGCGCGCACGCTGTCCTTGCAAAAAAACATAAGCATAGGAAAAGCTATAAGCGGAGTGCTGCTTCTAATTTCCGCCGGAGCAAGCGCATATATTTATTATCTCTTAACGGACAATTTTACCGATTCTCTTGCTACGGCATTTGGTTTTGGCATAGCCGCTGCCATATTTTCAGCCGTCCTGCTTATCTATTTCCTTCATAAGCAGGAAATAGCCGACCGTATGTATGAAAATATAGTAGTAATATGGAGATATAATCCCGGATATCTATACCGCTTCTGCAAATATACTGCATTTAAGGAAAAGCCGGTCAGATGCATGCAGCTTTTAGCAATTACCGCCGGCATGCTGCTTCTAACCCTTGCGCTCATGCTTACCCAGGTACGGTTTATCGTTCTGCTGGGCTTTACTCTAAGCGCGCTGCTGCTCATATGCGCAATACTTTCTCATCCCTATATGCGCTATCACCTCTTAAGGCTCAAAAATCTGTTTTACGGAGCCGCAAAGGATATAATAATAGCACGCACAGGTATTTTTGCCGTAGGACGCATACACAAATTCGGATATAACAGCGCCGTATTCCTAAGAGCGGAAGCTAAAGCGCTGGGCATGTACGACTGCATAGTTTTTTACTATCACCAAAAATACGGCTATCAAACGGTAACGCGCGAGGTTTATATTCCCATTCCGCCCACATCCAGTCAGGAGGAAGTAAACGAACTGCTTGAGCTGTTCAATTCCCCCGACCTGTATATGAAGCAAAATTCCCCGGAAGAGCTTTAAATCTTGGCCAGACCATTTCTTTTGTTATTAAATATAGAGAATAAAAGCCGGATAGCATCCGGCTTTTATTAATATAAATGCTACCCTCAGTTTACAAGAAAGACGGCCAGAAGGCATAAAATATTCGTCCTGCTGCGTTGCTTTGATTCCATGTACGCCCGATTTCTCGTTCAAGCGCGCTTTACCCGGCGCATATTTTATGCTTTTTGACTCTGAAGAACTCAAAGAAAAAGAATTTCTTCATTTTCAAGGCAGATTTATGAGTACGCTGATTGAGGATAACGCAGAAAATGAAGAAATTATCCCGTTTTGAGGCGTGTAGTTCCTTGTAAACTGAGGGTATAGAGAATAAAAGCCGGATACTATCCGGCTTTTATTAATATAAACGCTCTTCCAGGCTAAAATAACTCGTCCAGTAAAATATAATATCTTATCTTATCCCAGTCAGGAATTATGCCCAGCTCCTCAAATAACATATTCTCATTAAAATCCCCTCGGCGTCTGCCGTTATAAACCCCTCCAAAATTACTTTTAAGACTGCGCAGGCATAAAGCTATATCCTGATACATATCCGCAGCGCCGCTCCTGCCTAAATCGATAAAGCCCCTTATATGTCCGTCCTTTACAAAAATATTAGGCAGGCAATAATCTCCATGAGAAAATACCAATTGCTCATCTGGCTTATGCAATATTAACCATTCAAGCAGCTCATGCGGTCCATTAAAGCCCCCAGGGCCGTAAGTGCCTTTTTCTGCATCCTCCATGCCGCACAGCCCGTTTTTCACTCTTAAGCCGGCCAGCCGCAGTTTATTATCCAGATTGTTTACATACGGGCACCGGGAAATATCCACGCTCCATAACTGCTTAAGGCCCTCCGCCAAAATACCTGCCAACACCTCAGGCATATCCAGCATGCTGTCGGCGCACGCCATATCTCCATCCATTCTGCTCATCAATAAATAATCCATGGTCTCCGTGCGTTGAAACGCTATTCTCCTTGGTACAGGCAGCCTGCCTTCAAGCCACTCTAGCATTCTCCTTTCATTTCCCGCTTCTTCGCCCGGCTTTTGCATTTTCAAAACCATATTATCAAAGCATAGTATTTGTGCGCCTGATTTGCCGATATCGTCAATTGTAAATTTTTTATCTTTTATGAATTCTTTTATTTCAGACGGAATAGAAAACCGGCTGCAATCGCTTTGTAGCTCGCTCATTAAAATTCAATTCTCTCAGCTCTTAATATTTTCATTTAGAATAGCATCCTTTCGCCGCGCAGTCAAGTCACCAAACCTATATGATAATTGAGTCCTGCCAGATTTCATATATGTAAAGCTAAGCGCCTTCCGGCTCTCCCTCTGCGCTCCCGCTTTAATTCCTTCCTCCCCAAAATTAAAAACACCCCCATGGGTTTGCGAGATATCGTTAAGGGAGAATGTATGTAGTATGTACCCGGAAAGCATTCTGCTTTCCGGGTACTGCTTTTTAAGCAGTCATTGCTGTGGGACGTGCGAGGACTTCAATAGCGGGCATACCGTTCTGCTCGGGTAACTGGAATGCATAGTGAATAACAATTGGGTTTCCGCAAGTGCGGGAATACTTTTCCGGTTTCTCGTATACCTCAATCCTGCGAATAAATACCCGCAGCAGTTCGGGTGTCAGCTTGGGCATCTCAATATACTCTTTTGCCTTGACCACAAATTCCTGTATGCATTTCTCTCGCATATCTATTTCGCCAATGTGTTCGGTAATAGTTGTTAGCTCCTGTCGCAGCTCTGCTTGCTCCTGTTCGTATCCACCAGCCATGACATCATACCGTTCCGGCGTGATCCGTCCGCAAACTCTGTCCTCATACAGGCACCGAATAATGTTGTCTAACTCTTTGATTCGCTTTTCAATCTGTATCTTTTCACGCTCCGCGGTTTTGTAGAATTTCTTCGCCTCTGCTTCACCGTTCTGTGTTGCCATCGCATAAAATTCTTCCGGTTGTTCTCTTGCAAAGGCGGTTACTGTTTTGAGGTTGTGCAGTACAATTTGGTCAAGCACATTTTCCCGGATATAGTGTGCGGTACAATCGGTTGTCCGCCTTTGAAATCCACCACATTGGAAATTGTTGTTTTCCGGCTTGATGGTTTTTCCTCTGTGCAGATATAACCGGCTGCCGCATTCTCCGCAGAAAAGGTATCCGGCATATTTGTCCATCTCCCCCTGCTTGTCCGGACGCTTTCTTCCTGCAAAATGCTTTTGTACCAACTCAAAAGTCTTGCGGTCTATGATGGCTTCGTGGGTATTTTCAAATATGAGAATATTTTCGGGATCGTTCTTCAGTCTTTTCTTCAGCTTGTTGGACTTGGAATAGGTTTTGAAGTTTACGGTGTCACCGACATATTCCTGATTTGCTAACATCTTTCGTACCGTTGTCTGCGCCCAGTGATACGGTCTTGTTAAATCGGGATTGCCGGATTTGCTGCCGGTTGTTTTGAAAGCATATACGCTTGGTGATACAATCTGCTCTTTTGAAAGCCTGTCGCAGATTTTTACGATTCCAATACCGCTTGCATACATCTCAAAGATACGTTTGACGATCGGCGCAGTTTCGGGATTAGGAACATACTGCTTGGGATTATCGAGGTTTTTCATATATCCATACGGAATGGTTGTCCCGACCCGTTCTCCGCGTTCACCCTTCGCTCTCTGTACCGCTCTGATCTTTCGGCTGGTATCTCTGGCATAAAAATCGTTGAAGTAATTTTTGATGCCGGAAAAATCGCTGACGCCGTTTGCACTGTCCACACCATCGTTGACAGCGATAAACCGCACATCGTACTGCGGGAAGGTGATTTCCATCAGCATTCCTGTCTGCAGGTAATCTCTGCCGAGACGGGATTGATCCTTGACAATGACGATTCCGACCTTACCGCATTCCACATCGGTCATCATTCTCTTGAAGCTCGGACGGTTAAAATCGGCGCCTGAGAATCCGTCATCCACATAAAACTGAATGTTTGGAAAGCGATGTTCTTCCGCATACCTTTGCAGCATCAGCCTTTGGTTTTCAATGGACAGAGATTCACCAAGCCTTTCATCCTCCTGCGAGAGCCTGCAATAGAGTGCTGTTATTAAATTTCTGTTTGTATTTTCGGTTGATCTCATTTTCACATTTCCTTTCCGAGCGAAAGTTCGCTCTGTCAAACCGAATAGGATACATGCTGTAAAGCGGCGGCAAATTTCAGATTTCATGTTTCAGCAAAACCATAAACGCAAGTTTTTCTGAAACGATACGAAGATTTGCCTTGCTTTACAACTGACAACATATCACTACTCTGGTCAAAAGTCCAGCGGCAATATTACTGACTTTTTTGACCGTTTATCAGATATTCAAATTTGCTCTTTGCACAGTCTGCATCCGTTCCGACAGGAAAGCAAGCCAACACAGGATACTGCTTTCCGTAAATGTTCAGTACATATCCAAGCCCGATATGCTGTTCTTCATCGGTGCTTGATCTCAGTCGGAGAACATTTTCTCGTCTTTTTCTCAGTAATTCATAATCAATTTCCTTCATAAAATTCCTTTCTCCGATTTTGTATCGGTATAGATATTAAAATGACTGTGTGTCCTTGCGTTTGAACAAGTCATCCAGTCTGACTTTGCCCCTTGTCCGGCGGACATTTCGAATCGCTTCTTTCCGCATTTCTTCAATTTCTCTCGGAGTAAAATCCAAAGTTTCCGAGAACATCCGCATGATGAGCTCCATCTCCACGGCGTAGCGGAACATACTTTTTGCAATCTGCAGGGTCTGCGCTTCGCTCATCTGTGCGATAGCCTTTGACAGCTTTTCGCTGATGACCGTATCGTTTTCATCCAGCAGTTTGTCTGCGATCAGGTTATCCACCGCAAAGGAAACAAAATCATTGCGGGAACGATAATCATATTTTTTGATGGCTTCATCCATTTTTAGCACTGTTTCTTTGTTTAAATAGAGGCTGATTCTCTGTTTGTCTTCCGATTCCATATTTTCTCCTTTCCCGGCGTTACACCAAACGGTAACGCCGTATTTTATTGTGTATAACTCCCATTGTTTCGGTATTTTTTGTATCAGCAGCCCTGTTTTTGATGCCAAAATCTGAAACAGGTGCACCCTGCAACCCCGAATCGCTGCAACGATGCAAATCTCTGAAAAAGCCGTAACCACGCCGTTCTTCGGTCGGCATTGCCGTCCGATGTGAACCGCAGCGGCTCCTTTAGGTGCCGTTGCTTTCTCCTGCTTGCTTTTCGACCCATGGAAAAGTTCCGAATCTGCCTTGTAATCTTCTTCCGAAAATTTCCCTCAAATCGCCTCAAACAGGCGTTTTTCTTTTTCATCGAGTGTTTCCTCGCATCTCTGAGTTCCTCGGCACACAGGCGGTCTGTGGGCGACACACGGGGGGATGTGTGGCTACTATCTACTCTTTCTTTTTCTGTTGTAGTAATTCCTGGATTTTGTTCTATGGGTTTTCTTTTTGATAGGAAATTCTAACACTATCCCGATGAAAGATTTCCTCTACTCCAAAAGGTTTGCCACGTAGTAGAGATTGCTCGTTCTCGTTCCGTCCTCACGGTGCCTCTGAATCTTTTTTACAAGACCGAGGGACGAGAGATTATCAATCGCAGAGTCAACGGTTTTCCTATCCATACCGCACTCCTTTGCGATGACTCTCCGTGATGGAAAGCAGGAGCCATCCCTGCTATCGCTATGCCGAAGCAAACAGCAATACACGGTGAAGTCTCTCGGCTTCAGTTCTAAATCAAAGATACGGTTTGGAACCATAAAGAAATTTTTGTGTTGCATCCGATCCTCCTTTCGTTTGTGTTGATTCTGAATTTTGATACAACCATCTGCATTCCACCTTTCGATTTTTATGTAATCAAGGCGAGAGCAAAACAAAAAGACTCGCCCATACATCGAGACAGAAACACAAATAGGCGAACAAAATTGTTCGCTTAAAATGTTCCGTGCCGATGTATGTACGAGTCTTAAAACTATGAAATAAAAATATGTGGCACTTGATATTCAATTCTTATCCGACCTCTGTCGGTGACTTTATTATACCATACACAGGAAACTTTTGTCAAGGTAGGGTGAATAGGTTTGGTGTAGTGGATATAATTCTCATTTTAATAGTCTTTACATTTTTAAAACATAGAAGCAAATACTTCCCAATTTGAATGGGGAGCATTTGCTTCTTAGTTAGAATGGTATCAAAACAGAAATCTCATCTTCCTCTACTGTTTCAACCGATCCTACAAATTGTTGCAAGAACTCAATTGCTAATTTTCTGTCGAGCAAATCGTGAATCTTTTGATTTTCGTAACTACGCAAGCAGTTATAGCACGACGGTTCGCAATTACATTCACTCATCGATCTCAACGCCGACATGAAGATGCTATGCAGCATTTTTCCGTCCTTGGTTACCAATCTTCTTGAGTGACCAGCACCGCCGGGAACGGAGTCGTAAATAACGATAGAGAAATCTAAAATTCCATTAATGAGTTTGGCTGATAAGCACGCCTTAATATCTCGTCTTTCAATATTCAGATCTTTTGCCATCGCATTCAAGATCGCATACATTACCGACACCATTGTATTATAGTCGGATGTGTTGCACTTGAAGGATATTTTAGCAACATCGGTTTTGAATTCATGATGGAGAGAGCGACGAACAAGTTCATGACAATTACAGTTATACTGTCCATACAAGCTTTCGTGAGATTTCGTTGTCGTTACGGACAAAGCTCCATCACGCATCTGCTTTTCAATCTCTTTTTCGCCAATACCTTCATCCTCTGCTACGGCGTAACCGCAGAGAGGACAAACATAGAAGTTACTAACGGATTTAACCATCAAGGAGTCGTTGGTTGTGGATTCAACCTGAATTTCTATTGAGTTAAACAGATACCTATGCTTATCTATCGTTCTTGCGGCAACATTTCCGATGTAATAATCCTCAGAACGATAATTCTTTTCCTGACGAGTCATAGGAACATCTCTATCCTGTCGCTCGGCAACAAATCCGGAACGAGGCTCGATACTCTCATAGAAGTCCATCTTAAACAACTTTCTGCCGCAAGCCGAACAAGGAATTCCTTCGCTTGTAATGGGGGTGATGCTGTAATTTACAGTGTTGCAATCTTTATTTCGGCACACTCCGATATATCCCGTGTACCAATCCTGCTTATCTTTGCCTGTTGCAGATTTCTTGATATAACGGCTCGTATATAGCCTGCCGTCGGCGACAACCTCAGAGGAAGGCGCGTATTCAGCTATTGCAATCTGCAAATCTCTGCTCAACCTCAACTTGGAAACATTGTTTGCGGTTGTATTTTGCTGTAGCTCAACTGTATTAACGGGGAAACCGTATCTTGGCAGTATATTACCACGAGCCAAGAAATCAATCAGCTTGTTTTTCTTATAATGCTGAAGCTTTCTTTCGCACATAGCCGCTTTGGTCAAATCGTTTTCTCTCTTTAATTGCTTGATTAACTTTTCAAAATTTTGAATGTTGGTTTCATATTCCTGAATCAGCTGCGTGAACACTCCTTCGGTGCCGCTGAATTCTTCAATCCAAGAGAAATCATCAATACCGAGACGCTTATGCAAATTATCAAGATCGGGAATAGATACCTTCAGCATATCCAAAAGTCTTTGAGGATGTCCATTAATCCACTCAATGAATCCCTCATATCCCTTTTGGTTTATAAACTTATCCGCATCGTTGTGGTTGTATTGATCCTCATGATCCGCAAAATATATGCTCAAAGCAACCGCATAAATATGCCTTCGAACTATCTTCTCATTATCCACCTTAAACAACGGAGGAAGTATCGTTCCACCAATCATTCGCTTAGGATCTTTGAAAAATGCCAAGTCGTGAGAACTTAACTTTGCAAATGTTAGCACAAACGCCGCCGCATCAAGACTTCGACCTGCACGTCCGGCACGCTGTGCGTAGTTGGACGGCAAAGGTGGAACATCTCGCAAAAATACAGTTTCAAGGTCACCAACGTCAACACCCATTTCGAAGGTGGTGGAGCAAGAAAGCGCATTGATTTCCTTTTTAATAAACTGCTCCTGATATTCGGCGCTCTCTTTTTTACTGAGCTGTGCAGTATGCTCTTTGATGAGCAACGGGGACATTCTATCGCTCATATACAGCTTTGCGAAATGGTTATTTCTCGTAATATCGTCGGGCAAGATTTCAGCGAGCTTTCCTTCGCATCTGACAGAAGGACAATGACCTAAATTGAACTGTGTGATCTTACCGCATTTTTTACAACGATACCAATGTGCATCGGGAGAGCCGTTGATCTTTACGACAAAATGCTTTGCACGAAGCACGTAAGTTCCATCTTTATTTAGATCATCCATACAATACGGATTGCCGCATTCGGGATCGGAAAGATACTCAAAGTACTGCGTTAAAAATTCTATCGCACGATCCTCGGATATACCAAGCGTGGAGCAAACATAATACAGACGGTTAGATTTATAGTATCCGTTTCCATTGCTCTTGCTTTTAGGCATCCAATTTGATACCGTTGCTCTCTTTCTTTCGGGTGATTGCATAAAAGCAACGAATCTCTGCGACGGAGTAAAGAATATGTATTCTCGGTCATTATCATCAATATCACTATCGGAGTCTGTGTATATTGCGCCCATTTTAACGATTTCGAAGATTAACAAATCGAGCAATGCCTTTACCGAAACAGGATCAGCATTATACAACTCCGCAATGCTTTCAACAATTTCCGGCGTATTACCTTTATACTCGAATTGTATTTGACCTAACGCAGTAAGCGAGGTGGTAGAGTTATATCGAGCCAATTCGTTGAGAAGTGCAACCCAAGCGTTCTTACGACTATCAAGTGTAAGATTGCTTTCATCCGAATTACTCTTTGCAAAGCTTTTCTTTGCTGTGAAATAATTTGTAAGCAAAGTGACGAAATCGGATATCGTATATTCGTGAGCGACAATCTCGGCTTTCCTTTCTGCAATAATGCGACAGATGCCACGTCTACGCAAGAATTCGTTATAACTCTTACCTAAATAACACGCAAACTTAGCTGCTTCTTGTCTACTATCGGAGAAAGCCAAGAACTGTCTGCCGGTCTTTCTTGCGACCTTTTTGTTTGCAGTTGCCGCCCTTGCGAAAATATTTTTAGCTTTGGTTTGTTCCTCGCTTTCAACATATTCGATTTCGGGAAGTTCTTCATACAGAGAGGTTGCCAAAACAGCCGTTGCTGCATCGTTACCAAGATATAATCTCTTATAATGACCCGTGTGACAGTTTCCGCATCTCGCTCCTATTTTTAGGATTTTTGCCTTAATGACCTTGATATAGTTTTCCTTGCCGCAATCGCAAGGCAGATTATGAATCTCATTTTCGGCAACAATTGCTCCGCAGATAGGACAGAGATAGAACACTTCTTTCTTTCCGTCGGTTTCGTCCTCAATGTCATCATCTTCAATATCGACATTATCATCGGCATCGAGATAGTAATATTCGACTTCTTCCTCAAGATTGCTTGCCTGAACCAATCTGCGACTTTCAATTTTGCCGACCAGTGCAATTCTTCCGCAATCATCGCAAACAGCCGCTTCAAATACGGCAGACTCCTTGCCATTCTCCCAATAGGTTCTTTGGCGATTCAAGAACAAACGCTTATCGCCGTTCAATGTAATATAACAACCTTCAAGGCTACGAATAAAGAAGTGATATCTTGCATCAATCAAGGATTTTTTGTTCTTTTGTGCGCGAGTGCAAAGCGAAATGAACGCAATTGCTACATCCATACTAACAGATAGCTTCTCACCGATCTCGGATAACTCGCAAATACCGCCAAGGCGTAGGCGCAATGCATGGTATAGATCAGAGGTCAGCAAGAAATCATACAGAAGTTCTTTTTCGTCAGTTGCTTTATCAACATTAAATCCGTAATCATTCAGAACCTGCCACACAAAATTTTCGCCATCCGCTAACTTTTCATATAGCTCGTTTGGATATTTTATGATTGTGGCATTAGGAACATACGGCTCTCGTTCGGCTCTGATAATATACTTCTTGTCAAAGCTTACACCACAGAGGTTCTCTGCAAAGGTGATAATATCATCGTCTACGCTGCTATCACTACCCAAGGTAGCACTCGTTAAAATAAAGCGTGTATCCTTAGTAGCCGAAATTCTTGCTTTCAGTCTACGAAGAAGGATTGATGTCTCGATACCGGTCGCACCTGTGTATATGTGCGCCTCATCTAAAACAACGAATCTGAAATCCGCATTGGAAAACAAGACGTCATCCTTTGGACGCAGCAGCAAATGCTCGAGCATCGCATAGTTGGTAAACAAGATGTTCGGAGGATTCTTCTTCATCTCGTCACGAGATAGAATTTCGTTAGGCAATCTATGGCGAAGCTCAGGCACTTTTTCTTTTGCAAACATGGCTTCATATACGGCAATAGCACTTTCTTCATCATTTTCTGTGCCGCCATTATATGCGCCGAAGGTTATATCAGGATAGCACATCAAGATCTCCCTGATATTCTTCATTTGGTCGTTTGCGAGAGCATTCATCGGATAAATGAATAATGCACGAACACCTTTGCCGAGCGTACCTTGCTCCTTTTCTCGTAACAGTTCATTTAATACGGGAATTAAGAAGCAGTTCGTTTTACCACTACCTGTACCGGTAGAAACAACTGCGTTATTTCCACCAACGATAGCACGAATTGCTTTTTCCTGATGCAGATACAAGTTACGAGTTATCGGAAGTTTGTGCTTATGTAACTTATCGTTCGGCTTGCCTGCTTCAAGCTCTCTGAACAGCGGAGAAAGAGGACAATCTGCATCCTCAATCATTTCTTCGATTGATTTGCCGCTCTTAAATACATCTTTAATTTCAAGCAATGGGCCGCGAGCAATATTCGCCCTTAACTCTTTTACAAACTGCTCTTGTAAAGAAGGATTCGCAAACGCATGCGTTGTCGCTATGTAGTCTATAAATTCTTCTTTTATGTTTGATGATGCTTTAGCCGGATTGAACATTCTATTTCACCTCCTCGGTGCTAAATAGGAAATAATCAATTCCTCTCGTATTTCTATTAAAATTGCTAATTCTGTTTTTGGTGTCAAGAGTGAATTCACCTAAGAAGTCGTCCATATCGTCGGGATTAACACCGGCAACGATGAAACAAGAATTTTCGCTCCTGAGTTCGAGTCTTATTGGATTGATATCATCGTATGTTCCTTCGCTGTTTGCCATGGTGTTCAAATAGGTTTTCCAACCATCACGATTGATAATATAGGCACTTCCAGTATAATAATGACAGCCGTCAAACTCTCCTATATACCAAAGGTGATCCACAAAGAAGGGCTTGATTTCCTCATACGAAGCCTTGCCTGTTAGCATTACCTTTTCAAAGCGCAGACTTTTGCCCTTGAAGCGAATCTTGTTGATATCGCCAAACACCACTTGTTGCTCGAATAAGCGGAGAGGCTTTTCGATAAATCCAACTCGCTTCATCAAATCAACGGTAACATCATAAATACCTATTTCAAGCTCAGCTAATGAGAAGTATCTACTCTTATAGTTTTCATCGATGGTTTCGCTGACGTCGAAGCTATGCTTTACTGTATCATTCTCACAGAAAGAGATTCTGAATTTTGGCGTGGAATCGCCAACAAAAGATTTGCCCACATCCCACAGCATCTCTTTTCCGCTTATTACAAAAGGCGAGAATTTGAGTTTTTCCTTCAAGCAAACTGTTAAGATAGGAATAACAGCGATATCCTCAACTTTTACGAATACGATAATTTCATTCCTACCATCTTGCAGCATAGACCAGAGAGTTTCGCCAAGCTTAAATGAATTGAATGCTGCGCTGTCGGACAAAACAGTGTTGTTATCCAAGAACACTTGGTATCCCATTTCTGTAGGCAAATCAATAATAAGCTCTGCTGAATTGGAATAATTCCTATACCACAAATCCTCTCCGTACTGCGATGAAAATTCGCTATCGCCAAATTTCCATCTTAACACGGGCGGAGAAAGAACGATATCGCCATCATCAAACGGAATCACAACATTGCCTTGGTTGATATCAAACGATATGATTTTATCGTATTTTTCCGTATGGAAGCGCACTGTACCAATGTTTTCCTTATCAAAATACAGCTTTTTATCGTAGGTAATGCTTATGCTGTTAAACTTTACAACATTGTAGGACGCTTCAATTTTGTTATCCGCATAGCTGAAAATATTGATTTTCTGCGGTTCGCACACATTGAGCAGTTCCGTGATGAAAAAGGTTTTATATCCTTCGCTTTCTTCGCAAGTGAACGCACTCAGTTTAAAGTCGGTAGATTCATAACGTACGCCGTATTTAGATATATCAATATCCGACTTTACGACAACTTGCAAATCACCATCGATGACGATAAATTCCTCGCCGTCGTGTATAAACTTTGTATTATTCTTTCGATCTGCGGTAATTCTTATGTTGCGTTTCTGTTTTTCAACTACGAAGAAAACCGTTCGCTTCGAACTTTGTAACAGTTCACCCTCTTGTGCCTGAAGAATATACAAATTTGGTTCACCTGAAACTTTTTTTATACTTTCGGGATGTGCCGAGAACTCCTCTAATTTAGGCGCGAACAATATGTAGTTTCCGGGAAGACATTCCTCTTGCAAGATTTCCCTATAATCTCTAAAGACAACATACTCTCGAAACAAGCTTGTCTTTGAGTTGTAAATGACATCTCCGCAATGCACGATCTCCAAGATGCAATCTATTATGCCATCCTCAAAAACGAGATTGTCTGCGAACAAAGACAGTTCCTTTGTTGCCATGGTAAGACCCGAACCGAATGTGTACATTTCTCTTTGGTCAACAAGCTCTCCGTTACGATAAATATTCAGAAGAGGCATATCGTAAAAATTGTTTTTCAGACGAATACTTGGTATTGTCAAAATAGCTTGTTTGCCGTTATAGCTATATTTAGGCCGAATCGTTGAGTAATCGGTTATTGCTCGTTCATATGATTTTCTCTTGGGTTTGGCAACGCCAAAGCTTTTTTCTTTTTCCGTCCACCAATCACGAACAAGGATATTATAATATCGGTCGTTATCAAGGATTTCTCCACCAAACACCCTGTCCAACAAGGAGATTGTGCCTTCGATATACTTGACTATTTCTTCAGGACTGTCGATTGCCATTCGCTTGATTCCGGCACGCAAAGAATATACACCACTACCAAGCTTGAGGTCATCCTCCAAAGATTTCTCATAAGAGAAGGTTCTCTTAAGCTCCTCAGCAACGAGAGCAAATGTGTCATCGTTCTTCGTATATGTAAAATTCATATCCTCGGAATACAGATTCCAACACAATTCCAAAAAGGATTCCGTAGAGTTGAGCGGAGCGAATGCGTGCGCTAAAATAGTGGCGTAATAGCGTTTCGTACAACCTGACAAATACATGATTTTGCCACGTTTTCCGAGCCTGTCAATTACACTCGTGAGATATGTATATATTTTCTGTGAGCCATACGAGCCGATCAACTTTTTATAGATACAATCCCAAAAGGTATCCTCTTCTGACTTCCAAGTTTTTACGGCATTCACCATAGCAACAAAGACGAGTTCATCATATCCTTGCGATATGCTGTTCCCCCAACCGCCATCATAGTTGCGAAGCAAGCAGCCTGTAAAGTCATATACACGCGCTAATTCCTCGTCGGAAAACACATAGTTGCCGACAAAAGTTTCATTCATTGCTTCGCTTATCTTTGGTAACAACTCTTTCACGAGATCCTCCTAATAATGATTGTTATTCTGCTGCGTTACCTTCTTTTATCCACGCATCGACCTCGGATATCTTAAACTTCCAAAGTCTACCGACCTTTGATGCAGGCATTTCACGCTTTGCAATCCAAGTTAGGACGGTATCACGACTGACTCCAAGATGCTCCATAATTTCTTTAAGAGAACACCATCTTTCTGCTTCGTTGTTCATACGAACCTCCTTCGACATAAAGGTATAAAAATCTACTTTATTATACAATATTTTTGGCGTTCTGTCAATCTATTACAGTTGTTTATTGTGGTTTTATAATGGTTAACAAGAAAAGATCCATCACAGATTCTATCCGTGATGGATCTTTATTATCCTATTCGGTTTTTGGTTTTCTCCGTTAAGGACATCCCGCTTTCCCATGGGGGTGTTTTTTAGCTCTTCCTGCCACTATCTTAACCGTTTATCTT
>URIR01000011.1 GCA_900547955.1 uncultured Eubacteriales bacterium | reverse complement strand
GGCGCGTTTGCGCCTGCCTGACGCCGCCGGGGCCTGCGGGGCTGGGCGCAAACGCGCCCAGCCCCGCGCCCTTTCCCCGTTTTTAATTTTCCTTTTATACATAGCTATGCTAAAAGAACAGATTAAAGGGTTAATATCCCAGGCCGTCCAGCAGCGCGTTAAGTGATTCTTTATTATTTAACGATGGATTCAGCAGTACTCTTTTATATAATTTAGTTTTGATTAGAGATATGCTTTTTCCCGAAGGACCGATTCTTTTAGCAATATCCGTACCGCTTATGGCTATGCTTTCTTTATTTTTAGGCGCGCCTGCGCTGAGCAGAGCGGAAAAAACAGACGGGTCTCTGTCGAAATAATTGCATGCTTTAAGCGCGCTGTCCAGTCCCACGCGGGCCAGCTCGTCTAAATAATCCTTAAGTTCCCCATTTAAGCGCGCCGCGTCCAGAATGTTCTGGCAGCTTTTTATAAATGCGGGGTCGTAATCCAGCTTTTTAAGATATGCGCCGGTATTTTGGGTTTCAGCGAATAGTCCGCATAAGCGCGCGTCCAGCGTGCATGGCATTTTAACGCAGGTATTTAAGCTGTTTTCGTTTATTAGCGCATGGCCGAATAAGGCTTTAAAGCAGCCTACGTCCAGACAGGCTTTCAGGGCGCGAAAAAGCTGCTCGGGCGCGCAGTTAAATTCCTTATCCGCAAGCAGGAGCGCGTTTAATTCCTTTTTTACAGCGGCGGGCGGTATTTTATCCAGCTTATTTATATTTTCCGATATTGCTTCAAGCGACGCGGAGTCCAGAGTAAAATTTAATCCGCAGCTATAGCGTATAGCTCGAAGTATCGTTTCAGGCGATTGGCTGAAAAAGAGCTTAGGTTCAATAACCGGTCGTATAAGTCTCTCCGCCATATCTCCAAAGCCTGTGCTGGGGTTGTGAAGCTGACCGCTGCTTATTTCATAATAAAGAGCGTTAATTGTAAAATCCCTGTACAGAGAATCCTCAAAAATGCTTATAGTGAAGCGCAGACCGTGCTCCAGGCTGGGCATTTCCTTGCGCAGCGTTACATGCTTGAGGGTAAGGGTTTCCCTGGGGGATTTTTTCAGGAGTATATATACTATTTCAGGAGAGTCGGAGCTGGGCAGTACTCTGGTGCTCTTGCTGCTGCGCAGCAAATCGGTTACCTTATTGGGGGTGGCGCCTGAGCAAACCTCTAATTCGCCGAAAGGCTTGCCTAAAATTTTTGCAGCCAGGCTTTCGCCCGAAAGATAGAGAGTTAACCCAGCCTTGTCAAAAACAGAGGCAAGCTGGATGATTGAGGGTTCCAGGTCTATATGGTATTTCATATCATGCGCCGCCTCCCAGTTTTAGCGCCAGTACGTCGATATGCTTTAATAGTATGCGTGCCGTTTGGTCGTATATCTCCTGACTTTGTCCGAATGGGTCGGGAATATCGCCGGGGATATCGGTAAGCTCGGACAGCGTAAAGATTTTCTCCTGAGGACAGCCGTTTAAAAGCAGCTGGAATTTATGAGAGGCGGTCATAGCCGCTATAATATCGGCGTCCGCTATTATTTCGGGCGTAATGCGGCGGCTTTTGTGTCCGGATAAGTCGGCGCCCAGCTTTTGACATGCAATTACTGCTTCGGCGGAGGCCGGCTGCCCGTTTTGAGCGAAAATTCCAGCGCTTTCGGCTTTTACGTCCGTCCCTTTCAGGCGGAAAAGAGCCATGGCCATGGGGCTGCGGCAGGTATTGCCAGTACAAACAAATAAAATGGTCATAGTACGTTCCCTCCTTTTGAATTTTACTTTCAGCGTTTCTTGGCCTTTAGCTTATTGATGGCCTTTTGTACTCTGGACATGGAAAACGGCTCATATACGGCGAAGCAAAGCAGCACTATGCTCAACAGAAGGGAAAATCCGGCATAGGTGATATTACCCCACCATTGAAATACCGAATAAACGGCGAAAACAAGCCCGCTTAAGGCAAGCAGCAAATGAAAGATATGCATGGTGCGCATGAATTTAAGCTTTACCAGCATGGTTTCATCATCGTCTACCAAGGGGAAATCCGTTCCCGCCGGAGCGCATATTATAGCCATGCTGTTGTGTATGAGTACTCTTTTCCAGCCGGTCTGTTTATTAAGCTCGTCTAGTTCGTCCGAGGTGTTTATAGGAATAACCTTATAGTCCAGTTCGGTCGGCTCGCCTTTTTCAAAGCACAGCCATAGAGGTTTAATTTTTTTTATAAACAGACCTTTGCGCGCCTGCTCGCTTAAATATTCGGGCAGCGCGATATAATCGGTCGTATATTTTTTTCTGATGTACGGCTGGGGCATTATCCGCCCTCCTTTGTTTTTATTGCCTTTAATCTATTATAGCATAAATTTTATTAATATCCAGAGAAATATTTTATTAACACATTTGCAGGAAGGCGAATAGTATAAAGCAGAGTGGGTATAATTGATTCAAAGAAATGGGAGGGCGATTGATTATGGAAAAAAGATGCGTAATATGCGGGCAGGTTAAACCGGAGAATATTGAGATATTAGGCAAGGCTATATGCGCCGACTGCGAATGGAAGCTGGTTGTTACCAGGGTGCATGACGAAGGCTATAGAGATTATGTGCTTGCTGTACAAAAGGCGTTTCTGCGCAAGAGTAATAAAGGCGCTTAAGCGCTGTACATATTTTTTAAGCGAATTACATTTAGTTTGCAAGGAATTGCATGCCCCATAGCTGGATAAATTCTTTATTTTTGCGTTGTTAAGCAGGCCGCAGCAAAAGGCCCCGGCGGCGTTGGGCAGGCGCAAAAGCGCCTGCCCGAGCCGCGCCTAAAGGCGCGGCCGGCGGCCGGAAGCGGCCGCCAACGCCGCCGGGGCCTTTTGCTGCGGCCTGCAGCCGCTTTGCGTTATGCAAGACTGTCACCAGTTTATTTATATAGAAAGAAAAACTACTGCGCCTATGCCCAGGAAGACGGTCAGAAGCTTGCATTTATTTAATTTTTCCCTGAAGAAACAAACGGCGGCAAGGCTGTTTAAGATTATATATGAGCTGTTTTGTACCGGATAAAGCAGGGCCGCCGGCAGCAGAGTGCTCAGATAGCCGAGCAGGCCGTTTCCGCCGAAAGTGCCTGCACCGCTGACTGCCGCCGCCGCGCCAGCCCGGAGCGGTTTATTTATCTGCTCGGACATTCTGAATTTTATACCCTTATTAGTTTGAATAAATTTCAGCATGAAAAGTATAAAGGAAGCGGAGTAAGCAATAGTAAGAAAAATGCCGTTCTGTTCCGCTCCTGTTTTAAGCAGGGCGGCTTTTTGTATTGTGGCTGTACTGCCGTTCAGCATAAAAAGTATAGTTGCGCACATAAACCATTTTAGAGATATGTCTGATTTTTTAGGGGCGCTGCTTTGGATTGCGGAAATAAGCATGGTCAGAGTTAGCAGGCCTAGCCCTATTATCCCCGGGATGGAAATTGTTTCTTTTAAAAATATGCAGGAATAGGCCAGAGGTACAGCCAGGCTCATACTGGATATAACGGTGGTGATGGACATAGGCCCTATAGCATAGCAATATGCGTTCAGCGAGGACGCCGCCATAAAACATATTCCGAACAGGACGCCGAAGAGAACGGTTGTTGGAGCGGGAGGAGTTTTATATGCTCCGGTCAATATGTATAAAACCGCCGCGACCAGGCAGAATGCCCCCTGGAATAAATACATGGAGGATTTAGTCTTTTGGTATTTGAGCTGGAATACTCTTATTGCGGAACCGTTCAGGCTGAAGGCTGCGGAGGCGAGAAGTATTAGCAGATAATTCATATTTTAACTCCGGTATTTATACCCTAAATTGACAAGGGGATACACGCCTCCAGCGGTCTGATTTCGGCATTTTCTGCGTCATCGTTAATGGGTGTACATCGGTGTATGTTTATTACGCCTCATTCCGCTTCCTTCAAAATGCCGGAATCAAACCTGCTGGAGGTGGAAAAGTCAGAAAGCGGCCGTTTACGTAGCCTGCAAGGCGCTTGAACGACATGCACTAGATGTACACGGAGGGAAAAGCAACACAGCAGGACACTCAAAGAGCCCTGTCCCGACCGTATATGACCTTGTCAATTTAGGGTAATATTTTCAGGATATTATAGCAGGGGCATATTTGCAGGTCAATGATATTACAATACAAAAATATGTTAGTTTTTTTATGCAGTTTGTATATTGTATTGCAGTTTAATAGGCAATATTATTGTTATATAAAATTAGAAATTACAGGAGGAAGCGTTTTATGTTAAGGGCTAAAAAAATAGGTTTTTTCGGAGCAGGCAGAGGAAGCTATTATATAAAGGGCCTTTCGGCAATAGACGATATGGAAGCGGTCGCGGTATGCGATAAGGATAACCGTGTGCTGGATAATTTGAAAAAGGATTTTGGAAACAAAATAAAATATTATACCGATTTTGATGAATTTATAGAAGAAACAGATATGGATGGGGTTGTGCTTTGCAATTATTTTCATGAGCATGCCTCCTATGCCGTTAAAGCTATGGAAAGGGGCATCGCTGTGTTAAGCGAAACTACGGCGGGCGGAACTATGCAGGAATGCGTAGAATTGGTAGAAGCGGCGCAAAGGACGGGAGTTAAATATATGCTGTCTGAAAACTATCCTTATATGAGAGGCGTGCAGGAATTAAGGAGGCTTTATACAGGCGGTACATTTGGAAAGGTTATGTATGCCGAAGGAGAGTATGTACATCCGGTTTCAGACGAAGAGGGGTGGGCGCTTTCCCCGGGAGAACGCCATTGGAGAAGATTTATGCCCGCTACATATTATCTTACTCATTCGCTTGGTCCGTTAATGTACGCGACGGGGCAGTCGCCGATAAATATAAACGCAAGGGTTATAGCAAATGACAGGGAGGATGATATAGCCTCTGGGAAAACCCGGCAGAATGATCCTGCCGCTATTATGCTCTGCGAAACGGACGGCGGCGCAATATTCCGAATTACCGGCTGCGCTGCATTTGGTCCTCATGGTAACTGGTACAGGCTCGCATGCCAGAACGGCGGAATGGAAACAGTACGTTTTGACGAAGCGCGGGTAATGTATGGATACAATAATTGGTGCGTGCCTGAAAATACCCAAGCGTCAAGAATATATAGACCGGACTGGCCATTTAACAATGAGCGGGCGGAAAGCACGGGACACGGCGGCAGCGATTATTGGGTGCTGTATTATTTCGGGGAATATCTAAACAGGGATATTCAGCCTTATTTTGACGTATATAAAGCGGCGGTTATGTCGGCCGCGGGCATACTGGGCTGGAGAAGCTGCCTTAAAATGGGCGCATTGTTTGATATTCCTGATTTTTCAAAGCCGGCAGACCGGGAAAAATGGAGATATGATGATTTAACGCCTTTTCCAGACAAAAACATGTCCAAGACATTGCCTTCAAGCACATATGATTTAAAGCATAATAAGTATAAGATGCAGCTTTAACGATAAAGAGATGCGGAGGCTGAAGGCAGGCGCGGCAAAAGGGAAAATCCCTTTTGCCGCGCCTGCCTTTCCTCCTCCGCCCCCGCCCCCCGCCCCTGGCGCTTCCCGGCTTTATCCAAAAGAGCTTATGAACGTCCCCGGCAAAGGGCTTCGGAATGCAGACGGGCTTTTAATTTTGGCGATGACAGACAGGATTGTCTTTTAAAAGAGCGAATAAGTATAATAATGATTTATTCATGAAGGGAAAGCTTCATATGAGCATGCGCAACGGCGGCTGCGAGGTCGTGCGGAAAATTTCAGAGGAAGCAGGATTGAGCGTTTCGGGCGTATATAAAATTCTTAACGGAGGCGCCGCTTTTTCTTCTCAGAAAAGAGAGCTTATATATAAGCTGGCCTGTAAATACGGCTATTTTTCAAGCAGCAGGAAAAGAAGCGGAGGGGATTGCGCTTTGAAAATAGGCGTGCTTATCCCTAAATATCCGTTATATTTTTGGGATAAGGCCGCTGCTGGCATGAAGGCGGCCGCTGAGGCGGCCGAAGGGGTTGGACTGCGCTTTTATTATTATCCCTGCGCCTATAATAATGAGGATGTAGCCCGATTAATGGAGCTGCTTTTAACTTCCTCCTGCAACGGTTATATTGTCTATCCCGTTCGCGCGGCAGATTGGAAGCGGCTGACGCTTAGTTTGTGCGCGCAGGGCAGATTGATATTTTTCAACGATATGCAGGAGGATATTGAGTTTGGACCGTTTACGGCGTATGTTGGACCGGAGCATTTTGAGGAGGGCGCAATGTGCGCATATCTTGCCGCGCGTAAAATTGCAGAAATGAAAAGAATATGCGTGCTGACTTCAGAGGCTAATCCGGAGAAATTTATGCTGGGCCGCAGGATACAGGGCTTTATAAATTCTGCTCTGGCGGTAAATCCCGAAGCTGAAATAAAGAAAATGGCTTTGAACCTTGATAATAATTTGGCTGCGGCTCAATTAGCAGGCCGCATAAAAAGCTGTTATCATGCGCAGCCGCTGGACTGTATTTATGTAAGCAGCGGCTTTTTATATCTCGCCTGCATGGCTGCGGAAAAATTAAACCGAACGGAGAGCAGTCCATGTATAAATACTATTTGTCTGGGACACGAGCATTCGGCCGCAGATAAAAGGTATTCGCGCGGACGTATTTATGCTTATGTTGCACAGGACGCATATATGCAGGGCTATTACGCCGTTAAGGAGCTGGCTTCTGCATTTTTGGAGGATAGAGGAGTTAAAAGTATGTATTTTAATTCCACTCCTGTTCAGGTTATGGACGTCTAGGGCTAAGCTGGGCTTTAAAGCGCGGTGCGCTTTTCTGAAATGCCTGTATATTCCGCTTTGCCGCGTGGTTCCGGAGATATGCCTGGTATTATAAATTATTGACTCCGGGCGGCCCTAAGAGGCCGCCCGGAGTCAATTTCATAAAGGTTTTAATTGAATCAAAGCATGCGGTTTTATGCGCTGTCAAAACTTATTATTTGCTCAGTTTGTATTCGCAGCTTAAGCGGCCCATGGGCAGGGCGCTTCCCTTTAAATAGCTGTCCATTATATCCCTGCTCAGTCCAGGGCAGTCCCAGACCTTGAAATACACGCGGTCAAAGCCTTCGCCCAGCGCGTTAAGAGCTATGGAGAGGTTTAAAACGTTTCCGCTCCGCGCAGTCTCGGCAGGGGCTATGGGAGTTTCGTTATTGTCGCCGTCAAGAGAGCAAAGCATGAATTTGCCGTCTATAGGACGTATTACATGCGTATAGCTTTCAAAGCCCTTTAGGCTGGGAACGCCTGTGCCCAGATAAACGTTCATAAAGCCCTTGTCCGAATCCTTGAGCGCATACTGGCTTTCAATCCGGAAGTAAAGTTTTTGACCGTCGTCCGCGGCGTTTACTTTTTTAATTGCGTTAAGGGGCGCGGGCTGCTTGTATACAAGCTGCGCGCAGCAGCCGGTATTGTTGCGCTCTATTTCCGGCCCTATCTTGTTATACTGCTCGCTGCCTTCCCATTGAGCAGCGTCTGAACTAGAGATGTCAATATTGCGGCGTTCCGGACGGGAATCGCCCTTAATTCCCTTAAATGCGCGCACATTGCGTATGAGCTGCAGATAAAAGGCGTCCTCGTAGCCGCCCTTCATAGGCTCTATGTCTCTGGAATATTCCAAATCGGCCGCGTCGCAGAGCATATATTCGCCGTCATAAAGCTGCTTGTAAGCTATCCATTCGTTCCAGCCCCCTACAAACACCGTATCTACATTGGCTTTTAAAGCCACATCCCATTCCCTTTGGAAGAACGTGCCCTTTTCGCAGTCCTCCCGGATATTTGTCTGCGTATCAGGGTCATAGCCGCGTCCGAAGTTAAGCAGACCGCGGGTATGGCTGAAGCTCATGGGAACATTAGGATGGCTTGCTACCGTTACGTTAATCATATCCCGGTGAACAGGCTGAGGGAAAGTCCATTCTACCCAGGCGAAGCCGTCCTCCTTATAGGGCGAGCAGGGCCATTGGGGAGTGCGAAAATGGAAAAATTCCCTTATTTCAGGCTCTAAAGGGCCAGGGTCGTAGCCGGTGCGGCGGCGCACGGTTATCTCCTCGGCGTCTATATCCGCTTCAGGCGAAGTAAAAGCGACGATAAAGGGCTTGCCGTCTACGCGGTACCAGCTGTCCGGATAAAGGTTTTTGCTGTAAAGCTCGTTATACAAAACCCTGGTGGTCTTTATAGAATGAGTATGGGTGTAAAAGCCTACGCGCGGAGGATTAAAGCCCATTTCAACGCGCTGCTGCACAATTTTCATGAGACGCTGATAAACGGCGGGATATGTAACCTCGTTGGTGGCGTCAAAAAGCAGGAAGTCTATTCCGGCGCTTTCCAGCATTTCAAGCTGCTTGGAAAGCACCCATTCATCGGCGGAGTTATAGTATCCCCAAAGCGGCTCTCCCCAGAAATGCGCCTGGCCTGAAGGGCTGATTTCCTTGTTATCCTGGAAATACAAAATCTCCCTGCCGTTATCCAATTTGGTTATGGCGGTAGCGTCGTATGCGCCCGAAGCCAGCGGCTGTCCTATCCAAAGCCAGAAGAACATGCCTACCTTTTTATCGGTGTATCCTTCAACAGATTCTACTGTGCGCCCGAATTGGTCTACCCCTACGAGCTTTAATGTGTCTTTCATAATACTAACTCACTTTCAAATTTAATATTTGGCCCTCAGGCCTCTTATTAAATTGTATTATAAATAGTAGCGACTTAATTGTAAATGGTTTGCGCTAAAAAGTTATCCACAATTTGATTTTTGAACCTTATGCTGACCGCCTGAGCGGAAGCGCGCGTAAAAAGCCGATAAGTGAATTAAATGCGGCTGCCTTTCTTAGGACAATAACCTGCTGCGGCCTTTAGGCATATTATGTTTAAGGAGTATGCGCATGCTGCTTCAAAGGACGGGCAGTCTTGCTCTGCCCGTTTTGATAAAATAAAAGGCTTGCCTTTACGGGAGGTTTATAATGAAAAGATTAAAAAGATTTCTTGCGGCGGCTGTTTGCCTGGCCTTCTGTCTTGCGGCTGCTCCGGCCTTAGCCTTTGGGCCGTCCAGCGACGTTATATACGACGGCATAGACGTAAGCCGCTATCAGGGGAATATAGATTTTGAACGGGTGGCTGCCAGCGGAGTAGAAATGGTTTATATCCGCTCAAGCGCTTCAAATGATTATGTGGACCCCTATTTTCGCCAGAACTATGAGCGGGCCAAGGCGGCCGGCCTGAAAATAGGGTTTTATCATGCCATGTCGGCTCGGAATGAAACAGAGGCGGTTCAGGAGGCGCGCTTTTTTGTTCAGACTATAAGCGGAACGCAGCCCGACTGCAGGCTGGCTATGGATTTCGGCGCGGCCAGCAATTTGAGCTATGCCAGCCGAAACAGCATAGCCCGCGCCTTTTTGGAGGAGACCGAGCGCCTTAGCGGCTTGAAAACAGTTATTTACAGCAGCGCTTATACCGCGCGAGCGGTTTGGGACGAAGAAATGGCCCAAAGCTATCCAATCTGGGTGGCTGAATATGGTCCCAGCGAGCCGGAAAACGGACGGTGGGATGAATGGGTAGGCTTTCAGTACAGCAATACTGGACGAGTGGACGGCATAAACGGGGCTGTAGATTTGGATTATTTTACCGAGGATATTCTGCTTTCCGAATCATCGGAAATTCCCAGGCCGGACGACCCCAAGCCGGATAATCCGGATAATCAGTATATCTATGTCAGGGTAGAACGGGGAGACACTCTTTATAAACTGGCAAGAAAATATAATACTACCGTGCAGAGTATTGTCAGCCTTAATTCTCTTAGAGACCCTAATCTTATAATTGTGGGCGAAAGGCTGCGCATTGAAGCTTCGGGAGACATTCCGGCGGACGCAGTATATTATATTGTGCAGCGGGGAGATACGCTTTATAAGATTGCCAGGAGGTATAATACCACGACAGAGGAAATAGCCGAATTGAACCAGCTTTCCAATCCCAATCTTATATATCCGGGACAAAAGCTGCTTGTTCAGGGAGGCACCCTGGTCAGAGAGTATACGGTAAAGCGCGGGGACACCTTAGGCAAGATTGCGGCTCGCTTTAATACTACGGTATCCAGGCTGTCCGCTATTAATAAAATTTCCAATATTAATTTGATTTACCCCGGTACGGTTATTACGCTGAGCTGAACTTAGCCTGCGGAGGCGTAAAGCCGGCTCTTATTTTACGGCTTTATTAAACGGGGGGGCGGCGCGGAGCCCGGCTTGGCCGGGCCGGCGGCGCCGTATTTTTGCCGAAAGCTTGCTTTCTGCAAAAAAATACGGCGCCGCTTGATTTTGGCGCGCCCGCAGGGCTGCGCCAAAATTCCGCGCCGCCCCGCTTTTCAGCTTTTAATTAACTGCCTGCTATTTATAATATAAAGTTAAATATGAGAAATTATTGCCTAAAAGCTCAATATAAAAATTGGAATAATCCTCCATAACGCTCTGATAGGGAGTATCCGAAATCATATATGCAAAGCCCTCTATCCGGCTTTCATGCTCAAAAACAGGAAAGAAATAAAAAGCTCCGTTTTCATATTGAAGCACCTCTCCTGTAACGCTTAAATCGGCGTATTCTTCGCTCAGCTTGATAGTACGGGCGCTTTTATCCTGATTGGAGAGATAATTGTCTATGCATTCCTGCATCTCAAAGCGGCTGTTTTCATATTTTATATCCAGCCGGTACTGGGAAATAGGCTGCATGAGCATATAGGCTATAAGTCCGCAGAGCAAAATGCTTCCCGCGGGGATTATCATGTATCCGTTAAAGGTTTCAGCGCTGCCCGAGCGGTATAATATCCGGAAAAAGGCTATTATAAAAAGCGCCGCTTCAATTACTACCGCGCTCCATAGGAATATGTCCGCTCCCCGGCCTATATGAGTATAGATTTCGTTATAGAACACGCCCGAAAATATCATCAGAACGCCGAATACGGCTCCAAGTATAATAAAAATCCTGTCAGCTGAAGCTAAGCCTTTTTTCATTGTGCTATCCTGCCTTTAAGCATCATGTATTTTATATAGCCCTTTAAAGAATCGTCGTCGCTTACCGTCAGTTTGTCATAACCGTACATGGCCATGAACCGCCATAAAATTAGAGCGCCGTACTGAAGCACATCCGCTCTTTCAGGGGGCATGCCGGGTATTCGTTTTCTTTCTTCCAGACTTATCCGGCATAAGCTCAGAGCGGTCGAGCGTATTTCGTCCAGCGTTAGATGAAGGCCCTGTATAAGCTGAGGCTGGTAGGCGGGGCTGCCCAGCTTTATGCCGGCTATGGTGGTGGGCGTGCCCGAAACTCCTATTAGCTCGGCCGAGCCGCGCGGCGAAATTATTTCGTATTGCCGCAAGGCCGAATCTATGTATTCGGCCGCGCGGTTTATGGTTTTTTCGTCCAATTGGCCGCCGCCCCAGTTTTCCATAAGCCTTACCGCTCCCAGCTTTAGGCTCATGGAACGCATATCGCCGTTTTTTATTATTATTTCTGTGCTGCCGCCGCCTATATCTATTACGGCGCAGCCGTCTTTATCGCCGGCCGCGCCCAGATAGGCGATATATGCTTCGATTTCTCCGCTTATAATATTCAGCTCAAAGCCGGTTTTCAATTTTATAAGCCGGGCAAATTCTTCTTTATTAGAGGCTTCCCTTACGGCCGCCGTAGCGTAAATAAAGACCGCGGCTGCTCCGAGCGAATGTGCTTTTTGGACAAAACGCTCCGCCGCCTGGGCAGTACGCTCCATAGGCGCCTTTTTGAGCAGGCCGTCCAGTCCGCCTTCGCCCAGCCGCGTGGTTTCCAGTTCTTTATAAAGGACCCGCTGAACGCCCTTAGATATTTCTGCTGCATATAGGCGGGTGCTGTTGGTGCCTATATCTATTACGGCGTATATCATATAATAAACTCCATGCTGTCCGCGCTGGTGATTCACGCGGAATTATAATAAAATCACATGCGAAGCTGTTGGGCTGCATGTGATTGCTTTGCGCTTAAGCGCGCATTTTATTTTTTAGTATTAAATATAATTTCGCCCTCTTTAACCATGCCCAGCTTTTCACGCAGATACTGCTCCGCGTATTCGGGGGATTTAACATATTCCTTGAGCTTATTTATGCTTTCCAGCTCTTCCTGGAGAGCCTGCTGCTGCTGCCGCTGCTCTTCCATCTTCTGCTCCTGGCTGGCCAGTATGGTGCGTTGATTGCAGAACTGATAAACCGAAAAGCAGATAAACGCTCCGGCCAGGACGGTTACCGCCAATTTTATAGGCAAGTGTTTTTTCTTTCTTTTGTTCTTCATAGCTGCCGTTCTCCGTATTTTTAATGATATAAAATAGGATTCTGTTTTTCTGCCCTCATCCCTCTAAAGAAAAAACTCATTTTATAAGTCTTTTATAAAGCTTGGTCCCCTTGAACTTTTTAAAGGTTTTTGCACCTAAATCAAAGATAAAATCCAATATCGTCTTTATTATAGGCTTAATGCCGAAAAATTGCAACAAGATTCCTATTAAAATTCCGATAAATAAATGAATTTTCAGCCTTCCTTCGGTCGTATAAAAGATAAAAACGCAGGAAACGAGCAGAGCAATAGCACAAAATACCAAATCTATAAAATGTATGGCAATTTTATGCCGTGCAAACAGCCGCCTGAATATGCCTATAAGGTCATAGATTATTCCTATGACTATACCGCAGTATATCATGGCCAGCATTTCCGCCGTTTGATTTACGCTGTCAAAAAGAGGCATGCAGAGACTCCTTTCGCATTACCGGAAAAGCTTTGAAAATACTCCGCCCTGCTTTTGAGGCTGTTCGTGATATTCCAGGCCTTCCACAAAGCCGTCTACCCAAAGGGTTTCGGCGTCCAAATCCAGTTTGCTGATATGCAGGCCCTGCCCAAATACGGTAAGCATGCCCGCCTCTGAACGCACCAGTATTTCCTGCTCGTTAAAGCTTTCAACGTCAATAACTCCTGTCATGCTTATCCTTTGCCGGCCCTCTATTGTTATGTTGTGCGGCTTTCCTTTGCCGGCCGCGACCGGGTTAAGCCTGATATCCTCTGTTTCTCTCATGGCAGTCACTCCCATTTGCATAAATTTTTGCCCAAGGGCTTATCTGTCTAAATTTATGATGGCGAAGGCCTTGTTATGCAGGTTATAAAAAAATATTGTTGCGCGCAGGACTAAATTTGAGTATAATGATAAAAAACAAAGGCTGAGAAGCCGGTTGGGCTTTTGCGCGCGCTTTAAGAGAATCCGTTGAGGGGTGTGAGATGGATACGCGTGTGAAAATGTGCCCGCTGCGCCGGCGGAGCTGGGGAAAGCGCCAGTTTTCCTCCGTATTTCCGCGTTAGGGAATTTTTTAAGCGGGCGGGCTTTATTTTAAAGCGCGCCAAGCGGAGTGGAACCGCGGTTTAAGCCGTCTCTGTGCGCAGTTTTGCACGGGGGCTTTTTTATTTATTATATTATGCGCCGCCTGCGGTTAATATAATGGGCGGGATGGGAGAAAATATGGGAAAGCATTTTAAGACTGACATACAGGCCGTTTTGGACAGGGATCCGGCCGCGCGCAGCAAATTGGAGGTTATGCTCTGTTATCCGGGCTATAAAGCCGTGCGCAGGCATAGGCGTGCGCATTGGTTTTATAAGCACGGTATGAAATTATTGGCCCGATTTATTTCGGAGCGTACCCGTAAAAAAACTGGCATTGATATACATCCGGGCGCCGTTATAGGGGAGGGCCTGTTTATAGACCACGGGATGGGCGTGGTTATAGGGGAAACAACTGAAATAGGCAATAACTGCACGCTGTTTCAGAATGTGACGCTGGGCGGCACGGGTAAGGAGACGGGCAAGAGACATCCGACGCTGGGCGATAACGTTATGGTTGCGGCAGGCGCAAAGGTGCTGGGGCCGTTTAAGGTGGGAGACAATTCAAAAATTGGTGCTGGGGCGGTAGTGCTGTGCGAGGTGCCTGAAAACTGTACGGTGGTAGGAGTGCCCGGCAGGATAGTCAAGCGCAATAACGTCCGCGTGGACAATTCGCTTATGGACCAGCGCCTGCCCGACCCCATGCTGGAGGAGCTTCAGCGAATGTGCTCCCGTATATGCGAGCTGGAACGCGCTGTCAGAAAAGAAAAAGAACGTAAAGGAGAGGAAAAATGAAGCTGTATAATACGTTAAGCCATAAAAAAGAGGAGTTTGTTCCTATAAAGCCGGGTAAGGTGGGCATGTATTCCTGCGGTCCGACAGTATATAATTACGCTCACATAGGCAATATGCGTACTTATGTCTTTATGGATGTGCTGCGCCGGACTTTTGAGGCCTATGGTTATAAGGTTAAAAGCGTTATGAATATAACAGATGTGGGGCATTTAACCAGCGACGCGGACGAAGGGGAGGATAAGATGGCGCGCGCCGCTCAGGAACAGAAGAAAACGCCCTGGGAAATAGCTGAATATTATACTGGAGTATTTTTTAGGGATTTGGACGCGCTTAATATAAAGCGCCCCAATCTGACGCCTAAGGCTACAGAGCATATAAAGGAAATGCTGGATTTTGTCCAGGGGCTGGTGGATAAGGGCTACGGCTACGAAACGGATGACGGCATATATTTTGATATAGGCAAATTTCCTCATTACGGCGAATTGTCCGGCGCAGATTTGGAGGCGCAGCTTGCTGGCGCGCGGGTGGAGGTTAATTTGCAGAAAAGGCATCCGGCTGATTTTGCTCTTTGGAAAAAAGCTCCCAAGGAGCATATAATGCAGTGGGAAAGCCCCTGGGGCATGGGTTATCCCGGCTGGCATATAGAGTGTTCTGCTATGAGCCGCAAATATCTTGGGGATACATTTGATTTGCATACTGGAGGCGTGGACCATATTCCTGTGCATCATGAGAATGAGATTGCACAGTCTGAGGCGCTGCTGGGGCATCCGGCCGTGCATTACTGGATGCATGGCGAATTTATGATGGTGGACGGCGGAAAAATGAGTAAGAGCCTGGGCAATACTTATACGCTTTCAGAACTTGCGGACAGGGGTTATTCGCCGCTGGCTTTTAGATATCTATGCCTGAATGCGCATTACCGCAGCAAGCTTAATTTTACATGGGAGGCTATGCAGGGAGCTCAGACCAGCTATTTAAGATTCTTAGAGGGCGCCTGGCGTCATAAAGGGGAGCTGCGCTCCGAAGAGACGGCTGCCTTAGCCCAAAAGGCCTGGGAGCAGTTTTTGGAGGCGGCCGGAGACGATTTAAATATACCTAAAGCGCTGGGCATAGCCTGGACGCTTATAAGAAGCGGCGTTAAATCGGCTGATATCTATGATGCGCTTCTTAGAATGGACGGCATACTGGGCCTTAATATAGCCGAATATGAGCCTGAAAGAAAGTCTGAGGAGAAATTGCCTGAGGAAATAGCCGGCTTGGCTTTGAAGCGGGAGGAGGCAAGGCGGAATAAGGATTGGGCGCTGTCTGACCGCCTGCGCGAGGAGCTGCGCGCTAAAGGCTATGAGGCTGTAGATTCCAAGGAGGGCCAGCTTATTAAAAAGCTGTAAAAATTATAAGCGGGTCAAGTTGGATTTTTAGGTCTTTTTTATGAAGCGCTTTCAAGGTTTGTTAATTTGGTCATAGCGGCCATAGCAGCATACTGGGGGGCGGCGGCGTTTGCGGCCTACGGCCGCGGGCCGGGCCTTTGGCCCGGCCGGGCAGGCAAAGCCTGCCAAACGCCGCCGCCCCTCCAGTATGCTGCTGCGGCCGCTATGACCAGTTTTGCTGCGGTTTGGTCACAAGCGCTAATTCTATTCTTATGTAAAAACTGTATTCTTGAATAAATTATAAAGATTATATGTATAATTGCCTGTTAATGAAGTAAAATAAAAATATTAAGACAGATAGGAGCTGATTTTATGGCTAGAGTGCAATGTGCAGTATGCGGCCGGGAGGCGGAAGAAAGAAGCATGGAAAAGTGCTCGGCATGTCATAAATATCTTTGCGCAGACTGCGCTTATGAAAATAACGGTAAGTGTTCGCAGTGCGCTTATGAGGATATGTAGAACTGGATTAATTTTTATTTTTCTTTAGGGCTGTATAGGGCGCGAGCGCCACAGGCTTTGCGCTAAGGCGCAAAGCCTGTGGCGAGGGGGGCGGCTCCGGGCAGGCAATGCCTGCCCTGGCCGGGCCTTTGGCCCGGCCGGCGGCCCGCAGGGCCGCCTGGAGCCGCCCCCCGCGGCGTCCTTCCAGCGTTGCTGGAAGGACGCCGTCCGCGCCCATATGACGGCTGTATTATTTATATTTCTGTGCGTACATATATTCCGAAACGCTTTTATTAAATATGAGCAGTATGCCGCAGGCAGTCTGGTAAAGAGTCAGAAGTATAAAAAGCGTCAGCGCTAACGGATATGGCTGATTAATAAATTCTAAAACAGCTTTTAACGAGGGGATAATATTTAAAAATGCGCTGACGGCAAATAAGTATCTAATCCAGCTTACGCCTGAAATAAGCGCGCAGGAGAACACGGCCTGTATAATTACTGCGGTCAAAACGACGAAAGTAAAGCCATGCAGGAATATAAGGACTAGCGAACTGATAAAGCTTATTATTCCTATGGTAAAAACAATGATTTTCCCCATTTTAATTTGTTTTTGCATGCTCTGGTCAAGTGCCTCCAGCGCCTGCGCCTTGAGGGCGGCCGTATTGTCCGGGCCTTTTTGCTCTGACGCTTTGGAATTGGTTTGTTCATCTATTTTCTTTCCACAAAGCGCGCTTTTATAAACGGTTGGATTTGCTTTGGAATGGTCTTTTTTATCCATTTTATTTCCTCCTTGTCCATGAGACAAGCTGTTACCCTAAGTTTACAAAGAGCGATTGGTCTCATAACGAAATTATTTATTTTCTAAGAATTCTATACTGGCTCTCTAATTAACGCCGCAGGACGCAGATTTTCTGTATCCTGAACTTAAAGCTGCGTGTAAAAGGGTATAATAGAATGAAAAAAAGAGGCTCATAAAGCGCAGCCGTTATAAGCCTCTTTCTATTTGTTTTTTGCGCGCATTTTCCCGCTGCTTCACTATTATGCTTTTTTAAAAGGATGAACGGTCATTCTCAGTATATTAGGAAATTACCCGTCGTCCCCAGGAAAAGCGCGGCTTGTAATAGCTGCTGGTTATATCCTGAATAACTACCTGCATAGAACTGCCTGAATTACAGTGAATGAACATATTATCTCCCAGATATATGCCGGCGTGGTCCGAAAGGTCGTTGTCGTTAATGGTATTGAAAAATACCAAATCGCCCGGCTTCAGGTCGGATACATTTTCAATCTTGGGGGCGTAATCGTTATAGCCCTGATTATAGGCGGTACGGGGCAGGGAGTATCCAAAATGCTTGAATACATAGCAGGTGTAGCCGGTACAGTCGAAGGAATCGGGACCGTTTGCGCCGTAAACATAGGGCGTGCCCAGGAAGGTCTTGGCGTATGCTATAAGCTCGTTTATTATCTCTTCCGCTTCGTCTGAAGGCTCTGCCGGAGTTTCAGGCTCATCCTTATCGTCCGGCTTGGCTTCGGCGTCCTTATCAAAGAGCGCGCTGAGGGTTTTAGGCCCTGCTATGCCGTCTACATCTAAGGAATTATCCTTCTGGAAGCTCTTAACCGAGCTGAGGGTTATTGTGCCGAAATAGCCCGTGCAGTTAGCCGAAAAATAGCCAAGCTCTTTAAGACGCTGCTGCAATTTGACTACATCGTTGCTGGTCATTCCGTATTTAAGCGTTTCATCCGGCTTGGAGGAATCCGGCTTATCTGAGGGTGAGCCTGTGCTCAAAATAGTAATATAATCCTTATGGCAGTAGCCGCTCATGCCGGTGGGCGTGGTGATTTTATGCCAGTCGTCAGTAGTTTCGGTAATAGTTACCGAGGTATTGTTGGTTAAATAGCCCTTGGCTGAGTAAGAGGTACCCGGGCCGCTGCGCACGGTCAGACGGGTGTTTACCTTTACCTTGCCCTGCTGTGTCTGGGCTGGAGTTTCAATGCTATCCCCTGTAACGGTAATATAATCGGCGCTGCAATAGCCTGTTATGCCAGAGGAGGTGCTTATTTTATACCATCCGCTTAATATTTCGGTAATGGTTACCGAGGTATTGTTGGTTAAATAGCCCTTGGCTGAGTAAGAGGTGCCTGGGCCGCTGCGCACAGTCAGACGGGTGTTGACTTTTACCTTGCCCGTCTTATTGACGGCTTCTCCCGATGGGGAATCGTTTTTGTCGGAGCTTTGGCCGCTGACGGTTATATATTCCGCGCTGCAGTAGCCGCTCAGGCCCGAAGAAGAGGTTATTGCATACCAGCCGTTTTGTGAGCCGCTTATAACTACTGCGGCGTTATTAAGCAGGTAGCCTTTGATTGAATAAGAGGTGCTTGGGCCGCTGCGCACGTTCAGCCGGGTGTTTACCTTTACCTTGCCCTGCTGTACGTCGGCGTTATCGCTTAAGCTGTTTGATACGCTTACGTAGCTTTTATAAACATAGCCCTCTATGTCGAAGGAGGTGCGTATTTTATACCAGCCGCCGTTCTCAGACAGAATATCCACCTTTTCGCCGTCAGCCAGTTCGCAGAGCAGGGTGTTGGAGGTGGAGGGACCGTATCGGAGATTGAGTCCTTCTGATATGTTAACGGTGCCGGTTTTAATTGCTTCTGCGTCGGATAAAAGGCCCAGCGCAGTTAAGGTGTCTTTGCCTGCGATGCCGTCGGCAGTAAGCTTGTTATCCTTCTGATAGCGCTTTACGGCTTCAGTCGTTATATCGCCGTAATAGCCTGTAGAGGTAGCGGAAAAATATCCTTTGCTTTTAAGCGCCTGCTGCAGGGCTTCTACCCCTTGGCTTCGGCTGCCCTCCTTAAGCGTAACTGCCTGAGCTGTTAATGGCAGCAGGGCGGCCGTGAGCGCGAGAATGGTTAAAACCACTATCAGTTTTTTGATTTTCAAATTCATTCACATCCCTTCAAAAGAATTCAGATTTGTATATAATCCTTGCTTACGTATCCCGTTATATTGTTGTATTTTATCCGGTACCAGCCGCCTGATTCGCCTATTATGGTCAGTTTGGCTCCATTGGAGGCCTTTCCGATAATACTCTGGTCAGTACCTGCGCCGGCGCGTATGTTCAGCCGGTTTGAGGAGCTGCTTAATTTAACCGTGCCGGTGTAGCTTTGGAAGGAATCATCCGAGCTCTGTCCTTCATTTAATTTAATATATTCACCGCTTACATAGCCAATTATGCCTGAAGCAGTACGTATCCGGTACCATCCGTTGGATTCCTTATTGAGAATGGTTACCTTTGCGCCGTTGCTCAGGGAAGCGACTATGCCGCTGCTGGTCGAAGCTCCGCTGCGGACATTCAGGGAAGAGGAGACGTCTACTGTTCCCGTGGCGTATTCTTCGCTGCCGCTGCTTGAGCTCTGTTCTGAAATAGTGATGTATTCGGCGCTGCAATAGCCAATCGTGCCGCTGGATAAACGCACCTTGTACCAGCCGCTCGTTTCGTCCAGAATAGTCAGCTTGGAGCCTTCGCTTACCGAGGTTATGCGCGAATAGGAGGTGCCGGGGCCCGAACGGACTCTCAGGCTGCTTGCGCCCGTTACAATTCCGATACGCTCCTGTGAGGAGGAGCCGCCGATAATTATATAGTCCTTTGAAGCATAGCCCTTAACCGAGCCGCTTTCAATTTTATACCAGTTGCCCGATTCACCCGTAATGGTAACGATTGCTCCCTGTTTGAGCTTGCCTATTATGGAGCCTGACGAGCTGGGATTGGAGCGCACGTTAAGCCGGCTGGACGAGTTCTCAAGGCTTACTCTGCCTGTTTTAACTGAGGGCTCGGGACTTGCCGTTGGCTTGGGAGTGCTGGAGGGCGTGCTTGAAGGAGTGCCTGCCGGATTGGTTGCGCTGGCTGAAGGGCCGCTTGAATCCAGCTTTATATATTTTCCTTCTACATAGCCGGTTTGGTTGAGCACCTGTATCTTGTACCAGCCGTTAGAGGTTTCTTCCAGTACTGTAACTTTAGTGCCCTTGCTTATTATAAAGAGCACGCCGTTTTCTCCTGACGGTCCCGAACGCACGTTAAGCGTTTCAACGCCTGTGACCGTCCCTGTCTTTCCCTCCGGGCCGCTAGGGGTGGAAGGCGAAGCGGTCAATTTAATATATTCGGCGCTGCAATAGCCGGTTGTGCCGTTGGATAAGCGTACAAGATACCAGCCGTTTGTCTCTCCAAGTACGGTTACGGTCGTACCCTCGCTTATTGCGGTTATGCGCGAATAGGAGGTGCCGGGGCCCGAGCGTACTCTCAGGCTGCTCGCTCCTGTAACTGTACCAATGCGCTCCTCGGTATAGGAAATTATAGATATATATTCCTTGGAGGCATAGCCCTTGACGGAGCCGCTTTCAATCTTATACCAGTTGCCTGACTGGCCGGTTACGGTAACCGTTGCGCCGTAGTTAAGCTTGCCTATTATGGACGCGGATTCGCTTGGGTTAGAGCGCACGTTCAGCCTGCTTGTTGAGTTTTTAAGCTGTACCAGCCCAATCTGCTTAACTGGCTCGGGCGGAGCGGGAGTAGGCGTGGGCTGCGCAGTAGCCGTAGGCGTGGTGGGAACCGGCGTGGTAGGAGCCGGCGTGGTGGGTGCCGGCGTAGTAGCTACGGGAGTAGTGGCCGCAGGAGTAGTAGCCGCGGGCGTAGTGGGTGCCGGAGTAGTAGCTGCGGGCGTAGTAGCTGCGGGCGTAGTGGGTGCCGGAGTAGTGGCCGCGGGCGTAGTAGCTGCGGGAGTAGTGGGTGCCGGAGTAGTGGCCGCAGGCGTAGTAGCTGCGGGCGTAGTGGGTGCCGGAGTAGTGGCCGCAGGAGTAGTAGCCGCGGGCGTAGTGGCTGCGGGCGTAGTAGGCGCTGGAGCCGTTGCCGTAGGTGCGGAGGCTGAAGCGCTGGTCTGAGCCGAGGGGTCGGCGGCCGTCTCTATTCTAAGGTAACGGTAGGAAACATATCCTCTGGAGCCGTCGGGAAGCTGTACGTAATACCAGCCGTTATCCGCAATAGCCAGAACCCGGACGTTTGAACCCAGGCTTATGGTGGTGAGAAGCTTGGAGGATGAGCTGGGTTCGGCCCGCACGTTAAGGTCCATATCTATTACCGTGCCTAATACCATGGTGCCCGGCAGGGGCTCATAGGTAAAGAGACGGTTTATTTTAAGGTATTCTGAGCTGCAGTAGCCCTCTATTCCGGCCGTATTGCATACAAGCAGCCATTGCTCGTTACTGTCGTCAAGCACGGTAAGGGTCTCGCCCGGCAGGGCTGTCGCCAGTACGTCGGCGTCCTGGCTGGCCTGAGCTCTTATACGAAGCTGCTCCGTGCCTGTAACCGTCGCTATATAAAGGGAGGTTTCGCCGGCGGAGGGAGAGGGATATGCCGGAGCGGTAGGAGTGCTTGGATTATGTCCGTCAGGCTTTTCGCCCGCCACTATATAGCTGGCGTTGACATAGCCTGTTCTTTCCTGTCCGTTTTTATAATATCTTATTCTGAACCAGCCACTGTGCTCGCTTAAAAGCTCAACCTCGTCTCCATGATACAGCGAATCCAGGGGCATTCCGTCAGATTCGGGAGTTTCTCTTACGTAGAGGCGGCTTCCCGGGTCGTTTAGGGTAACTACACCCGTCCATATTTCAGGCTGCGTAGGAGCCGTAGAGGAGGAAGAGCTGGTGGGGGAGGGCTTAGCCAGCTCGGTTATATATTCGCCCGAAACATATCCCGTAGTCCCGTTAAATATTATGCGGTACCAGCCGTTGTCCAGCTTTTCCACAAGCTCTACATAAGCTCCGTGGCGAAGCTTGCCTAATTTTCCGGCATCGGTATTGGGGGAGGTGCGCACGTTTAAATTACTGGTGTGGTCGTTCAGAGTAACTACTCCGTACCATTTATTAGGGTCTAAATCCGGGTTTGCGTTGGGACCGAGCACCTCGTAGTCCAGAGTGGTAACCTTGGTATTGTCAAAATAAAACGCGAGTATCTCCTGATAGCTTTGGCCGGCCTCCGCGCGGGCGCGGGCGCCTATCTGGCTTAAACCCACTCCGTGGCCGTTGCCGTTTATGCTGAGCTGCCAGCGGTCGCTCTGCTCCTGAACATGGGGGATAAGCTTGTTGTTAATGGCCGAGAAGGAAAAGCCCCCGTCGCAGGTAGCAGTATATTTAAGACCCTCTATTGGGATATTCAGAGTTACGGTTATTTCCTCCTGGACAGCTTCTGCGGCTTTATCAGTTGTTTTGGCAAAGCCGGCGTCGGTTAAATAGCTTTGGCTTATGTAGCCCCTGTCTCCGTTCGCCGCCAGCACTTCGTAATAGCTGCCCGATTTGGAAAGCACCTTGACATACGAGCCGACGCGGGGAGAAGCGATAACGCTGTATTGGCTGCCCGGACCTTCATAAAGTGAGCAGCGGCCCGAATAGCCGGTATTGGATACCTGCATATACTGGTCGGCGTCATCGGTTTTTTCAGGGGCAGGGCCCTGCTCGCCTTTATAGGCCTTGAGGAGCACGTCTGTTTTAAGAAATAGATACATTATACAGTTTTCATCTGAAAAACGGGGGGTATGCAGGGATAAATTATCAAAGCCGATGATTTCATAATTGTCCTGGTCGGTACTATATCCCTGCTTATAAAGCTGCACGAGCAGCTCGGGAAGCATGGTTTTATAAACGTAGTCATTAAGCTGGACGTTTGAGCCGGCCTTGGGCAGATAAAATTTAGTGTTGTATGAGCTGCTTTCAAAGCTGGCCTTTAAATCATATTCGTCCAGCTTGACCTGGAAATAAGGCAGGCGGGACGAACCCCAGCGGTAATAGTTGCTGGAGGTCATGCCTCCGTTTGAAGCTGAATAAAGGGTGGAGATAACGCTGCCGTTATATGTAAGCACCTGCCCGGCCGTCTCCATAACCGCCTGAATGCAGTTGGTGTAGCGGGGATTATAGCCGCGGTAAACCTGGTCGCTGGAGGTGTCGCCTATGTCGTAGCTTGTGGCCGAGGTGCTGCCGCTGAGCCTGTCGTAGGAATATGAGCGCGCGCTTACAGCCTGCGCCTTAAGTGCGTTTATATTATAGTTTTCCCCTATTTCGTAGGGTACTACGCCTATTAGATAGGTTTCCATATCCACGTGATTTATGGCGTTTATATAGGAGCCGTTTTTGGCAAAAACAAAATCTCCAAGATATTCATAATTGCCTATGTCAATTCCGGCTGCCTGGCTGTCCCGCTTGGTAAGCTTTATATAGCCTGAATCAGAGGTATAGACGTTGCTGCCTGAGCTGGTGCGCAGAGCAATTTTGCCGCCGGTGAGATAAACGGTATACGAGCCCTTATCCAGATAGGTGCCGTTAGGCAGGGTGTATAAGCCGTTAAGGCGCAAATTTACCGTTGAAACCTTTCCTAAGGAGTCCAATTTTACCCGCACTATGCAGTTGCCTGCCGCGCTGGAGACTATTGGGTTTATGGAAATCAGGCCGAAGCAGAGCCCCAGAACCATGACTATTACAGCTATGACGCTTATGATTTTCTTACCGCGTTTCATACTTACCCTTTCCTTTTAATAAAATTGTAATAAAAGAGGCATAATACTTTAAATAAAATTTCTTATATATATTATCACACAATATATTCGGACTGCAACCCTAAATTGCACAAATTCCGCGCTCCCGTCGAAATTGTTGAAAAAATCTGCCGATATGCAGCCCTATTTTATTCCCCAGTATACTATAACAGATTTTTTTGTGCCCAACAACGCCTATTTTAAGGGATAAGGGCGGAATATCGGGCATTAAGGGCGGGTTTTCTCTGCATTTCTTTAATTATTACTTTTTTATTACTTTTATATTGCAATAATTTCTTATTTATTAAGGCGCCGACAGCCAGGACTACGTGAACGGTTAATTAAGACGCCGACAGCCAGGACTGCGTGAACGGTTAATTAAGACGCTGACAGCCAGGACTGTATGGACTGGTTTATTAAATTGCTGACAGCTTGGACGGCATGACTGGTTAATTAAAACGCTGATAGCCTGCGCGGCATGGCCGATTGAGGCGGGGCGTGTCGGGAAGAGGGTATTTCCGGGCGCGGGCGTCCGGCCAAGGCGGTTTAAGAGTAATTAATATCGGCAGGTTAGTTTTATGCAGCAGTTTATTAATATTGTGCATGGAAAAATAAGCCTGATTGCCTTATCATCTTTTTACAGCGCGCTTCTGCGCTTGTGTTTTTTAGAATAAATAATGGAGGGTTGTGTGTGAAATTAACTAAATGGCTTGCTTTAGCGGTCTGCGCCTGTCTTACGCTGGGATGTTCTTCATGCGGCCGGGAGCCTGAGGGAAGCCCTTCGGCTTCAGCCGGGTCTTCGCCGGCGGTCGAATATGAAAACGGCTTTATGGAATATGAACGGCCTGCGGCTGAGGGGCCGACGGGAACCGTGATACAGGAGCCGTCTGTGCGGGATTACACCCATATGTGGTGGCAGGACGGCTTTTCCAAAGGGGAAAAGGCTATGCTTTTTCAAACGGGCTATTACGGTATGAAGGTAAATACTGTAAAAGCCGCTATAACAAATTTGGGGGTCATAAATCAGGTTATAACAGAAAGGGAAGCCATGCTTGAGGATTCCCAAAGCATTAAGGATATGCCTGGGGTAAGCATGAATTATGCTCTGAGCCAGGGAGAGGAGGAATTCCCCTTTACCTGGGTGCAGCCTATAGAAAACGTCGGCTCGCGCATAATAGAATCGGGCAGATATATGCAGAGCATAGATATTATGAGCATGCGCTTTAAGGGCATGGACAGCTCGGTAAGCGGGCGGGTGGAGATAAAGGCTCAGCCCAGGCATTTTGCTCTTAATTTTTCGGTGCATACCGAAAAGACAATGGCTCAAACGGGGCTCAGCTTTAAATTTACCCTTGATGAAAAATATTCGGTAATTGAACAGAGCGAGGACGGACGGGTGCTTATACTGCGCGCGCCCAGCGGGGAGGGGCTGGCCGCTCTTCTTCCCGAAAGGGAGGATGTAACAGCTCGGATTGAAGGAACCTCCATGATATTTGAATGCGCGCCTATGGTTCTGGTGGCCGGTCAATTTACCGGCTTCGGAGTGGTGTTCCTGCCGTTAAGCGGGCAGAGCCTTAATGAGGCCGAGGCCTATTGCGCGGATATGGCCGGCCTGGAGATAAAGGCGGAGCAGCTTGCGCCGCGTGAGGGCCGTGAGCATGACGTGGCCTATGACAGCGAACGCGGCCTGTACGCAATAGATATTTCAGGAATGAGCTCGGGCCGCCTGACTGATTTTAATGTGGAGAAGAGGCGGAATGATTATGACCGCCTGCTTTTCAGCATAAAAAATAACAGCGACCGGACAGTTAAGGTTCCTTTGCTCTTCTTTAAGGAAAGAGGGGAATTTGGAGTGGAGGGCATGGCGGCCATGCTGAGGGATTATCAAACCCTGGAGCCTATAGGCGTGCAGGTGCAGACCTCTAAAAACTGGCATCAGTACGGTTCGGATGTGGCGCAGAACGATGTAAGAAGATATTTGGAGGGCGTTTGGTATCACGGCTACACGCTTTTGGAGGTGCCTGCGGGGCAGGAGGTAAAATACGAGCTGACAATAGCCTACAGCCAGTGGGGAGAGACCTATTCGGCCAGCCACGCCCAGCTCTGTCTGGCGGGCTGGGGAGGAAATCTTCAGAAATGGGAAACCAGCGCGCTGGGTTCGTCAGGCGAAAATATGTGCTATGATGCCGAAATGGCGCACGGCACGGGCGCGTTTATAAACGACGCGCTGCCTTTTGCCACATTAGGGGGCATAGATGGAAGCGGCATGAAATATAATTGGTCAAACGGGGCAAGCGGCGGTAATTTTCTGGTGTATTATAATCAGTCGGGCAGCCGCGTAGGCTGTAAGGAAATACGCACATGGTTTAAAAAGCAGGGACCGTGTCTGACCGAGGTCATATATACCGGCATAACAGACGACGGTGCTATCCGATTTGAATATAAGGTTAATTTGGGACGAACAAACGATTTTGCCAAGAACACTCATACGTTTACCTATACTTTTCTTAAGGACGTTTCCTTCAGCCGCCTGGCCTATTATTCAATAGGCAGCGACAATTATAATACCGGCCTCTGGCACGAGCTGGCTGTGGGCAACCAGGATGGATTATGCGATTTTACCATTGGAGACTCTCTTTATCATGGAATAATTACGCCGGAATATCCTTCGAGCGGCCAATATATCGGAGGAGGGGAGATGCAGAGGCTGGAAATAGGAGGAGAGGGGCTGTGGGTGGCCATGTCTAAGGCTGAAACCATAACCGAGCGTTACGGAACGCCCAGCAACCGCATGATTAATCTGCTCTCCTTTTCAGGCACGCTCAACGGCGCGGAGTATGATAAGCCCGCGCTGAGCCTCAGATATACACATCAGTACGACGGATATAATCAGGTGAATGTTCCCTCTCTTTCGGCCGAATTGGGACCGGCTCAGGCTGTGGGCAATACCATAGAGGCGGGCAGCCGGGTAACGGGCGTGGTGCAGTATATAAATCTGCCTAATTTTAAGCAGTGGTATTACGGCGGCAACGAAACTGTGGAAAATCTGCCAGAGGAAATGTTTGATTCATGGCGCCTGGCGCATTTTATCGCGCAGGGAGAAAAGCATGAGGTTACGGCTTCAGTTGGGGAGGTGACGCAGTTATATCCGATAGCTGTTAAGGCGTCGGAGGATGGAACGGCGGAAATAAGCGTTAAGGGCGGATTGGGCTATGTGCCCGTTACCTTTACCAATCTTCCCTCCTATTCGGGATTCAGCCTTATGCTGAGGACGGAAAACGGGTGGGAGAAAATTGACCAGTCTGTGCATGGAGAGGATTATTATCAATCTTGGTTTGACAGCGAGACCGGCCGGTACGAATTGACCTTTAATGTGCTGCACAGCGGCGAGCCCGAACAGATATATGAATATAGATTGGTGAGGGAGTGAATTTAAAAAGCCTTCCCAAAGCATAAAGCAAGCCTTAAAGGGGGCGGCTCTTGAGGCCGCGCAGCGGCCTCCGGGCCGAGCTTTGCTCGGCCCGGGGCAGGCTATGCCTGCCCAAGAGCCGTCCCCTTTAAGGCTTGCTTTATGCCTTGGGGAGGCTTTAATTCAGCTTTTTTATTATTATCTGCGCCGACGCCCTTGGCTCAAGGGCTATTGTGAAATTTTCCAATTCACGGCCCAGAAAACGCCGCCTGCAATTTAAGTCGTCCAGTTCATATATGCTTTCAGGCTCAATTCCGTAAAGCTTTACATTTATTTGGGGCTGGATACAGTTTTCCCTTCTGTACGCCTGAATCAGCCCCTCTCCCTTTTGAACGTCCATAAACTGCCAGGCTATCCATTGGGCGCTGTCATTGCTCCATTGGGTCAGGGGAATATATTCCTTATAGAAATATCCGCTTATTTTCCGCCACTCTTCACAATGCGAGCGTATTTGAGCCTTGAAATCCTCATTATTGCTGGTAACGTCGTAAAGCATGACAAAGCCGGGCGCAAAGGAGGAACGCGCGGCGTATTTGTCGGCGTGATTAATATCCCCTCTCTGCGCGGTCATTGCGGTAAAATAGGGGAACAGTTGGTAAAGGGACCAGTGCATGGCCTGCTTTTTCGTGTGGTCGGAATAGGGGGAATCGCTCTTATGAAGAGGAATCGCGCGGCGCATGGTTTCCAGGTCGTTGCGCCGTCCGCCCGAAGCGCAGGAATCGATAATGAGGCCGGGTATGCGCTTAAGCAGGGCGTCGAAATATTCCAGATAGCCCTGGACGTATCTGTTCTCAGCAAAGCCTGTTCTGCCCTCTTTTTTATCCTGGTTCTTCCAGAAGGGCAGCGGGTCGATGTTAAAATCCTGACGGTACAGGGATATCCCTCCCCGTGTCAATATGCCAATTACTCTCTCCAGCAGCCATTTCCGGAAATCCGGATTGCCGAAATCGGCCAGCTTTGAGCCTGCGCCCGGGCATTCAAGGCACCAGGGCGTATCCCAGAGAAAGGTGTCCGGCTGCACCCGCTCGGGCTCAAACCATAAAAGAGTTCTGGTTCCATCCTGAGCGGCATAATCGGATATGGCGCGGAATTCGCTGGGGAAGCGCTTGGTGTCCGCTTCCCAGCAGCCTGTCTGCCAGCCCCAGTCGGTTATGGAGGTCTGCCCGTTTATAAAATACCAGCCCGCGTCCATCCAATGCCAGTCTGTTTTTATTCCCGCGTCCCTGTACCATTTTATAGCTTCAATCTGGTTCTGGTCGGTGGCTTTTCCCATTTCGTCATATATCCAGCTTGTGGAGGTGAAAATGCCCGGCTGCATTAATTCGCCGTTCTGCCGGGGCATATTGCAATCCATAAACCAGCGCCGCCAGAGGTTGATAGTGCGCGTATCGCTCTGCTTTTCATAAAGCAGCACGGATATGAGGGGAGAACGGATAATTTCTCCCGGCTTAAGCCGTCCGTTTATTTGGGTATCCGCGGTAAAGCGGACAGTATAATCGTTGGGGTATGAGTAATTTTCAATGTGCCGCGCGTCAAAGCGGGCGCGCCATTGTCCGGGCCAGCCCACCGTCAAATACATTCCCTCCGACTGATATTCATATCTGTAATAGGGGGTCATAAAGCTGGTGGGCCGTCCGCCCACGGGCTGAAATTCCAGGAAGGTGCCTGCGCGCAGAGGCACGCGCATGGGAGCGTAGGCATATGAATCCATCGCGTCGTCGCCGATAAAATAAAACAGCTCGGGGTCAGGCTTGTTTAGAGTAAAATCCGCGCCCATGATATTGCTGAGCGTTTCGCTTTCTTTTTCAGACGTATTTTTAAAATACAGCGTCCATTCAAAGGAGGCGTATTCAAAATTGCGCTTTATTTCGGCCCGCACCTCCAGCCCGTCGGGCAGCTTTCCTATAAGAGAGCCGTTTTCCCATGCAACTGAAAAATCTCCGTCCAGGCCGTGATATTGCCGGCCTCCGTAATTAAAGGAAAAGGGCAGGGCGGACATATCTGAAAACAGCTCGTTAAAATATGCCTGCGCCCTGGTCTGCTCGTTTTGATTTGCGCTTATAATGTTCATAATCTAAAAATACTCCTTTTAAACGATTGAATATAAGTCATTTCAGAAGGCGCTTTATACGGCGCCCTCTGAGCGTTTGCGAAGGGAAAATCGCGCGGAAAGACAAATTCGGTCCTTTTAACCAAATTTTATCTTGCATGCAAAGGCTGCCCGCCATGAGCGTTTATTTATCTATGTAAATTTATGCTATCGTTTTTTGAAAAATATGAAAACTGCCGCGGCGATGACTGCGGCCGCGCCGGCGGCTGCGGCGTAGGGCCAAATTGCGGCGCCGGGTTTGTTTTCCGAAGCATGCGAATGCAGAGCCGTCTGCCCGGCCTGCCCGGTTTGTTCGGAGGACGGAGTATTTAACTCAGGGCTTTTGGTGCGGGAAGCGTTTTCCAGGGCTTGAATGCGCTCCTGCTCCTTTTTCTCAAAAATCCCCTCGTTTAAGTATCTTTGCATTCTTTGCGATAAATTGTCTGTAGCGGTGAGCTTTAAAGTTGCAGGGTCCATGCCGTCTGTTTCCCAGAGATAAAAATTAGACTCGTCGCTCAGCCCGCAGAGATAAATTTTCTCCTTCAGGGCATAGCGCGAATCCATTACAGTATAGCGGTCGTGGGTTATAAGGGCGCCTTCCTCAAATTCGCCCTTAATATTTTTTATCTGTTCAACCACTATATGCCTTTCCTCGCATTCTACTACCCTGCCGAAAAATACTTTTGCGTTGTCGTCTCCCAGCAGGCTTTCGGGGACGTCTCCGGCAAGGCTGGCTGGAAAAACGCCGAGCAGCGTCAGAACGGCCAGCAACAAAAACAGCTTTTTCATAAGAAAAACCTCCTGTTTTTTTATTTTTCCGGCGCCGGCTTAAAGGGGCGCGCAGAGAAAGAAGCGGGGGCTAGTCAAACGGTTTTACTATGGGCAGGGAAATGCTTTCTGAATGGAAAACGATAAGCAGGGAGCCGCTTTTAACTTCAACGCGCGCGGCGCGGCCGGTAAATTCGTTGCTGGTGCCTATAGGGTAGGAGCAGGTCATAGTATAATTATTCAAAGGATATTTGAGGCCGGAAAGAGTAACGCTCCGGGCGGTTCCATTAACGGCGAAAATAGAAATGTAGCCCGCCGCTTCGGGCAGAAATTCCAAATTGCCGTTGCGCAGCACGGTGAGAATCTCGTTTTTCCCCATAAGATAGCCCCTTCCGCCCTGCTCCGCAATATGCTCAAGCAGCTGTATGTTGGATAGGGTGTGGGCCAGCCGTCCGCCCGTGCCGCCGTATATGTAAAAATGCCGATATCCCTTTTCCAGGGCAAGGCGCGCGGCGTGATAAGCGTCGGTATCGTCCTTTTCGGGCTTGAGCCGTATTACCCTTTCGCCCTGGGGCGCGTAAGAAAGTGAGTCAAAATCCCCAATTATTAAATCAGGAACGATGTTGGCGCTTTTTAGATATTCCAGACCGCCGTCCGCGGCTATCACAATATCATTCGTCCGCGTAATGAAATTTAACGGCGCGCATTCGCCCGCGCCTATTATGTAGCAGATTTTATCAGACATATTCCGTTTAGGCCGCGCTTTTGCGCGGCGCGCTTCAGTTTTATTTAAGTATATCATACGTTTTATGCCAAGGCAATAGTCCGGACGAAAATTTATAAAGTAAAAAGTAATTGAATTATCTTGGATTTATGTATATAATATTATGCTAGGAGGACGCTTTTAACCGCGCCGCTTTTGATTGAGCGCCGCTTTTAAGCGTGCCGGGGGGAAAAAGCTGATTGAAAGGATTGTTTGAATGAAAAGGATTTTTTCCCTGGTTGCGGTATGCGCGTTAATGCTTCTGGCGGGCTGCGGCGGCGGTCAGGAACCGCTCGCGGGCGCTCAGCCTGAGGCCGAGGTTGTTTCGGACGGCTTATGGGCGGCGAGGCAGGGCGAATGGATATATTATATAAACGGCGATAATTACGTCAGGGACGAGGGCGTGCGCATACATCAATACCGCGGCGCGCTCTGCCGTATGAAGCAGGACCGCTCCGAACAGGCGGTGGTGGTGGAGGAGGATGTTTCTCTCTTTAATATAGACGGCGAATACATATGGTACGTTGCGTATGACGATGGCCAGAGCGTGCTCTGCCGTGTGCGGAGCGACAGCACGGGGAAAAAAGAGATACTCCGCTTTGACAGCGTCTACGACTGGGGCGGCTACGCCTATATGGAGGACGTCATATATTACGTCAAGGACGGCAGGCTGTACAGATTAGATAAGGATTCCTTGAAAAGCGAGAGAATAGGAGAACACGAGATATATAATCTGCGGGTCAGCTCCCAAAATGTTTATTATACCGTTAATAATCAGGGCGAGCCGGGAGAATTGTATAAGGCGGCTCACGACAGCGACCAGCCTGTTCAGCTTACGTTGGTTCCGGCGTTTCTTATTGAGGCCGGGGAAGGGCGCGCATATTATTACGCGCTGGCAACGGGCTATTGCTACTGCTATGATGAAGGGGCGGATAAAGCCGAGGCGATAGCCATGGGGGGCTATGAGGAATTTCTGTTTGTTCCTGAGGAGGGTTTTCTGGCAGGCTCCTATATATCCTCGGAGGAGGGCATGTACGTAATGCCCATAGAGGGCGGAGAACGCCTTAAGATATCTGACGACTGCGCCGAGAGGATGATATATTACGACGGCTATATATATTACATAAATCTTTCGGAGATGTACGAATTATACCGCATACGGCCGGACGGCACGGACAGGGAATGCGTCTGTCCCGACGCGGTATCCGAATTGGACGTGCCCGATTTGCTGGACGGCTATTTATATTATTTTTCTGATTCGGATGAGGGCAGGATATACAGGCTGAATCTGGAGACCTTAAAATACGAATGCGTGGAATATGAGCCGTCTGGCGTAATAGGCGGATAGCCTGGCCGCAAGGCGTTTTATATGCGTTTTTATTGGGAACGCCGGGATAAATGGTTTAATATGCGGCTTCAGGCGCGTTGGGCGGCTGCGGCCGTCTGGAAAGGATGATATATTTTGTGTAATAAAAAATGGAAGGCGGTTATCCTTCTGGCCGCGGCGTTTTGCTTTGCGCTGTCCGGCTGCGCGCCCAGTCTCAACGGCGGCCAGCCCGAGGCGGAAGTGGTCTCAAACGGCGGAATAGCCGCCGTGCAGGGGGATTACCTTTATTATATAAACGGTTCTATGCCCGCGATGCTTTCAGACGCGCTCTCGGGCGGCGCCCAAGCGGCTATATACAGGCTGGATAGTCAGGGCAAGGCTGAAAAGGTAACCAATAAGGCGGCGTATGATTTCCGTATATACGGGGAGCTGATATATTTTATTGCGCCCCTTTCGGAAAACCAGCTTGCCCTTTATATGACTAAGATAACAGGCGGAAGCCCCAAGCAGATAATAAGCATGAACAACGGAGATACCTATTGCCTGGGTGAAAACGCCATAGCGGTAGAAAAGGATTCCCAGATAAGCGTAATAGAAATAGAGAGCAGTAACATTAAAAATCTGGCGCTGTCAGAGGAGAACAGCGGAGATATAAAGCAGATATATATGACGGCCTCCCATATATATTATTATATTTCAAACAAAGCGGGCATTCGTCAGATAGAGCTTGCGGACACGGATAAGGCGCCGGTGGTTATGTCCAACCGAAACGGCCATATTTACGGAGTAATAGACGGCTATCTTTATTATGAGCGGGCGGACGATTACCTTACCCGTCTGGATATTTCTCCTGAAAATTTTGTAAACGGCGCTTATCCGGAGGGGGAAACCCTTTCCAATTCGGTCTACGACCTGTTAGCGCTGGCTCCTGACGGCTCGGCTATGGCCGGAGTGTCCTCGGACGAGGGCAGCCAGGGGCTGTATGTTATGACTCTGGACGGCTCGTCCAGAAAAAAGGTGACGGAGCAGATGCCTACGGCTTTGCTGGCGGGAGAAAAGTATATTTATTTTTCCGTGCCCTCGGATAACAGCGTTTACAGAGCGGATTACCTTGGCGGCAGCCCGGTTAAGCTGTGCGACCAGCCTGCTGCGGCCGGTCCCGGCGAAACAGGCCCGGATTATTATATGGACGAGGCGGACGGCTGGCTGTATTTCTTTAATCAGCAGAACGGCGGGGAAATATGGCGGGTGCCCGTTGAAGGCGGCGAGGCGCAGAGCCTGCTTGAAAGCTGAGGTTTAAAGGAGAGAACAAGTGAAAAAATTATTATGCTTGGTTTTGGGCGCGGTCCTTTTATTGGGCTTGAGTTCCTGTGCGTCCCGGGACGATATTGTAGGAGAAATAGGATACACCCTAATCCGCGGAGATTATATATATTACATAAACGGCGGGGGTTATCCCTCCATGATTGCGGATAATTACGACGTTGCCTCAGGCGCGCTGTGCAGAATGAAAAAGGACGGCTCGTTCAGGCAGATAATAGTGCCCATGTGCATAGGCGCCTATCAGATTGCGGGAGAACGCATATATACCGTAAGCGTGCTCAAGGACGACGAGGGCTACGAGGTGGGAGTATGCAATCTGGACGGCAGCGAGTATAAGCGCATAACTACAATAAGCTCGGGCTCCATACAATATGCGGGCGGCTATCTTTTCGTTATGGATGGAGATACGATGTACCGCATGTCTCCCGAAGGACATGATAAGGAAGTAATATGCCGACTGGAAATAACCAGCGCGGCGTTTGACTCGCAGTATATTTATTATACATATGTCGGCTCGATTGAAATGGGCCTTTACCGCATGGACTTTAACGGGGAAAACGTTTCCCGGCTGGTTGATGAAGAAAGTCTTATAGTGAAAACAGACGGGGATGATATATATTATCAGCATGCCGGCGGGGAGAGGCTGAGCAAGTATAATAAAATTACGGGCAAGAGCACGGGAATGGTTTTTACTCCATACGAGGAATTTGCCTTTGATTTTGAGAATATGATTGCTTACGGCGCGGGAGATGAGGATAATCCCGGGATAGTGGCGACAGATATGAATACAGGCGAAAAAAAGGAGCTCTGCTCTGATTACGCCGAGCGGCTCAGCTATTATAACGGCAGGGTATATTATATCAATAACGACGATAACGGTTTTATATACGAATTGAATCCTGAAAATGGGGATAAACGGCTTATTTCGGCGGCGGTGCCCCTGGATAACGGCTACGGCGTAGCCGACGGATATATATATTATATCAGCCCCAACGAGAACAGCAAGCCTTTCAGAGTTAATATAGAAACGCTGGAGAGGCAGGAGATAGGTATAAGGAAAGCTTAAAAATGCAGGAGAAAATGCTCAGGCTTTCGGGAATAGTAGAGGATATAATTTTCCGGAACGACGCTAATGGATATACGGTGTTTGAACTTAACTGCGGAGCCACGTTAGAAACGGTGATGGGCTCCTTTCCTGCTATAAGCCAAGGGGAGCATATAACGGTGGAGGGCCTTTGGCAGCAGCATAAAAATTACGGTATGCAGTTTAAGGCCTCCTCCTACAGCATAGACCGGCCTGAGACGCTGGAGGATATAGAGGCATATCTGGCCAGCGGTCTTATAAAGGGAGTCGGGCCCAGCACAGCCAGGGCTATTGTGGACGCCTTTGGAGAGGCGGCGCTGGATATTCTTGAATATACTCCCGAGCGCCTGAGCGAAATCCCCGGCCTGGGCAAAGGGCGCGCGGCCAAGATAGCTCAAAGCTATAAGGATATTTCAGGCATGCGTCAGAGCGTAATGTTTCTTCAGAAGCTGGGAGTTTCTACGGGCATGGCTGTAAGGATATATAAAAAATACGGCGCTCAAACAATGGAGCGGGTAAGGGCCAATCCCTATCAGCTTGTAGACGAGATAGACGGCATAGGCTTTAAAAGCGCGGATAAGATTGCGCAGGTTCTGGGCCTTGAGCATGATTCGGCCTTTCGCACGGCATGCGGAATAAGGCATATACTTTCCGAAGCGGGAAACGACGGGAATATGTTTCTGCCCAGAGGCGAGCTGATAGAGCGCTGCGCCGGGCTGCTAGAGATTGATAAAGCTGCCGTAGAGGACGCCCTGGAGAGCGGAATATTGGAGCGCCGGCTGATAATCCGCGAGGTTAAGGGAATTGAGGCGGTTTATCTTGCCCCCTATTATTATGCTGAGGTAAAGGTTTCGGCGGCGCTGATGCTTTTGAAAAATTCCGCCGAAAGCATTTCGGGGGATATAGACGAGGATATAAGACGCTGTGAAGAGGAGACGGGCATAAAACTGGCGCAGGGGCAGCGCGAAGCGGTTAAGGCGGCGCTGTGCCAGGGGGTGGTTGTAGTTACCGGCGGTCCTGGTACGGGCAAGACTACAGCTATAAACTGCATAATAAGGATATTTACTCTTAAAGGCAAGAAAGTGGAGCTGGCGGCGCCTACCGGCCGCGCGGCCAAGCGCATGACCGAAGCTACGGGAAGGGAAGCGCGCACTATACATAGGCTTCTGGAATATTCGCCTGACGAGGATGGCTTTAAATTTGCGCGGAACGCCGAATCCCCTCTTGAATGCGACGTTTGCATAATAGATGAAACCAGCATGGTGGATATATTTTTAATGAAGAGCCTTTTAGACGCGCTTAAGCCGGGTAGCTGTCTTGTGCTGGTGGGGGACGCGGACCAGCTTCCCAGCATAGGCGCGGGTAATGTGCTTCGGGATATTATATCTTCGGGGGCCGTGCCGGTGGCCAGGCTGACTGAAATTTTCAGGCAGGCGATGGAGAGCATGATAGTGGTGAACGCCCATAGGATAAATAAGGGTGAATTGCCCCTTTTGAATGTAAAGGGCAAGGATTTTTTCTTTGAGAGCTGTTTGGATGAATATGAGACGGCGCGCAATGTAGTCGCGCTTTGCCAAAGGCGTCTGCCCGCGCATTTTAAGGCTGATCCGCTGCGCGACATACAGGTGCTCTGCCCACAGAAACGCGGCGAGTGCGGGGTAAATCGGCTTAACGCGCTTTTGCAGGAGGCGCTCAATCCGCCCGCGCCTTTTAAAAATGAGCGGGCGTCGGGGGATTATATTTTCCGAGAGGGAGATAAGGTAATGCATATCCGCAATAATTATCAGCTGGCGTTTAGGCGTGTTAATGAAAACGGAGCGGTTATTAAGGGAGAGGGAGTTTTTAACGGAGATATGGGCTATATTGAGCGGATAGAGCCGCGGGGGGACGTAAGCGTGCGCTTTGAGGACGGTAGGGAGTGCGAATACGACCAGGCTGCGCTTAACGATCTTATGCCCGCGTATGCCATAAGCGTGCATAAGAGCCAGGGCTGCGAATTTAAAGTGGTGGTTATGCCTTTATGGCAGGGCAGCCCGATGCTGTATACGCGGAATCTGCTTTATACTGCCGTTACCAGAGCCAGGGAGGCTGTTGTGCTTACGGGCAGCAAAAGCATTATGGGATATATGGTAAACAATAATCAGATAAGCGAGCGTTATTCAGCCTTGGATGAGAGGCTTATGGCGGCGGCCAGGGTGCTTTGCGATGAAAATTAAGGATTTTTTGACGCGCGCGGTGCAAATCATGTGTCCGCGCGATTTTCCATGCATGGGCTGCGGCAGCGAGGCTGTCAGGGCAAATGGGTTATGCGATAAGTGCAGGGAGCGTATGAAGCTTTTGAAGATAGACAGCGCATGTCCGGTATGCGGCCATTATTCCAAGGACGGGGATTTATGTTCTTTCTGTGAGCGCACCAAGCATGATTTTGACAGGGCGTTTGTGGTGTTTTCATATGAAGAACCAATTAAGGAGATAATCAAGGGTTATAAATTTTCAGGACGCAGGTATTACGGCGAGCGTTTCTTTGATATAATGGCTCAGGCGCTGCCTGAAAGGATAGCTGAAAATTTATCGGTAGTTACGGCAGTTCCCTTGCATCCAAGGCGTTTCAAGCAGAGAGGTTTTAATCAATCCGAGATTTTGGCCAGAGGAGTTGCTCAGAGATTGAATGTGCATTACGACCAACTGCTTAAGAGAACGGTTTATACACGCAAGCAAAGTTTAAGCAAGAAGCATCAGAGTATGACTGGCTGCTTTGAGGCAGTTAAAAATGTATATGGAAGCGTGCTGCTTATAGACGATGTATTAACTACCGGCAGTACGGCGGATGGCTGCGCAGCCGAATTGAAGGCTGCCGGAGCAGAGAGGGTGTATGTGCTTACTTTGGCTGGCGGATAATAAAAGCAGCGAGTGTTTAAAAATATTTTATTTTTCCAAAAAAATGTATTGCTTTTTAACTTCATATGGGATATAATGATATTGTTGACGTTTAATATTAGGATTTGCGCCCGCTAGAGAGTGGATTAGCTTGCATGTTTTGTCTGGTTATGTTTCCCTGTCCGAGGTAGCTTTTTCCAATCTATACGTACAACAAAATATTTTTTATTGGGGGACATAGATATATGTTTCAGGACAAGACTTTGATTTGCAAGGAATGCGGCGAGGAGTTTGTTTTTACCGCGGGTGAGCAGGAGTTTTATGAGGAAAAGGGCCTTAAGAATGAGCCCAGCCGTTGCCGGACCTGCCGTCAGAACAGAAAGAATGCGCAGCGCGGCGCCCGTCAGATGTATGATGCGGTTTGCGCTCAGTGCGGAGCTCCTACTCAGGTGCCTTTCCAGCCAAAAGAGGACCGTCCGGTTTACTGCGACGAGTGCTATAAGGCTATGCGCGGATAATGTGCAAATAAAAACAGCTTGTAAAATAAGACGCGGCATCGATGCTGCGTCTTATTTTTTCCGCTTATGATTAAAGCTTGGTTTTGAACTGCAGCCACGGCTGCGTAAGGGGCGCGGGTGGGTTAATATTAAGTATGCGCAGTTTGACAGGATGCTGAAGAATTAATATTCGGAACAGATGGGGGTATATGAAAAGCTGGGATATGTCTCCGCCGCAGGCGGGGACTCCTTGTTTAGGGTGGGGGCGCCCCGCCCTCAATGTGAGCGCCCGCAGCGTTCCATTCTCAGGCCGGCGTTTTCATCCTCTATTATTAATTCTATACTCAATTTTTTCCGTTGCGCTCAGCGGCCCTGCGGGCCGCATATTTTTCTTCCCGCCCGCGCCCCGCGGCTTCGCCGCCGTTGAAGGAACAACGGCCTCTTCAGCGTTTTTTGTCGGATACGCTCGGGCGTTAAGTGTACTTGCAAGTTTTTATCGCCTAGTGTATAATTTAAAATATTGTAAAGATACGAGGGGATTTTTTGAAAACCGAAATTTTGCCGGTAAACCAGCAGTCTTTGTGCCGCGCCGCTGATATAATAAGGGCCGGCGGACTAGTTGCTTTTCCTACCGAAACAGTCTATGGCTTAGGCGCGGATGCGCTTAAGGCCTCGGCGGTAAAAAAAATATTTGAAGCTAAGGGCAGACCGGGAGATAACCCCCTTATAGTTCATATCCCTTCTATAGAAGGTCTGGAAGAGGTTGTGCGGGAAATTCCGAATGAGGCAGAACTGCTTTTTAAACGCTTTGCCCCAGGTCCGCTTACGCTGGTGCTTAAAAAAACCAGGCGTATTCCTACGGAGGTTTCCGCCGGCCTGGATACCGTGGGCGTGCGTATTCCTTCCCATCCGGCGGCAAGAGCCTTTATTCAGGCGGCGGGCAGGCCAATAGCTGCGCCCAGCGCCAATCTTTCAGGCAGTCCGTCCCCTACATCCGCCCAGCATGTGTTTGAGGATTTAAACGGCCGCGTGGAGGTTATTTTAGATGGAGGTCCATGCGTAGTAGGGGTTGAATCTACTGTGCTTTCCCTTGCAGGACAAAAGCCTGTGCTGCTGCGGCCCGGCGGAATAACTCTCGAGCAGCTCCGGGAGGTATTGCCGGAAGTTCAGGTGCATAAAAGCGTGCTTAACAGCGGCATGGTGGATAAAGCCGCCAGCCCGGGCATGAAATATAAGCATTATTCTCCCCGGGCCCGCGTAGTAATAGCTTGTGAGCTTGAAACGGCAAAGCTTGCGTACGATAAAGCGGCTCAGGCCGGCCTGAAAGTCTGGCTGCTGGCTTCAGAAATGCAAATTGAAGCTATGCCAGGACGCTCCGGCGCTCCTCTTTACAGTCAAAGCCATCCTGAACAGGCAGCTCAGCGGCTTTTTGCGCTTTTAAGGGAGGCGGACGTTCTGGGCAAGGATTTGGTTATAGCGCTTTGGAATGACCAGACAGGCGTGGGACTTTCGGTTACTAACCGGCTGCTTAGAGCCAGCGGTTTTACCGTTCTTTCAGAACACGGCCAAATAGAGGTAGGACATATCAAAGTAGGCTATTAATTCATATCGGAGGGAATGCATGGATAATTATTTTTCAGAACATATTTGGGAGCCTATAAAGGGCTTTCTGCCCAGACTGGCTATAGCGGCCGCTATAATAGTTATAGGCATGCTGATTCAGTACCTGGTGCTTAAATGGATGCATAAGGTGCTTGCAAGCCGTATAGATAAAACAATGCACGCGTTTATACGTTCTGCCACTAGGATTATTATATGGATTGTTATTGTGCTTATGGCGGCGAGCTCGCTTGGGCTGGATACCGGCTCGCTACTGGCAGTACTCGCTTCGGCTGGTGTAGCTATAGGACTGGCTTTAAAGGACAGCCTCTCAAATATTGCCAGCGGCATGCTTATTATCGCCAGCAAGAATTTTAAATCGGGCGATTATATAGAAATGGACGGCGCTGCCGGCAGCATAGACAGCGTGGATCTCTTGTATACTACAGTAAATTCGGTGGACAATAAGCGGATAATTATTCCCAATTCGGTGCTGGCCGGCAATATAGTAACTAATTATTCGCATAACGACCTTCGTCGGGTGGATATGAATTTTTCTATAGGCTACGGAGACAGCATATTAAAAGCTAAGGAAATTCTGCGTCAGATTATTTCGGCCGCTCCCGGCGCTTTAGAGGACCCGGAACCCCTGGTTGAGGTAATGTCACACGACGCAAGCGCTGTTAAGCTGGTAACGCGGGTCTGGTGCAAAAAAGAGGATTACTGGAATATTTATTTTTATATGAATGAACAGGTGAAATTAGCCTTTGACAGGGAGGGTATAACCATTCCCTTTAATCAGGTGGACGTTAATCTGCATAACGCGGATAAGAATTAACCCTTTTTAAATGGAATAAATTATAGCAAAAGAGGAAGTAACATGAGAAATATAGATGCCGGGCAAATAACCCTTTGCATTGAAGAACTTTTTAAAAGCGCTTGTCGGGAATATCCGCCCGAAGTCGTCCCTGCGCTTAATAGAGCGGCGCAGGACGAGGATACGGCGCGCGCGCGCAGCTTTTTGAATCTGGCGGTGGAAAATGCGGAGATAGCCGCTGAAACAGGACTGCCTCTCTGCCAGGATACGGGTATGGCTGTGGTGTTTGCTCAAATTGGGCAGGACGTGCATATAACGGGCGGGCTTTTTGAGGACGCGGTAAATGAGGGAGTGCGCCGGGCGTATTCGGGCATGCGCAAATCTGTGCTCTCTCCGCTTGACAGAATCAATACGCTGGATAACACTCCGGCCGTTATACATGTTCAATTAATCGCGGGAGACCAAATAATACTTAGCGCTGAGCCTAAAGGCTTTGGCAGCGAAAATATGAGCGCTTTGAAAATGCTTAAACCCTCAGACGGCGCAGAGGGCGTTAAACGTTTTATAATTGATACCGTTAAAAGCGCCGGCGGCAATCCATGTCCTCCTGTGGTGGTGGGAGTAGGAATAGGAGGCACTATGGAAAAGGCCGCGATTATGGCCAAGCATTCCCTTTTGAGGCCTTTGGGCCAGGCTTCGGAGGATAGCGTTCTTGCGGATATGGAAAAAGAGCTTTTGGAAAAAATAAATCTTTTAAATATAGGCCCTCAGGGACTGGGAGGCCGAACTACGGCTCTGGCCGTGCATATAGAGAGCTATCCTACTCATATTGCGGGCCTGCCTGTGGCCGTGAATATGCAGTGCCACTGCGCGCGGCATAAAACTGCTCGGATTTAGCCAGATTAAAGGAGGATAAATGAAAAAATTAAGCTTTCCCATTGAGAATAAGGACAGCCTGCTGGAGTTGAACGCGGGAGATGAGGTAATGCTTTCGGGCGTAATATATACGGCGCGGGACGCTGCGCATAAACGCATATGCGCTCTTATTAGGGAGGGAGCAAAACTGCCCTTTGACCTGGGAGGACAGGCGATATATTACGCGGGCCCATCCCCTGCGCCCGAAGGATTTCCCATAGGGGCCTGCGGGCCTACGACCAGCGGGCGTATGGACGCTTATGCTCCGGGCCTGATAGAATTGGGCCTTGCGGCTATGATTGGCAAAGGCCCGCGCAGCCCTGAGGTATGCAGCGCCTGCGTAAAATACGGCGCCATATATCTTGCGGCTGCTGGCGGCGCCGGTGCGTATATGGCTTCCTGCGTAAAGGAATGCCAAGTTATTGCCTTCGAGGAATTGCAGAGCGAAGCGGTGCATAGACTTACTGTGCAGGATATGCGCCTGGTTGTCGCTATAGACGCGCATGGAGGGAACCTCTTTAATAGGCTCTGAACTTTTGACAAATTTCCGCTATTATGATATAAATGACTTAATAATTCAGCCCGCAGGCTAAAATGGAAATATGCCGGGTGCATGAAGCGTTTTGGCTGCTTTAGGCAGAGAAGCGCAAATGTGACGCTGATGCGGGTTATTTTATTTTGAAGGGGTGTGAAATTATGAAAAAAGCAAAGAGCATACTTCTTGTAAGCCTTGTTCTTGCGCTCGCGCTCATGGTTTTTCAGGCCGGAGCCTTGGCTGAGGAGAATGTAAGGGTGGTGTCCGACGCGGCCGGATTGCTCGAGGCTATAAGCGATTCGGAGGTAACTGATATAAGGCTGGACGCCTCTATTGACGCCACAGGCAGCGGAGTGGTGGACGTGAGCGGCAAGACTATAGATTTGGGACGCAACACTATTTCCGCCGACAATTTTACGCTGATTTTTCAGGGCACCGATTTTACCCTGAAAAACGGGTGCTTTGATTCCAAGGGAGGCAGCTATGCGCTGTTTATAGGAGATGAAGGTGAAACGGACGGCGTTTTAATAGAGGATATAACCGCCGACGGCGGCATAAACGTATATAATGCGACGAACGTAGTCCTGCGCAATACCGATATAACCGGTATGGATTATTATGCTGTCTGGTGCGATGAAAACGGCCATGTGACTATTGAAAGCGGAGAGTTTAAAACTAACGGCAACGCCGTTTTGGGCATGTCGGCTACCCAAACTGATTTGATTATTAAGGGCGGCAATTTTGTAACCAACGGCAAGCCCCTCGTGCTTGAGGGGAATTTCGGTTCTCCAGTTATAAGCGGAGGGCAGTTTGATACTGATGTAGATGAAAAGTATTTTGCTGAGGACGCTGAAATCATACCCGGCCCTGAGGGCGGTTTTATTGTATGCGACCATAGCGTTACCCGGCTGGAAAACAAAAAGGAAGCTTCCTGTACTGAAAAGGGCTATACCGGAGATTTGTACTGCGCCGCCTGCGGCAAAAAGCTGGCGGACGGCCAGGAAATTAAACCGCTCGGGCACGACCTTAAGGAGGTGCCGGCCCAGGCGCCTACCTGCGCGGAGGAAGGCTTTGAGGCTTATTGGATATGCCAAAGGTGCGAAAAGCTGTTTTCGGACGCTAAGGGAGAAAACGCTATAAGCCAGCCTGCTGTGCTTCCTGTTAATAACAAGCATGATTATGTAAACGGCGTGTGTTCGGTTTGCGGCCAAAAGGATCCGAATCTTTCAGAACCCTCTGACACCGGAGACAGCTTCCTTTTCTGGCCGGTGCTGGCGCTGGCCGCCGGAGGAGCGGGCCTGCTGGCCGTTAAATTAAAGCGTGCGCGAAGCCGGCGATAGTCTTTAGCTGTAAATAATAAATAGGGCCCGCCTTAGGCGGGCCCTATTTATTATTTGTTTTTAAACATTCAGTAAGTTTTTATTTTAGCCGGCGCGCCCAAGTCAGCTTTTTATTATTGCCGGCTTCCTGAAACCTCATTTTTATCATTTTTATTTTTCATTAAATAATTGGCACAAAACAGTTGACAGACCTTGACAAGCGTGATAAACTTAACTATTGCATTATAAGGTAACGTGGGAATACTTGCCTGCTGTGCGGCGGGGAAGGGGAATGTGTGCTTTTATAAGACTATTTTACATAATAAGCTAAAAAAAGCAAGCGTTTTAATTGTAAGAGTTCATATCAATTTAACCACGGCGCCGAGGGCTATGTTTGACTTTATGAAACGGAGAGTGGATGTATGCTTCACGAAGTGAAAATGGGGAAACGTACCAGAATGAGCTTTTCAAGCATCAGGGAACCGCTGGATATGCCTGATTTGATTGAAATCCAGAAGAATTCCTTTGATAAGTTCGTTCACGAGGAGCTTAAAGACATTATTAAGGATTTTTCGCCTATAGACGATTTTTCCCAAAATATGCGCCTTGAGTTTCTTGACTGCTATTTGGAGAATAAAACCAAATACACCATCGAGGAATGCAAGGAGAGGGATACCACCTACGCCGCTCCTATGAAGGTGCGCGTGCGTCTGACCGTTAAGGGGGAGGACGGCGCTGTTCGGGATATAGCCGAGCAGGAAGTGTTCATGGGTGATTTTCCTCTTATGACCCCTACGGGCACGTTTATAATCAATGGAGCCGAGCGCGTTATAGCCAGCCAGCTCGTCCGTTCTCCGGGCGTATATTACAGCCGGGATAATAAAACGGGCAAGAGCCAGTTTACAGCTACTCTCATTCCTAACAGGGGCGCATGGCTGGAATATGAAATAGATAAGGATAACGTTTTCTGGGTTAAGGTGGACCGTACCCGCAAAACTACCATAACCGCCCTGCTGCGCGGGTTGGGCCTGGGCACGGACGAACAGCTTATTGAGGCGCTGGGCCATTCTGAGGTAGTGGACGCGACTATTGCCCACGACCGTTCGGGAGCGGCTCCTATCGAAAATGAAACGGACGGCCTGGCTGAAATGTATAAAAGGCTGCGTCCGGGCGAAAGCGCTACGGTAGACACCATGCGCGAGCGTCTGCTGGCCACCTTTTTCGATCCCAAGAGATACGACCTGGCGCGGGTGGGCCGCTATAAATTTAATAAAAAGCTTTCCCTGGCCGGCCGAATAGAGAATCAGACGGCTGCCGAGAGCATAGTCAATCCCGAGACGGGCGAAATTATGCTGGAGGAGGGCGGCTTTATCACGCCCGCTCTGGCCGTGGATATTCAAAACGCAGGCGTAAAAACCGTTTTGCTGCGCACCCATCATAAGAATGAAAAGGGCGAGCCCTTTGAGAGACTGCAAACGGTGATAAGCAATCATTTTGTGGACGCAGGGCCTTTTCTGCCCTTCCCTCCCATTGAGGCGGGTATACGCGAAAAGGTGCACTATCCTACTCTTCGCGCCATACTGAACGAGGGCCTGGACAGCCAGACGCTTAAGGAACGCCTTATAGAGGAAAAGGACAGGCTGGTGCCCCTTACGGTATATATTGAGGATATAATCGCTTCAGTCAATTACGGAGTAAATCTCTGCGGTGAATTCGGCAATGTGGACGATATCGACCATTTGGGCAACAGGCGCGTGCGCTGCGTGGGCGAACTGCTCCAGAATCAGCTGCGCGTCGGCTTTTCACGCATGGAGCGCGTAGTGCGCGAGAGAATGAGCACTCAGGGAATAGAGGGCGCGACCCCTACTTCTCTTATCAATATACGGCCGGTGACGGCGGCTGTTAAGGAATTCTTCGGCTCCAGCCAGCTTTCTCAGTTTATGGACCAGAATAACCCGCTGGCCGAGCTTACTCATAAGCGCCGTCTTTCAGCCCTGGGCCCCGGAGGCCTTAACCGCGACCGCCCCTCCTTTGAGGTGCGGGACGTTCACCATTCGCATTACGGCCGCATGTGCCCTATAGAAACGCCTGAAGGAAAGAATATAGGCCTGATAGGCTCGTTGGCTACCTATGCGCGCATAAACGAATACGGTTTTATTGAATCCCCTTACCGCCGCGTGGATAAGGAAAAGGGAGTTGTTACTGACGAAGTGGATTATCTTACGGCGGACGACGAGGATAAGTACGTCATAGCTCAGGCTAACGAGCAGCTGGATGAACAGGGCCACTTTATAGCCGACCATGTGCCTGTGCGCGTCCGGGATGAATTTGTCGAGGTGCCTATTTCAGAGGTAGATTATATAGATGTTTCGCCCAAGCAGGTGGTTTCGGTAGCTACGGCCATGATTCCCTTTTTGGAAAACGACGACGCGTCCCGAGCGCTTATGGGCGCCAACATGCAGCGTCAGGCCGTGCCCCTTTTAGTGCCTGAGGCTCCTATTGTAGGCACGGGCATAGAATATAAGGCCGCTATGGATTCGGGCGTAAGCATTCTTGCGGCAGAAAGCGGAGTTGTGCGCTTTGTAGACGCGGACAAAATTATAATAATGGGAGACGACGGCAAGGAGTATTCCTATGAATTGCAGAAATTCAAGCGCAGCAACCAGGGTACCTGCATTAATCAGCGTCCTATAGTCAAGCAGGGCGAATATGTCGCCAAGCGCCAGACCATAGCCGACGGCCCCAGCACGGATCAGGGCGAGATAGCTCTGGGACGAAATATTTTGATAGCATTTATGCCCTGGGAAGGCTATAATTACGAGGACGCCATTCTTATCAGCGAAGCGCTGGTTAAAAACGACGTATTCACCTCTATCCATATTGAAAAATATGAATGCGAGGCGAGGGATACCAAGCTGGGTCCTGAGGAGATAACCAGGGATATACCCAATATCAGCGAGGACAGCCTTACCGACCTGGACGAGAACGGAGTTATCCGCATAGGCGCGGAGGTGCGTTCAGGGGATATTCTTGTAGGAAAGGTTACGCCCAAGGGCGAAACAGAAATGACTGCCGAGGAGCGCCTGCTGCGCGCTATATTCGGAGAAAAATCCCGCGAGGTAAGAGATACCTCTCTGCGCGTGCCTCACGGCGAGGGCGGCGTTATTGTAGACGTCAAGACCTTTACGCGCGAAAATAAAGACGAGCTTTCTCCTGGCGTCAGCCGCATGGTGCGTGTGTATATAGCGCAGAAGAGAAAGATTTCGGTAGGAGATAAAATGGCGGGCCGCCACGGAAACAAGGGCGTTATTTCCCGCATACTTCCCGAGGAGGATATGCCCTTCCTGCCTGACGGCACTCCGGTGCAGATAGTGCTTAACCCTCTGGGCGTTCCCTCCCGTATGAATATGGGGCAGGTTCTGGAGGTGCATCTGGGCATGGCCGCCAAAAAGCTGGGCTGGCATATAGCTACTCCGGTATTTGACGGCGCAACCGAGGATGATATCCAGGAATGCCTTGAAAAGGCGGGTATGGATCCTTCAGGAAAGACGGTGCTTTATGACGGACGTACCGGCGAGCCCTTTGACAATCCGGTTACAGTAGGCATAATGCATTATCTTAAGCTTGTTCACCTTGTGGACGACAAGATTCACGCGCGCTCTACCGGCCCCTATTCGCTGGTTACACAGCAGCCTCTGGGAGGCAAGGCGCAGTTCGGCGGCCAGCGTTTCGGAGAAATGGAGGTTTGGGCGCTTGAAGCCTATGGCGCCGCGCATACCCTTCAGGAGCTGCTTACTATTAAATCGGACGACGTAGTGGGCCGCGTTAAGGCTTACGAGGCTATTATAAAGGGTGTGAATATCCCTGAGCCGGGTATTCCCGAATCCTTTAAGGTCTTATTAGAGGAGCTGCGCTCCCTTGCTTTGGACGTAAGGATTCTTACCGAGGAGAAGAAGGAAGTGCATATGCGCGAGCTTCTGGACGACGACCGGGACGTTATCGAATTGGCTCCCGAGCATATGGGCGCGCCTGTGGATAATCCCATGCTCGACCTGTTCGGCGAGGAGGATTTCGACCTTAACGGCCTGGATGAAGCAGAGGACGAAGATGAGGACGAGGACGAGCTTGAATTGGACGGCCTGGATATATTTGAGGCGGGCGAAGACGAGCTTGAGGACGACGAGGATTTTTAAGATAAATTAGAAGGGAGAGAGTTACCCCTTGTTTGAATTAAACAATTTTGATTCCATACAAATTGGCCTTGCGTCTCCTGAAAAGATACGCGAATGGTCTTCGGGCGAGGTTAAGAAGCCTGAAACGATAAATTACCGTACTCTTAAGCCCGAGAGGGACGGCTTGTTCTGCGAGCGTATATTCGGGCCTACCCGCGACTGGGAATGCGCCTGCGGCAAGTATAAGCGGGGCGCGAGATATAAGGGGCTGGTCTGCGACCGCTGCGGCGTTGAAGTAACCCGCTCTAAGGTGCGCCGCGAACGCATGGGGCATATAGAGCTGGCCGCGCCTGTTTCGCATATCTGGTATTTTAAGGGTATACCCAGCCGCATGGGGCTGCTGCTTGACCTCACTCCCAAGGAATTGGAAAAGGTGCTTTACTTTGCGGCTTATATCGTAATTGAGCCAGGGGATACAGACCTTAAGGCCAAGCAGATACTCTCCGAGAGCGAGTACCGCGAAACCATAGAAAAATTCGGCCCCAATTCCTTTAGAGTGGGCATGGGCGCCGAGGCTATAAAAGAGTTTTTAATGTCCATTAAGCTTGACGAGCTTTCAGAAGAGCTTAAGCATGAGCTGGAAAATGCCAGCGTAGGCCAAAAGCGCGTTCGGATAATCAAGCGCCTTGAGGTAGTGGAGGCCTTCCGCAAATCGGGGAATAAGCCCGAATGGATGATAATGGACGCCGTACCCGTTATTCCGCCCGAAATACGGCCCATGGTGCAGCTGGACGGCGGCCGTTTTGCCACCAGCGACCTTAACGACCTTTACCGCAGGGTGATAAACCGCAACAACAGGCTGAAAAAGCTGCTGGAATTAGGCGCGCCCGATATTATAGTGCGCAATGAAAAGCGCATGCTCCAGGAGGCTGTGGACGCGCTTATAGATAACGGCCGCCGCGGCCGTCCCGTTACCGGCCCGGGCAATCGTCCCTTAAAATCCCTGTCCGATATGCTCAGGGGCAAGCAGGGCCGCTTCCGCCAGAACCTGCTGGGTAAGCGCGTAGACTATTCGGGCCGTTCGGTTATAGTCGTAGGCCCTGAATTAAAGATGTATCAGTGCGGCCTGCCTAAGGAAATGGCCTTAGAGCTGTTCAAGCCCTTTGTTATAAAGAGGCTTGTGGAATTGGGCCTGGCTCATAATATAAAGAGCGCCAAGAGGCTTATAGAGCGCGGACGCACGGAGGTCTGGGACGTGCTTGAAGAGGTCATTGTTCAGCACCCCGTCCTGCTTAACCGCGCGCCTACTCTGCACCGTCTGGGCATTCAGGCCTTTGAACCTGTGCTGGTAGAGGGCAGGGCGATAAAATTGCATCCGCTGGTGTGCACGGCCTTTAACGCCGACTTTGACGGCGACCAGATGCCTGTGCACGTGCCCCTTTCTTCTGAGGCTCAGGCCGAAGCGCGCTTCCTTATGCTGGCTTCTAATAATATACTTAAGCCTGCCGACGGCCGGCCGGTAGTCGTGCCTACGCAGGATATGATTATAGGCGTATATTATCTTACCATAGAGGAGCCTGCTCTGGCTAAGCCGGAGAGCATTTATTCAAATATAGACGAGGCGGTAATGGCATATCAGACGGGCAATCTTCCCCTGCACGCCAAAACCAATATCCGCATAAGCGCCGTCGTCAACGGCAGGGAATATACAAAGGTGCTTCAGACCACCGTAGGCCGCGCTATATTTAACCAGGCTGTGCCGCAGGATTTAGGCTTTGTGGACCGTTCCATCCCCGGCAACGAGGTGGAGCTGGAGATAGATAAATTAGTGGGCAAATCCGAGCTGGGACAGATAATTTCCCGGTGCTTTGCCCGCCATGGAGCGGCGCGCACCGCAGAGGTGCTGGATAGGATTAAGCGCCTAGGCTTTAATTACGCCACTAAGGGCGCTATAACGGTAGGCGTTAAGGACGCGGTAGTGCCCTCTGAAAAGAAGGCGCTTATCAAGGAAGCTGAGGACAAGGTGGCTCTTATCAACCGCAAATACCGCCGCGGTCTTACGACTGACGACGAGCGTTACCGTAATGTTATCGCCGTCTGGAAGGAGACTACTGAAAACGTGCTTAATGCGCTGATGACCTCCTTTGACGACCTTAACCCCATAAACATGATGATTAAATCGGGCGCCCGAGGCAATAAGGACCAGATTCGCCAGCTTGCAGGTATGCGCGGACTTATGGCTGACCCGGCCGGCCGCACGATAGAAATCCCCATCAAGGCCAATTTCCGCGAGGGACTGACCGTTCTGGATTTCTTCATATCCTCTCACGGCACCCGCAAGGGTCTGGCCGATACGGCTCTGCGTACCGCCGACTCGGGCTATCTTACCCGCCGTCTGGTGGACGTCTGCCAGGACGTGATAATCCGCGAGGACGACTGCCAGGTAACGCATCCCTCCTTAAGCACCCCCAAGGGAGTCTGGGTAGAGGATATAGTTTACGAAAAGGCGGTTATAGAGTCTCTTAAGAGCCGTATTAAGGGCCGTGTTTCGGTAGACGAATTAAAGCACCCTGAAAC
>URIR01000010.1 GCA_900547955.1 uncultured Eubacteriales bacterium | reverse complement strand
TGCGTCCTGCTGCGTTGCTTTGATTCCATGTACGCCCGGTACATGTCGTTTAAGCACATTGCATGACGCCAATTTTTATGCCTTCTGACTCTGCGACCTCCAAGAAATTATCCCGTTTTGAGGCGTGTAGTTCCTTGTAAACTGAGGGTATGGGCATATGAGCATATTTTTAATGGGAAACTTTTTAAAGCCCCGGCTTTTTTCTAGCCGAGGCTTTTTTCATTTAATCCCTTTAAGCCTGTTCGTCAATGATTTTTTGCGCTATGCTATTATCCACCAGTTTTTCAAATTCCGGCCCGTTTTCTATAATTCCAGCTTCCTTAATTATGGATATAAGCCGATTATATGCGTCCTCCTTCATAACCGGATCGCTCATCCAAACATCTATATCCTTATAGCGCTTAACAACCGTTACTAATAATTCCATATCGTTATCAGGGAACGAATAGGCTATAGCCTCCGCAATCTCTTCAGGCTCAGCCGAAGCAACCCACTGCTGTCCTTTATATACCGCACGCATAAAAGCTTCGGCAATATCTCCATGCTCCTTAAGATAATCCTTAGTAGCCATAAAGCAGGTATAAGGCACCTCGCCGCCTTCTTCTCCTATAGACGCTACTATATATCCTTCTCCAGCCAGCTCCATAGTAGAAGCAACTGGCTCAAACAGGGCCACATAATCATCCTCTCCTCCTATAAATGCTCCGCCCATAAGGTCAAATTGAACGTCTATCCTAACATTGGCGTCCACCCCAGGAACTACTCCATTCTTTTTCATTACATATTCCAGAGTCATCTGAGGCATGCCTCCCTTGCGGCCTCCAATTATGCTTGTGCCTTTAAGCTTATCCCAAGTAAAATTATCATCCTTAGTCTTGCCCAAAAGAAACGAACCGTCACGTTTTGTAAGCTGGCCTATTATAACCGCATGGTCCTCCCGCCCTTCATTGCATACATACACGCCAGTCTCCGGGCCCATCAGCCCTATATCCGCCTGGCCCGAAATTACCGCGGTCATGCTCTTATCCGAGCCGCCTCCATTGGTTAAATCAATAGTTATGCCCTCTTCTTCAAAATAGCCCAGACTCATTGCAGCATAAAACGGCGCATAAAATATAGAATGCGTTACCTCGTTTACTCTTACCACATTTTCGTCCTTGCTCTGACAACCGGTTAGCATTCCTACGGTCGTCACGGTCAAAATAAGTACGCATAAAATGCTTATAAGCTTTCTTTTCACAAATTGCAACCTCCTGATTATTTTTACATTATCATTATTATGAAACCTTGATAAAAGGGTGACAGAGCTTGCCTGTTTAACATTTGCAGCTATGCAAAAAGACGCGAATTATATCTATTGCAGCGCATACGCTCTTCCCCCTATTCCGGGCTTGCCAGTTCTTAAAAAATATACCCTCAGTTTACAAGAAAGACGGTCAGAAGGCATAAAATCTGCGTCCTGCTGCGCTGCTTTGATTCCATGTGCGCCCGGCACATTTCTCCTTCAAGCGCGCTTGACCTGGCACAAATTTCATGCCTTCTTTTTCTTTGAGACGTGTAGTTCCTTCTAAACTGAGGGTATTAAAGGCTTTAAGCCCACTCTTCAAGGATATTGGCCGTTCGGATAATATCAAGCGGGCCGTGCGGATGATGGCCGCAGCCCTGCTTGCATTCGGTAATCAGGGTTCCGTTGTGTTCGTGATAATATTTTGCCAGCAGCTCTCCGTTTTCGCAGTAGGGAACCGTGTCGTCTTTATCTCCGTATGTCATATATATGGGAAGCCTGTTTTTAATAAAAATATCCATTTTGTCTATGGGATTGTTTCTATAGCATATAAGCTCGGACATGCTCATTCCCTTTGCCGCGTAAAATTCGTCCCAGAACTGGCATGTGGAAATTCCCAATCCGCCTGGGCAGCTTAAAAGATTGAGCACGGGTGCGTCCAGATAGAGCGCCGAAACGTTTTCCGGATGCCTTGCAGCCATTTCGGCGGCGTGCAGTCCTCCGCAGCTCATGCCTATAAGCAGGCATTGGCTTTTTAATCCATAGCCGTAAGCTAGATAATTGATAAATTCGCTTCGGACGTCTTGGTCCTCGTCCGTACTCCAGCGCGTAATATTTGAAATATATCCTAAATAGAATCCGCGATTCAGCAATTCCAGTTCTAACTCGGGAAATGCGCCGAAATATTCGGTTTTTATGCACCATTTGCCTTCAGGATGTGGATTAATGGGTATAACCAGAATGGCTCTGCGTCCGTTAAAATCAAAATCCAGCCGTTTAAAACCATTCCATTTAAGTTCTTCCATAATAGCTGTTCCTTTCTCTGAAAACGCTTATTTTCTATAGTATAATGCGCAGAACAGCACATTGCAAGAGGGTTTTTAATATTTTTATTAGATTAGATAATACAATCAAGGTACAATGCGGTTTTGCTGTCATTGCCCGCTGCTGCGTCCGCTTTGCTGCGCGGTCCTGAAAATACGCCCGGTATGTCTTCAATCGCGCGCCGTGCGGCCAATCAACGGGAATTAAAAGCAAAATCTCCGACCGCAGAGAAAATGAAATTTTTCCGGTTCTGCAAGGCGGCAGGACGCGGAAATACCGGGCGCGTTTTTTGCAAGGCGGCAGGATGCAGAAATATCGGGCGCATTTCAAGGATGGCAACGCGGCAAAACCAAATAATTCATCCATTCAAGGCGCATTGTACTTTGATTATATTGTCTAAGATGCGCGGAGAAAGGCAGCCGCTTATTATATATTTTATTAAAAAAACGCTGCCTTTCATGCGGAGGACGGGGTGTAGAAAATAGGTTGAACGGCATGCAATGCGCGCGTTCTGTTCAGACGGCGCAGGATTATATTTTATTGAAAGTTTGCTTGCGTTTTATGCAATACATGGTATAATAGCCGCGTAGAAAACTTATCCTTAGCTGGAGGGCATGATTTTGGAAAATGAAAGACGGACAAGACGGCTTAGTCCGCCTCAAATAATAGCTTTGGGCTTTTTGGCCGTCATATTTATAGGAGGAATACTGCTCTCTTTGCCTGTAAGCTCAGCCGACGGCGAGAGCCTGCCTTTTGAAAACGCGCTTTTTACAGCTACCAGCGCGGTATGCGTTACCGGTCTTGTGGTTTATGATACAGGCGCGGTTTATTCTGTTTTTGGCCAGATAGTCATAATGCTGCTTATACAGATTGGTGGTCTGGGCTTTATGACTCTGGCGGCGACGCTGTTTTTGATTGTGCGCAAGCGCATAACTCTGCGCGACCGGCTTATTATGCAGGAGCAGTATAATCAGTTCCAGCTGCAGGGATTGGTTAAAATGACGCTGCATATTTTGGCTCTTACGCTGGCTATAGAATTGATAGGGGCCATAATGCTTGCTGTAAGCTTTATTCCGATGTACGGCTGGGGCAGGGGTATTTATTTTTCAATATTTCATTCAGTTTCTGCGTTTTGCAACGCCGGCTTTGATATATTGGGCTTGGGCGCCAGCCTGGTGCCGGTTAATTCCGAGCCCATAATTATATTGACTATAAGCGTTCTTATAATTCTGGGCGGTCTGGGCTTCGGCGTATTGGTGGATATATTAAAGGTGCGTCGGTTCTCAAAGTTTTCCCTGCATACTAAGGTTGTGCTGGTATGCACGGGTCTCCTGCTTTTAAGCGGCTTTCTGCTGTTTTATGTTGCTGAAATAGGCAATTCTAAAACTCTGGGAGGAATGTCGGCGGGCGACGGGGTTATGAACGCATTCTTTCATTCGGTAACGCTGCGGACTGCGGGCTATGATTCCATAGGCGCGGGCAATCTTCATGATTCAAGCAAGATATTGTCGGTAATATTTATGTTTATAGGCGCTTCGCCTGCTTCTACTGGCGGCGGGATTAAAACCACCACTATGTTCCTGCTTATAATGCTGGTGTATACAATAGTTATGAATAAGGATGAGGTAGTGGCATATAAGCACAGGATTCCTCATCAGCTTGTGCTCAAGGCCATAGCAATAGTAATCATATCTTTGTTTGTGGTGCTGTTATCCTCGGTGCTGCTCTCTATATTCGAGCAGGATAATCCGAATACAGCCAGCTACGATTATGTCGATATGCTTTTTGAGAGCGCTTCTGCGTTCGGCACGGTGGGCGTTTCCACAGGCATGACGGGCAGTCTTACCCTTCCAAGTAAAATACTGCTTATGATTACCATGTTTATAGGCAGGATAGGGCCGCTTACCCTTACAATAGCTTTAAGCAGGCATTCTTCTCCTCAGAAGTCTTCGGTTAAGTATCCTGAGGGCCGCATAATTATAGGCTGATGCCTGTGTATGACTGAACTAATAAAAATTATAAAAATATTTTTCTGAAAAGGAGAATTTGCAGATGAAGAGTTTTGCCGTTATAGGGATGGGGTGCTTTGGGCGCAGTCTGGCTACTACCCTTAACGATATGGGACATGAGGTGCTTTGCATAGATTCATCCGAGGATAAGGTGGCTGACGTTGCCGATAAGGTGACTCATGCTATTCAGGCAGACGCTACCGACCCGGCGGCCCTTAAGGAGCTGGGTATAAGAAATTTTGACGCGGTTGTTATTTCTATAGGCACAAATCTTGAAAGCTGCATGCTTATAACCTTGCTGTGCAAGGAGCTGGGATGCGCTAAAGTGTTTGTTAAGGCTACCAACGAGCTTCACGCCAAAATACTTTCTATGATAGGCGCGGATAAGGTGATACTTCCTGAAAAGAGCATGGGCGTAAGGGTAGCTCACAGCCTGGTTTCGGCAGGTATTATGGATTTTATAGAGCTGGCGCCCGATTACGGGCTTGTAGAGCTGAATCCGCCGGCCGCGTGGTATGATAAGACTCTTTCGGCGCTTAATCTTCGGGCTAAATTCGGCATAACGGTTATAGGAATTAAGCATAAAAAGGATATTATAGTTTCGCCCTCGGCCGACGATGTAGTGCGCGAGGGGGATACCTTGATAATAGTGGGACGCAACGACAGTATAGCGCGGCTGGAAAATAAGCATCTGGAAAAATAGAGCATGGATAAATTGATAATAGCAACCAACAATAAGCATAAGCTGGACGAGCTTCGTCAGATATTGACGCCTTATTTTAACAGCATTCTTTCTCTTTCGGAGGCGGGCATAAGGCATGAGACGGTGGAGGACGCCGATACCTTTGAGGGCAACGCGCTTAAAAAGGCGAGGGAAATAGCCCATATTTCAGGATGCGCCGCGTTGGCCGACGACAGCGGGCTGGCTGTGGAGGCGTTAAACGGCGAACCGGGAGTTTATTCGGCGCGGTATGCGGGCGAGCCGTGCGACGATAAGAAAAATTTAGAGCTGGTACTGGAAAGGATGCGGGGGAAAACCGACCGGCGGGCGAGCTTTGTATGCGTGCTGGCCTTGGTGACTCCTAAAACCGAGCTTACTGCCCGCGGGGAAGTGCTGGGAACCCTTACTTTGGCTCCTGTGGGAGAGGACGGCTTTGGCTACGACCCAATATTTTATGTTCCAGAATATAAATGCACGTTTGCTCAGATGACTCAGGAGCAGAAAAACCGGCTGAGCCACAGAGCGGAGGCGGCCCGGCTTCTGGCTGGAAAGCTGGAGGAAATATGAGCGTTATGTATGCCGTGAGCGATACTCACGGAGATACCGGCAATTATACGCGATTGCTGGAATTGACGAAGGACGCGGATATGTACGCGCATTTAGGAGATTATGTGCGGGACGGTCAGGAATTGGGCAGATTGTCGCTTAAGCCGGCGTTTATTATTAAGGGAAACGGAGATTTTTCGGGCGGGGAGCTTGAAGAAATAGTTATTTTGGGAGGAGTGCGCGTGCTTTTGACGCACGGGCATAAATACCGTGTGAAGAGCTCGCTTATGCAGCTTATGTATAGAGCCGCTGAATTGGAATGCGGCGCTGCTGTGTACGGACATACGCATATTTCGGATATAACTTATCAAAACGGGATATATTTTATCTGTCCGGGCACTCTTTCGGGCGCGGGCACGCGCGAATGCACCTATGCCTGTCTGCGTGCGGAGAACGGGCTGCTCAAGCCGGTTATTTACCGAATATAGCCCGAATGCGGTTAAAGTGTAAAAATAAATATAATAAATTCAGGTATGTTTTATATACAGCCGGTTGAGCCGGCGTTTATGTACAGGGGCCGAGGCAATTAAAATGCGGCTGCCCGTTATATCAGCGTCAGGCTATTATTATATATTTAGCAGCCGGCAATTTATATATATGCGCTGTTTTTAGTAGGCTGCAGTCTGTCTGAGCTTGGTATAAATTCCAAACGAAGGCTTTTTTTATAATTACAGCGTCGCGTCTTAAGAAAAGAGCCTGGGCGGAAAATATTTTTAAGAATTATGGGAAGAACAGTCGTACTATCCATATGCTTGCGATTATTCCGACCAGCATGGAAAGCATTGAAGCGCTTAGAGCGTGTCCGCTGTCCTTTATGCCGGCCGCGCCCAGGTATACGGGTATAGTATAAAGAATGGTTTCGGTAGACCCCATAAGCACGGAGGCAAGGCGTCCCTGGAGGCTGTCAGGCCCGTAAAGGGCGTATATCTGGTCTAATTCCGCCAGCGCCGCGGAGCCTGAAAGGGGCCGAAGCAGCAGCATCATGCTTAATCCTTCAGGTACGCCCAGGAGAGAAAGCCCTTTATCTATAAGCGCGCCTATGCCTTCCATTATGCCGCTCGCTCTCCAAAGCCCTATTGCAAAAAGCATGCCTACCATATAAGGCAGTATGGAAAAGGCGCTGGATATACCTTCCTTGGCTCCTGCCAGAAAGCAGGGATATACGTCGGTTTTTTTTCTCCAGGCGCAAAGCAGGGTTATAAGTATGTAAACTGGGACGATATATGAAGCGAGGGCGGTTAGAAATTTCAGCATTTGTCTTTACCGCGTTTTTTGCGCAGCGCTATGCTGAAAATTACTGCAAATATAGTGCTGATAGCCGAAGCCAGTAGTGCCGCGGGAAAAATTTCGCTGGGGCTGGCGCTGCCCGCCTGGGCCCTGAGAGCAATAACAGTAGTGGGTACGAGGGTTAGAGAGGAATTGTTTATAACCAGCAGGGTCACCATATCGTCTGTGGCGCGGTCGTGTCCGCTGAGCTTTTTAAGCTCGCACATGGCTTTTTGTCCGGCCGGAGTTGCGGCGTTGCCCAGGCCCAGCATATTGGCGGCCAGATTCATGGTTATGGCGTTTGAAGCTTCTTTGCTTTTTGCCGCTTGAGGAAAAATGCGCTTTATGATAGGCGAGAGCAGCCTGGAAAGAGCGTTAAGCAGTCCGCCTGCTTCGGCTAATTTCATAAGCCCGCACCACAAAGCATATATTCCGCACAGACTTATGCAGAGAGTTACTGCGTCCCCGGCGCTTTTAACGGCGGCGCTTCCTAATTGCTCCGCTTTGCCCGTCAGCATGCCGTAAACTAGGGCTATAATAATCATGAATTTCCAGACCTTACTCAGCATAAACGTCACCTCTAATGAAGTATATGCGGATTAAAAGATTAGATAACTATATAAAATACTCTAAATAGAGGAAAAAAATAATTTTTAGTAAAATTGTCTCCAAAAAAATGTTGACAAATGTATAAAAAAATGCTATCATTTTAACAAGAAAAAGCAATGGATTAAGAAAGGAGATAATTATCATGAAATCTACTGGTATTGTTCGTAAAGTAGATGGTTTGGGCCGTGTGGTGCTTCCTAAGGAGCTGCGTCGTACATTAGGCGTGGATATGAAGGATTCAATGGAAATTTATGTGGATGGTGAGCAGATAATACTTAAAAAATATCAACCCGCATGTATATTCTGCGATAACGCCACGGACGTTGTAAACTTCATGGGTAAGAATATTTGCTCCGACTGCCTTAAGCTCATTAATGAAGCAGCCGCTAAGAAAGACAAGGAGAACGCATAAGCTTTAGTATACATAAGCGTATGAGGTTCAAAGCGTATCGGTATTTAGCCGGTCCTGTTAGTTTATTGGACTATGCTGAAGCGGATACGATAAAGCTTCAGAAGCCGTTATTCTGTTTAATACGGATTAACGGCTTTTTTATTCCATTTATATTGCAGGAAAAGCTGTTAGCAATAATTCAAGAGGCTTTATTTTCATCGGTTTCTTGACAGAGGACGGTATCTTCAGCTATACTTATTTCCAGCCATACGGGCCGCCGTTTTTAAGATTATATTGCAAACGTTACCCTAAATTAACAAGGGGATACAGGCCTCCAGCGGCCTGATTTCGGCATTTTCTGCGTCGTCGTCAATGGGCGTGCGTTCAGTACGCCTAATTCCGCTTTCTTGAAAATGCCGAAATCAAACCTGCTGGAGGTGGAAGAGTCAGACAGCGGCCGTTTGAGTGCCCTGAAAGGCGCTTGAACGACGTGTTACTAAACGTATACGGAGCGAAAAGCAACACAGCAGGACACTCAAACAGCCCTGTCCCGACCGTATATGCCCTTGTAAACTGAGGGTAGAGGAGAGAATAGCAATGATTATAAGCGCAAGCAGAAGAACGGATATACCAGCCTATTATGCGGATTGGTTTTTTTACAGGCTGCGCCAGGGCTACGCGCTTGTAAAGAATCCCTTTAACGGCAGGCAGATAAGCAGGGTGAGTCTGGAGCGCAAGGATATGGACGGCATTGTTTTTTGGACAAAGAATCCCATACCTATGCTGGATAGGTTGGACGCCTTAGAGGGAGTGCCTTATTATTTTCAGTTTACGCTTAATCCATATCTTGAGGATATAGAGCCTAATTTGCCTCAAAAAAGCAGCTTGGCCCAAGCCTTCAGGAGTTTGTCTTTAAAGTCGGGACGGTTAAGCGTGGTTTGGCGATACGACCCAATATTATTTAACGACAGGTATACTCCTCAGTTTCATATAAAAGCATTCAAGGAATGGGCGGCGCGTCTTGCGCCCTATACTGAAAAATGCACCGCAAGCTTTTTGGATGATTATTTAAAGATTCGCTCCGCGCTTAAAAGGGAGGGCGTTTATTTCCCGTCTGACGCGCTTAAGGAGGATATTATATGCAGTTTTGCAGATATTGCAAAATCTGAGGGCATATATGTTGATACGTGCGCTGAAGAAGGGGATTTTAAACGATACGGCGTGCGCGGGGCGGCCTGCGTGGATGCGGAGCGCCTTGAAAGACTGGGGGCTTCGGGTTTGAAGCACAAGAAGGACGCCAGTCAGCGGCCGTCGTGCAATTGCGTCAAAAGCGTGGATATAGGCGCTTATTATACATGCATGAGCGGCTGCGTTTACTGCTACGCCGGGAATTTAAAGCGGGGCTGTATTCAGGCTGATTATAGATTGGAGACGCTGGCTGCGCCGTGCCGGACGGCGAAGCCTTAAAGGTCGAGACATGCTTTATATATAATGTCTCTGGCGACGCCGCGCTGGCGGGCGGCGGCTTTTACCGCCTCCTTCTTTTCCAGCCCTGACGCCATAAGGGCGAGTACATGCTCTCTGACGTCCTGGGGATACTGAATTTGCTCAGAATTGACAGCGCCCTGGAGTACAAGCACATATTCGCCCCTCGGCGGGTTGTCCGAATCAAAAAGGCAAATAGAATTTTCATTTAAAGTAATCTTAAGACATTCTTCATGCAGCTTTGTCAGCTCTCGGAGCAAAGCAAGCTCTCTGCCGGCGCAGTATTGCGCAAGCTGCTTTAATGTTTCCTCCAGCCTGTGCGGGCTTTCGTAGATAATTGAAGTGCGCGTTTCATTTTGCAGCGCTTCCAGGCGCTGGGTGCGTTCCCTGCCTTTAACGGGCAGGAAGCCTTCAAATACGAAGCGGGAGCAGTCCATTCCGGATAAAACAAGGGCGCAAAGGGCTGCGTTAGGCCCGGGAATAACCGTTACATTTATATTAAGCTCTCTGACCTTATTAAGGATTACCGCGCCTGGGTCAGAAATCAGAGGCATGCCTGCGTCGCTGACGATTGCTATATTATTGCCCTGGTTTAAAAGATTTATCAGCTCCAGCGTTCTTTGCTGCTCGTTGTGTTCGTGGTAGGATATAAGCTTTTTCTTAAGCTTTAAAGCATTGAGCAGCTTCAGCGTATGACGGGTGTCCTCGCATGCTATTATATCGCAGCTCTCCAGAGTTTTAATAAGCCTGAAGGAGACGTCGTCAAGATTGCCTATTGGGGTAGCGCAGAGATAAAGAGTTCCGGTGCCCAAGATAAATTCCTCCGTATGCGGTATGAAATGTGTGCCGGCGCTCATAAATGATATGCACATATCATTTGCTTCCGGGGGCGCATTATATTCTGTGGTATATTTTATCCAATTCAAGCGTAGGTGAGCCGTCGCTGTTATATACTATCAAGGTTGGTTCAAAGCTTGCGTGGGGCCGTGCATTTTTTATGCCCTCAGCTAAAACCAGGTTGGGTGTTTTATCCGCTTTTGACTGTATCAGCCTGAAGCGCTTAGGCTCTATTTTATACCGGCGCATAAGCTCGATAAGCTCTATGAACCGGTCGCTTTGATTTATTGTATAGAATCTGCCATGACTGCGGAGCAGCCGGGAGGCGCACGCTATTACGTCCTCCAGGCAGCAGGTTATTTCATGGCGGGATAAGGCCTGAGCGTCTCCTAAGCTGGTTATGCCGCTGCCGGCTTTTTTATAGGGAGGATTGCTTATTACCGCGTCCATTGTGCCTGCCTGAGCGCCAAAGCCGTAATCGCGCAGGTCTTGGTTTATAATGGTAATTTGCGCTTCTAAATTGTTCAGCTTAACGCTTCGGGCGGCCATTTCTGCTATGGCGGGCTGTATTTCCAGTCCGGTCATATGCTTGAATTCATATCTGCCCCAAAGCAGCAGAGGGAGTATGCCTGTGCCTGTTCCCAAGTCGGCCGCGCGCTCAGATTTTTTTAGACGAGAGAAATGAGCGAGCAGAACCGCATCCATGCCGAAACAAAAATACTGCGGATTTTGTATAATTTTAAGGCCGCGGAATTGCAAATCGTCAATTCTTTCGTTAGGCATGAGGGTCATAATGCAAATATTCTCCAATACAAGACGCTGTTTAAGAAAATTATTTATTTTATTATAGAATAAAATTGGGCTAAACGCAACATTTTTAATGTCTGCCGTGGGTTATGAACACTTTTTGAATTTAATCATAATAGGATAAATACCTTATTGACAGCATTGTAACTTTAGGGTATAATCCCTGTTGTATAAAGACTTAATACTCTCTATGCATAACCTAGGTAAGCGAGGGGAGGGGAATATATGCCGGAAATTCGTGTGGGAGAAAATGAATCCTTGGAAAACGCTTTGAAAAGATTTAAGCGTAAGTGCGCCCGTGAACAGCTGATGAGCGAGGTTCGTAAGAGGGAGCATTATGAGAAGCCCAGCGTTAAGAGAAAGAAAAAGGCTGAGGCTGCAAGAAAGCGTAAATATTGATTTAAAAGCCGGATATTATCCGGCTTTTTGCATGAAGCCAACACGCCTCGGCAGCGGGCGGATATGCGGCTCTTGAGCAGGCTTTAAGCCTGCCCGGAGCCGAAGCTGAAAGCTTTGGCTCCGCGGCCTTTGGCCGCAAGCGCCGCATATAGGCCCTTGCTCAGGTTTGCAAAAGGTTGGACGGTTGAGCCTGGGATAGGGCTCCGCCTTCATTTTTAAAAATTAATAAGCCGTTTTGCAATCTGCAAAACGGCTTAATTTTTTATTAATTTTAAAAAGCTATGACGCCTAAATGCTCCAGCAGCACCTTTAGGCCTATTAAAATGAGCACGATTCCTCCTGCCAGTTCAGCTTTATTTTTATATTTGCTTCCAAAGCGATTGCCCGCCATAACTCCTATAAAAGACAGGATAAAAGTAATTATGCCTATTAATGATACCGAAAGCGCTATATTAACTTTTAAGAATGCAAAGGTTATGCCTACCGCCAGGGCGTCTATGCTGGTTGCTATTGCCATAACTATAAGCTCTTTAATGTTCAGCCTGGAGCTTATGGAGGAGCATTCCTCCTCGGGCCTTATAGCCTCGTATATCATTTTACCGCCGATGATTCCCAGCAGTATAAAGGCAATCCAATGGTCAATGCTGGTTATATATTTTTCAAAATAGGTTCCTAAAGCCCAGCCGGCCAGCGGCATGCCCGCCTGAAAGCCTCCGAAAAAAAGCGCAATAATAAACGCATGCTTTATATTAAGACGGTCCATGGCCAGCCCGCGGCATACCGCAACGGCGAAAGCGTCCATGGCTAATCCGAGCGCAAGCAGCACGAGCTCGAGTATACTCATATATGAGACCCCCAAATAAAAAAATCAGGCGCACGCACACAGTTATAGTATCCGGTTCATTGGCGCATGATTGTATATATTTAATGAATGATTCGCGCAGATTACAAACAATACCATTTATTATAGGTTATATAGGACAGGCTGTCAATTAATTATTTAACGGCGGGTATTCTATTTTGATAGTATGGTCTTATTTTTTAAAAATAATTAGTTTTAAATTCGGCATGAAAGCGCGGACGTATGGCCATAATATAAACAAAAAGAATGGGAGATATATGCATGAGCTCAGGCTGTCTTTCTAAAGATATAGAGAAAAACATAGCGTTCTTTCAGCCTTATGTGGATGAAAATGCAGACCTTTCCTTGCGCCGAGTGGTTATTAATAATCCGGGACAGACCAAATGCGCCGTTATGTTTTTGGAGGGCGTTACCAATCAGCAGCTTATAGAACAGGATATACTGCGCAGTCTGCTGGAAACATACTGCAAGGCTCAGAATGTTGAGGAGGTTATGCGCACGGGTACGGCCAGCTCTCAGCAAATTGTCCTTGAGGGCTTGGATGAGACGCTGGAAATGGTTTTTTCGGGTTTTACAGTATTGCTTATAGATGGAATAAATAAATCCATAATTGTGGATATGCATGGAGGCGCTTCCCGTTCGGTTGAAGAATCATCCCTGGATAAAACCATTCTGGGCGCACGCGACGGCTTTGTGGAGAATTTAGTGCCTAACGTAGCGCTTATAAGGCGGAGACTTCGCACTAAGGAATTAGTTGTGCTAAATATTTATATTGGCAAACAGACTAATACCCGTACCGCTATATTATATATGAAAGACAGGTGCGACCCGCGGCTGCCTGAAATAATAAAAAGCAGACTGGAAAACGCGCAGCTTGAGCAGGTGCTTACAATAGGGGATGTGCGTCCCATTATATCTGACCAGAAAAGCATTTTTCCAACCATAAAGGCTGTGGAACGGCCGGATACGGTATGCTCAATGCTGATAAAAGGCAAGGTGGCCATTATCTGTGACCAGCAGCCTATAGCCCTTGTTTCGCCCGCTTCCTTTAAGGAGCTTTTTGAATCTCCTAACGACGCGGCCATAGGCAAGCCGCTTGGGAAAATCCTTCAGTTTGTTAGAATGGCAGGCTTTATTATATCTGTGACAATACCGGGCATATATATATCCCTGCTGGATTTTTCCCGCTCGCTTTTGCCGAGCGAGATGGCAAGTATGCTTATTGCGGCTGAAAGTATGGTGCCGATACCTCTTACCGTGGAGGTTATAATAGTAGATTTGCTCGTGCTGCTGATATTTGAGGTGGGCATAAGCCTTCCTACCGTACTGGGAGGCACGATAGGCGTTTTCGGCTCAATAGTTCTGGGACAGGCGCTTGTGAATTCGCAGTTCACCTCTGAAGCTACGCTTTTGGTGGTGATAATATCGGCTATGAGCGGATATATTATTTCAAATTATCCCCTGGCTAATTCCATGCGGCTGCTGCGATACGGAGTAATAATTATGGCGGGCTTTTTCGGGCTGTTTGGAGTGAGCATAGCTTTGCTTTTATTAATAAGCCGTCTTAACGCCTTAAGCACTCTTGGGTCCCCTTATATTTATTTTACTGCCAGGCAGGACAAGGCGAAGAAAAAACGGCCGTTGACTATAGAAGAATATAAAAGACGAAAAGGCATGGAATAGGAGGGGTACCGTTGAATAAAAATATTCAGCTGGGTGAAATAAGCCCGGACGGCGTAAACGGCAGACAGCTTGGCTATATAATTATAAATACTCTTATGGGAAGCGGAGTTTATTTGCTTCCCAGCCTGCTCTCTAACAGCGCGGGTCATGACGGCTGGCTGCTTGCCATTCTTGGAACGGCAGTTCCCATAATATACACTATTCTTATATGTGCTTTTTTTAAGCGCTCGCAGATGTCTTTTAAAGATACGGCTCAGGATATGATGGGTAAGGCGGGATGGGCGGTAAGGGCGCTTTACGCGATTATGCTTACGCTTTTCTGCATAATCGCCCTTAAAACCATGAGCGAGCTGATAGGCACGAATATGCTGCCCAGAACGCCTAATATAATAATAGAGGCTATAATAATGCTTTGCGTTTTATATGCGGCGAGCAAGGGCATGAAGGTTATAGGCAGGATAAACGTAGTGCTTTTCGTATGCTTTATTTGTCTGGCGCTTGCGTTTATTTTAAGCGTAGATAAGGCGGATTTCCGTAATGTGCTGCCAATAGCAGATTATAAGAAATGGGATAACCCGGTTTATGCCATTCTGGCCGTTATGAGCTTTTTTATTGGCCTGGAAGTACTATATACGTTTTACCCGACGGTTAAAAATAAGGACAGAGGCAGAAATTATGCCGTTATAGGCGTTTTGGCTTCAGGGATAGGCTTTGGAATAATAAATTTTGTGTGCGTGCTGGTTTTTGGAGAATATATGCTCTCTGATATGGGCTATTCCTCTTTGCTGCTGCTGCGCTCCAGTACTAACGGCTTGTTTATACGGCTGTTTTTAACTCTGCTGTTTTTTAATCTTATGCTGATAAAGCCCCTTTTAAACTGCGGCTTTGCTGCCGGCAGCACTATTATGGAATTAGCGCCGCTGTTTAAGAAAAAGCCCTGGATTACATTAGCGGTATGGGGGCTGATTGTGGTTGCTGCAACCTCGTTCCTGCCTTCAACTGATGAATCTGGCCTTTTGTATCTTATTCTGCTGGTATTTGGTTTGCTGTACGGCCTGCTGCTCCCAGTTATGGGTTTGATAAAATATCGTCCGGCAAAGAAGAAATTAAGAGCTTCAGCTAAGAGCGGAATTTTATGGGCGGAGGGTAAGAAATGAGATGTATTAAATTGTTAGCTGTAATATTATGCTGCCTTTCTCTTTGCTCCTGCTGGGATTCCATACCCATTGAGGACTGCGCCCACCCCATTATAGGCGCTTATGACGTACCTGAGGATGGCAAGAATGGAGTGACTGTTACTGGTATATATTATCAGTCTCTTTCAGGCGAACCGGTAAGCGCGGAAATAATAAGCCTTACGGAGAGCAGCGTGGGTGAGACCAGGCAGAAGAGGGCGGGCTATAATTTTGAATCTTGGAGCACCAGCATGCTTAACGTGCTTATGTACGGCAAGGAGCTCTCGCAAAAGGGCTTGTGGCCGTATATTGATATTATGTACCGCAGTCCGGGCACCAGCGCTACTATAAAGCTGGCGGTAGCGTCGGACAGAGCGGATTATATACTTAAGGAATCTTCGCCGGAGGAGGATATACGCGCGGCGTATATTACTAACGTAGTGCTTACGGCGGATGAAAGCAGTCTTTTGCCCAGCATTGATATAGTGGGTTTTATAAAGGATTATTATACTCCCGGCTGCAACAGCGTTTTGCCCGTTATAAGTTTGGACGCGGATGATAAGCCCGTGCTTTCGGGCGGAGCCGTAATGAAAAAGGATGTAATGGTAGGGGAATTGGATTATGAACAGTCCAATATATATGTTATGCTTAGGGAAAACAGCAGTACGGGGATTATGGTATACGAATGCGAATTAAGAGGGGAAAAATGCGAGGTAACGGCGCTCTGCGGCATTACTCGAAACATAAAGACCAATAGAAGGGAAAGCGGCTATGAATTTGAAATAGCTTTGGATATTAATGCGGACATAATGGAAATAAGCTCGTTGACCAGCATGACGCCCAGCGTGGAGGAAATAAATATTCTGACTGAACAATTAAATAAGAGCGTGGAGGAAAGAGCGTATAAATATTTGAATTATATTCATAAAGAATTAGGTCTGGATAATCTTGGACTTGCGCGTGAGGTGCTTGCTATGGACAGGTCTCAGGCAGAGCAGTGCGATACTAAGGAATTTTGGCAGGATATTAAGGTAACAGTTAAGGCGGATAGCTTTTTAGAAGCGGTAACGCCCTGAAAAGACTTAAAAAGAGCAGTCTGTTTTTAAAGGGGCTTAATTTATTAAGGCGCGTTTTAAGGTATTTATAAGGCTGTTCCTTTTTTGGGTATAAAAAGAGAAGAGGTATCTGCTTTTTCCAGCTGGAGCAGCTTCAGCTTTTTATCAATTCCTCCGGCATAGCCGGTAAGACTCTCGTTTGCGCCTACTACGCGGTGGCAGGGGATAATTATTGAAATCGCATTGTGTCCTACCGCTCTGCCTACAGCCTGTGCTGACATTTTAGACAGCCGCCTTTGTTTTGCAATCCTGTCTGCAATTTCTCCGTAGCTAATGGTTTGTCCATAGGGAATGGACAGCAGAATCTCCCATACCATTTTGCGGAAAGGGGTGGTTTGCATCAAAAGAGGAGGGGTAAATTCGGGAGCTTGGCCGTTCCAATATGTTTCTAGCCAGTTAATTGTCTGTTCAAATACAGGCAGAAATTTTTCTTCATGTGTTTTTGGGATAGAAGCGCCATAATATTTTTGCCCGTCGAACCATAAGCCGGTCAGAGCCGTACCGTTGCTGGAAAGGGTTATTCCCCCAAGGGGCGAATTGCAATGATATGTATAGGTCATGGCTGGTTCCTTCAATATTTATTAGTATTTTGTATGACTGCCGGTATTCAAGCAACAATACGCTTTAAGCTTGGAATTTGTCTTTTCTGACCGCAGCCTGTTACTGATGCCGGTGCGCAGTCGGGGCTGCGTCTGTGTAAAGAGCGGCCTTACTGCGGCTTATTATGTTAAAGTCTCATTATATTCTAGCATATATTGGCGCTGTCGCGCAAGGCATAATGCATATAGATACACTAAAATTTCATGAGAAGTCAGGGCAGTATATACAAGCCGGGCGCATATACATATAGCGGTATTAGTTTGTATTGTGCATTCTAAGGTTAGTTTAGTGCATTGTTTGGTTTGAAATAACTATTATAATTAAATATAAATGTGTTTTGGGAGGATTGGTGTTTTATGAAGAAAATAGTTCTTTGTATTTTGACGCTTATTCTTGCAGTAGGGGGAGCCGCCGGGTGCACTCCTCAGAATAAGCCGGAGGAGAGCTTGCCCAACACGGCGGAACCGACTGCATCTGAAAATCAGGTTCAGCAGGAGCCGTCTCCTAGCGGTCAGGAACCTTTTAGTGAATTAATACTGCCTGATATTGAGATACCCCAATCATTTGAGAGCAAAAGCGAGGAGATTGAATTTATGTTTGAATATTATATGCAGGCTGTACCTTCTATTACATGGCTGCCTGATTATGACCCTATAGGCTATCCCGGAATAAAGGCGTTATATTATGACGGTCTTAAGAATAACGGCGTCCAGACAAAAATCTTTGCATATATGGGCTTTCCTGAGGGTGCGTCTGCGGAGAACCCTGTGCCGGCGGTAGTATTGCTGCATGGCGGCGGAGGCTTTGCTTTTCCGCAATGGGTTAAGGTATGGAATGACAGAGGGTATGCGGCTATAGCCATGTGCAATACAGGCTATCGGCCCAAAGACGGAAATATAACCAGCTTTTATGACAGCAACGACTGGACTAAGGTTATTCCGGCGCAGGAGCGCAGGGAGGACGAGCGCATATTGATACCTGATAACGACGGAATGTCCTCTTATAACAGGGATATATCCTGTCAATGGATGTATCATGCCGTGGGCTCGGCAATTATGGCCAATAATCTGCTGCGGGCGGATGAAAGAGTGGACAGCGACAAAATAGGCATTACGGGCATATCCTGGGGCGGCGTAATAACCTCAATTGCAATGGGCTATGATACTCGGTTTGCTTTTAATATTCCAATATATGGGCATGCGCATCTGGGCGAAAGCCTTACATGGATGAAAAATCATTTTACTCCGGGCGCCGTTGAGCTTTGGGATGCAACTAAACGTCTGGACAAGGTGACTTCTCCTATACTGTGGCTTTGCTGGGCTGGCGATAATGCTTTTTCCATCAATACTAACAGCGCTTCATATATGGATACTATGGATAAATCCATATTTTCTATGCGCATGGAAATGGGGCATAGCCATGATTTAGGCTGGATACCTTATGAAAGCTATAGGTTTGCTGACCATATAATTAAAGGCGGGCTGCCTATGACGACCGTTAAGGAGCATCCGTCTGCCAAAGCGGGCAGGGATGTTTCCATGAGCGTTGATATTCCTGAGGACACCAATTCTATAAGCGCTGTATGCTATTATATTGACGCTCCCCTTTCCTATGGAGCGGATTCCAATATGGAGCAGCAATGGCAGAAGTGCGAATGCAGCGCGGACGTGCAGACCGGCATGATAACAGCGCAGCTTCCGGACGAGGCCAGAGGCTATTATGTGGAAATAACCAGCGTTTGCCCTGAGGGCAGCTATGTTACAAGCTCTGAGTTTGTGACTATAGAATAAGCTGAATAATTAGGCTCCGTTTTGCGGAGCCTTTTTTATTTAACTATTGCTTTAGGCGGACAAATATTATATAATTATTTCAATTGGCCGGGACTAGAGAATCATTGCCGCTTAACAGTCCGAGACAAAAACATATATGCATTAATGTTCAATAATACATATGATTGAATTTGCCTGTTCGGCATTAAATAAAGGAGAAAATTATGTTTGAGGAATTTATGGATACTCTGCCGGAATGGGATTATCTGCCTGAATATGACCAGCCGGATTATCCGGGCATACGCGCTCTGTTTTATTCTGGGCTGCCGTTAAACGGAACGCCTACGAAGATATTTGCGTATATGGGCGTACCTCAGAGCGCTTCGCCTGAGAAGCCTGTGCCGGCGGTAGTGCTGGTGCATGGAGGCGGAGGACATGCCTTTACCGAATGGGTTAAGGTGTGGAACGACCGGGGTTATGCGGCTATAGCTATGTGCAATACTGGCCATTTTCCCAAGAAGCCGGGGAAGATAGATATTTACGGGCCGGATGACTGGACTCACGAGCCGTCCGAGATGGCGCTGCGGCCGGACGGCTGGACGCTTATACCTGACAACGACGGTATGAAAAGCTATGAGCAGGAATTAAGCGCTCAATGGATGTATCATGCGGCAGGCAGCGTAATATTGGCGCATAATCTGCTGCGAGCGGACCAAAGGATAGCTAAGGATAAGATAGGAATTACAGGCATATCCTGGGGCGGCGTGATAACCTCAATAGTAATGGGCTATGACAGCAGATTTGCCTTTTACATACCGGTATACGGCTGCGCGCATTTAGGGGAGAGCCTTACCTGGATGAAGGATTGCTTTACGCCTGGCGCGCTGAGGCTTTGGGATGCGACTGAACGGCTGAACAGAGTTAGGGGACCGATACTATGGGTATGCTGGGCCAGCGACGAGGCTTTTTCCATAAATACCAACGACGCATCCTATGGCGATACTATGGACAGGGCGGCGCTTTCCATGAGAATAGATATGCTGCACGGACATGTACAGGGCTGGACGCCGCTGGAGATATATCGTTTTGCAGATAATGCGGTTAAAGGCGGGCTGCCTCTTACCAAAATAACTGCACAGCCGTCATCTCAAACGGGCAGACAGGTAGAAATGAAGATTGAGGCGGCGGAGGATACAATGCGTGTGGAGGCAGTATGCTATTATATAAACGAGGCGCTTTCCTTTAATGAGAAATCTCAGATACAGCAGCAGTGGCATGAGGTTAAATGCGGGTATGATAAAAGCAGCGGTGAAATTAGGGCAGAGCTGCCGGCGGAGGCGCACAGCTATTATATAGAGGTAAGGAATTTCTGCCCGGAGGGCTGTTATGTAGTCTCTTCACGGTTTATTACTCTTTGACTTTACAAAGGGGCAATAGAAAGCTATAAGGCGCCATTCCCCCGGCGCGGTGCCCCGCTTAAGCGGGGCCGGCCCGTTTCAGCTTTTTCCGAAAGGCTTGCCTTTCGGAAAAAGCTGAAACGGTTAATTTTGCCGCGCAGCGGCAAAATACCGCGCCGGGGGAATGGCGCCTTATAGCTCTCTATTGCCCCTTTAGAATTAGAGCTTTTTTAAGAGATAGTTCATATAGCTGCAGAAATATGCAAAAGCAATTCCAGGCTCCTCCAATTCGGGGTTCCAGCGCTTCACCCATTCAAAGGAGATAAAGCCGCCGTAGCACATATTTTCCAGCTCTCTTAGCGCGTCAAGAGCCGGAATGTCTCCATAGCCCATCATGCGATAGCTGATTTTGCCGTTTTCCATGAAGGAATCTTTTATATGCACATGCTTTATATAGCGTCCTAAAGCGGATATTACCCTGCCGTGCGTTTCGTTGTAGAAACGCACGGTATGATGGATATCCCAAAGTACGCCCATATTATTCCGTCCCGCCGCCGAAAGGAAATCCTGCATTGCGGCAATGGAGCCTAGCTGTCCGTTTGTTTCAATAAGCGGAGTAACGCCTGTATCCTTGGCGTAATCGCAGAGCTGTCCGTATAATTTAGCGGCCAGGGCCATATCTCCGTTCTGCGGCTCGGGAGTAGGCTCAGCCATAACACGGATATATGGTATACCGGTCTTTTCGGCTAAATCTATATACGCGCAGGCTTCTCCAAAGGCCTCGTCCGCCTTGGCTTTGTCTGCGAAAAACGCTCCCGAGGTTAAAATGGGTATCTCAAGGTTCATTTCCTTAAGCTTGGATAAAGTGCCCTGCAATTTGTCCGGCGCGAATATTTTTAAGGCGGGAGCGTACATCTCGTCTCCCAGTCCTCGGATTTCTACGCCTGACATCCCTAAATCCTTGGCTATGGCGAGTATCTCGTTCCATGTCCAGTTGGGACAGCCTAATGTTGAAAAGGATAGTTTCATTTTTTTCATACCTTTCTTTTGCGTAATACAGCCCAAAATATTACGCGGTTTCTATAGATGCGTCGGCCTGCAGATTGAGCAATTCAATAGCCTGGTCGCGCAGCACGAATTTTTGTATTTTGCCGCTTGCGGTCATGGGGAAGGAATCCATAAAGCGCACATATCTGGGCACCTTATGCCGGCTCATCTTTGCGCGGAAATAATCCTTTACTTCTTCTTCAGTCATCTCCTGGCCCTGCTTGAGGATTATGCAGGCCATAATTTCTTCTCCGTACTGCTTGCTGGGTACGCCTATAATTTGTACATCCTGTACTTTGGGATGGGTGTACATGAAATCCTCCAGCTCTTTTGGATAAATATTTTCCCCGCCGCGGATTATCATATCCTTTATACGGCCGGTAATCTTATAATAGCCGTCCTCGTCCATTACCGCTAAATCGCCTAAATGCAGCCAGCCATCCTTATCTATGGCCATGGCCGTGGCTTCGGGCATTTTATAATAGCCCTTCATTATATTATATCCGCGGGCGCAAAATTCGCCTACAACTCCAGGCCCTACTGTTTCGCCCGTTTCTGTATTTATAATTTTGCATTCAACTCCGGGGAGCGCGCGGCCTACGGTGGCAACGCGCTTTTCAATGCTGTCGTCCGTTCGGGTCATGGTGCAGCCGGGCGAAGCTTCGGTTTGGCCGAAAGTAATAGTTATTTCTGGCATATGCATTTTTTCTATTACGTCCTGCATGACTTTTATAGGACAGGGGGAACCGGCCATAATGCCGGTGCGCATATTCGAAAAATCAAACGTATTAAATTCGGGGTGTTCAAGCATTGCTATGAACATGGTGGGGACGCCGTGTACCGCCGTGCATTTTTCTGATGTAAGCGCCCGCATAACCTTTATAGGAGAGAAGGCGTCTATTGGGACAAAGGAGGTGCCGTGGGTAATGCAGGCCATAAGCGCCAGCACCATACCGAAGCAATGGAAGAAGGGAACGGTTATGCAGAGCTTGTCCTTTTCGGTAAATTTCATGCAGTCGCCTATTGCGCGGCCGTTATTAAGGATATTGTAATGAGTCAGCATTACGCCCTTAGGGAAGCCGGTAGTGCCTGAGGTATACTGCATATTAACTACCTCGTGGCAGTCTAAACTGTCGCTCAGCGCCTTGAATTGCTCGTAGGGCACCTGCTCGGCAATATTATAAAGCTCCTGCCACGGAATCATGCCTTCCGGACAATTTTCTCCGGCAAAAACTATTGTTTTTAAGAAGGGCAGCTTTGGACTGTCTATTTCGCCAGGCTTAGAATCGGCCAGATTAGGACAAAGCTGTTTGATGCTTTCTATATAATCATTATTTTTAGTACCGCTAATCATTACCAGCAGCTTGGTGTCGCTTTGCTTTAAGAGATATTCCAGCTCGAATACCTTGTAATTGGTATTGACCGTTACCAGCACGCCGCCCATTTTGGCCGCTGCGAAAAATGTCATAAGCCATTCGGGCACGTTAGTGGCCCATATGGCGATATGCTCTCCCTTTTTTACGCCCAGAGCCATAAACGCGCGGGCAATGGTTTCAATTTCATCGTTGAACTGCGACCAAGTGCGGCAGTAATCGCGGTCCGTGTATTTTATGGCTTCCTTGTCGGGATATTTTTGGGCAAGCCCATTCATAACTCCGCCAAGGGTTTGAGTAATGAATTCATCCATTATTTGAGCCTCCTATATAAAAAAACGAACAGAATCTCTTCTGTCTTTAAAATTATAACTATATTTTTTTATTTTGGCAAGCGGATTTCAAGCTTAGGAGCCTAAGTTTACACATTATATACATTATATTCGTACCCTAAATTGACAAAGAGATACACGCTTCCAGCAGATTTGATTTCGGCATTTTCTGCGTCATCGTTAATGGGCGTGCGTTCAGTACACATCATTCCGCTTCCTTGAAAATGCCGAAATCAAACCTGCTGGAGGTGGAAGAGTCAAACAGCGGCCGTTTCCGTACCCCGTAAGACGCTTGAACGACGTGTACTGGACGTACACGGAGCGAAAAGCAACACAGCAGGACAATCAAACAGCCCTGCCCTGACCGTATATGCCCTTGTCGATTTAGGGTACTATCTTGGAAAGGTATGCGCCGTATCTGAAAAAGATAATTCAATACGAAAATATCTGGGTATTGAAAACAGCGGCGGCGTTTTTTAAAAGGCGTAATCGCTATGTTGCAGCGGGAGCACGTTGAATGAGGACAATTCGCAAAACGGGTGATTGCCGGGGGCTGAGACGTAATATTCTTTATATGCCAATGCCGGAGGAAAGCATGTCGGAAATAATATGGTTAGTTTTATCCTAGTTTAGGTTAATTTGCGCCATTTCATATCCGGCTTATCTCTGTTAGAATTAAAACATTCTCAGTTTGATAAAAATGCGCGGCAATACACCGGTTAAAGCCGGTATTGCACAGAGTGTGTGTTTTTAAATTTTGAGGTGTAATTTAAAAAACTTTGGAGGGTATATTACAATGGAAAAAATAAGAGCCCATAATTTAAAATGCGAATATTTTACTAACCCACTAGGCATAGACGTTCCATTTCCGCGTTTTTCCTGGCAGATTTTCCAGCAAAAGCGGGGCGCGGCTCAAAGCGCATATAGAATATTTGTAAGTCTTTCGCCTGACGAAGCGGCGGCGGGCCGGGGCGAGATATGGGACAGCGGCGTAATAGCTTCGGGGCAATGCGCTTCAATAGAATACCGCGGTCTGCCCTTGAAAAGCCGGACGCGCTATTATTGGAGCGTGCTGCTTTATGACTTAGAGGGATATTGCGGCAATTTAAGCAATACGGCGTGGTTTGAGACTGCGCTTATGACTCAGGAGGAGTGGCAGGGCTGCTGGATAGGCATGCCTTGCGAGGGGCCTGCGCAGCTTATACGCCGGGAATTTACGCTGGAAAAGGAGATAGCCTGCGCCAGAGTGTATATAGCGGGGCTGGGCTATTATGAATTGTATATAAACGGGCTTAAGCAGGGTATAAACGTGATGGACCCCGGATATACAAATTATGCTAAACGGGTATTTTATGTTACCTATGACGTAACCAATGCTCTGACGCAGGGTGAAAACTGCATAGGGGTTATGCTGGGTATGGGCTGGCATAAGCATCCTGAATGCATATTGCAGATGTATGTAACTTATACTGACGGCAGCGAATTTTCCTTATGTACTCAGCCTGTGAGCTGGGATATGTTTACATCGCCCATTACATATAATAATATTTACAGCGGAGAGCACTATGACTATCGCTTTGAGGTAGAAAACTGGTGCAGGGTGAATCCTGATATTATCAAGGAGCATCCGCGTAAAGGTTGGGAGGTTTATGCCAATTTCATGCCCTGGCCCGGGCATGATGAGAATCCGGAATATGCCGATACCCTTCATAAAAGCTATTACTGCCTGGAGGCCGAGGCGCCCGGCGGAAGGCTGGAGGCGCAGCCCATAGAGCCTATTAGGGTAGTAAGGCGCCTTAAGGCTAAAAAGATTACTTCTCCAAAGGAAGGAATATATGTGGTGGATTTTGGCCAGAACATTGCGGGCTGGGCCAGCATGCGGATAAACGGAGAAAAGGATCAATTTGTAGAAATAGGCTATTCGGAAATTCTGCACGAGGACGGCACTATAAATCAGGATTACCTTAAAGCGGCTGAAAATTACGGCAGCTCCATAGCAATGCAGACGGACGTTTATAGGCTCAAGGGCGGATTTCAAGCCTTTGAGGCGCATTTTACCTATCACGGTTTCAGGTATATACAGGTAACGGGCTTAAGACAGGAGCCGGACATGGAAATGTTTGAAGCGTGCGTGGTGCGCTCGGATGTTGATGAGATTGGGCGCTTTGAATGCGGGAATGAATTGATAAACAGGATTCAGGAGAATATTCTTTGGGGGGAACAGACAAATCTTCATTCCATACCTACCGACTGTCCTCAGCGGGACGAGCGCATGGGCTGGCTTAACGATATGACGGCGCGCTATGAGGAGGCGGTTTATAATTTCAATATGGTGCACATATATGAAAAATGGGCGCAGGATATAACTGACGCGCAGGAGCCTGTAAGCGGCGCGATTCCTGATACGGCGCCTTTAAAACGAGGGCAAAGGCCGGCTGATCCATGCGTAGCTTCGTATCTTTTGGTTTCCAAGGCAATATACGACCATTACGCTAATAAGCGCTCTATGCTTCGTCAGTATGACGGTATGAAAAAATGGACGAATTTTCTTTACAGGCAGAGTCGGAACGGCATTTTAGATTACAGCTATTGGGGAGATTGGGCAGGTCCTAAGGATTTTACCACACGGCAGATGTGCGATGCGGTTAGCAGCGTTACTCCGGGAGAGCTTATAAGTACGGGTTATCTTTATTATGATTTGAGGCTTATGGCGGAATTTGCCGGTATTTTAGGCTGTGAGGCGGATAAAGAGGATTTTACCGGACGCGCTGAATATGTAAAGAAAGCTTTTATCAGGGAATTTTTTAACTTTGAGCAGGGATATGCGGGCACTAACAGCCAGGGCTGCAATGCGCTTGCTCTATATATGGGGCTGGTGCCGGCTGGCCGGGAAAAAGAGGTTGCGGCTAAATTGGCCGAGGACGTAATTAGCCGGGACTATCATCTTACTACAGGCAATTTGTGTACCAAATATCTGCCTGAAGTATTGACTGAATACGGCTATGTTGATGTAGCCTATAAGCTGCTTACTCAGACTACCTATCCGAGCTGGGGCTATATGATAGAAAATGGGGCTACTACTATTTGGGAGCGTTGGGAGTATGCTACGACCTGGGGGATGAATTCGCATAATCATCCCATGTATGCCAGCGTCAGCGCATGGTTTTATAAATACTTGGCGGGTATTTCGCCGGCGGAGGGCTCTGGTTTTGCAAAAATGATTATAAAGCCCTATCTGCCTTCAGAATTGAATAGAGCGGGCGCGGCGGTAAGCACGGTATTAGGAGAGGTTTACAGCGGCTGGGAGAAGCTTGAGGGAGAGACTGTTTTTAAGCTGATTATTCCGGCGGGGGGCGTGGCCCAGGTACATATTCCGCTTATAGGCGGGAGCGTTACCGAAAGCGGGCAGGTTATATATGACGGCGCGCTTAGGGAGGGAGATGGGATAACGCCTTTAGGACTGCATGAGGGACGTATAGTACTGGAGTGCGGCTCGGGTGAATATTGCTTTGTTGTAGTTTAAACGATGCTGAAAATATAAATTAATCCCCAAGCGCTTAAAGGCGAGAGAGGCATGCAAGGGGGCGGCGCGGAGCCCGGCCGCAGGCCGGGCCGGCTGCCGCGCAAATAAAATGAAAGCTTGCTTTCATTTTATTTGCGCGGCAGCTTGATTTTGGCGCGGAGCGCCAAAATTCCGCGCCGCCCCCCTTAACCTCAGATTGCAGGCCTTTAAGCGCTTGGGGATTAATTTAATTATTTTAATTGTATTGTCAAGACAATACAGCGCAAAAAGCTGTTGATTTTTTTTTGAAAATATAATATATTATACAAGTAATTTCAGGAGGCTCAAGCCTTAAAGGCCTTTGAAGAGGCTTCCTGAGGCAGTATGGAAGCATGACGGTAAGAATAATAGAAAAAGAAAGGGTAGGACGGTATGTTAAGGTACATAGTGCTGGCTTTGTTTGTCTGCGGCATGATAGCCACGGGTATTTTAGTTCGTAAACGTGTAAAAAATGAAAATGATTTTATGCTGGGCGGTGGAAAATTAGGCGGATGGATGTCTGCCTTTGCTTATGGCACCACATATTTTTCCGCAGTTGTTTTCATAGGTTATGGAGGCTCGGTTTCCTGGCAGTACGGACTTTCTTCAATATGGATAGGTATTGGCAACGCTTTAATAGGCACACTTGCGGCCTGGCTGCTGCTGGGCAAGCGCACATACCGCGCAATGCATGCGGTAAACGCTAAAACAATGCCCGAATATTTTGAAAAGCGTTATGAAAGCAGAGCGCTGAAATATATTGCCTCGGTTATTATATTTATTTTTCTCGTCCCCTACAGCGCAAGCGTTTATACTGGTCTTGGCGTGCTTTTTGAAAATGCTTTCGGCATAAATATTACAACGGTTATAATCGCTATGGGTCTGCTTACGGCCGTATATCTGGTTATGGGCGGATATCTGGCTACGGCGGTCAATGATTTTGTACAGGGTATAGTTATGATTGCGGGCATAGTTATAGTTACCGCTCTTGTAATATTTAATCCGGAAATAGGCGGATTTTCAGGCGGCATGGAGGCTTTGGCAGGACAATCTGCTCAAGCGGGGGTACAGCTTAACAGTCCCTTTGAATTTAATTTTAATTTAATCTGCCTTATTCTTATGACGTCGGTAGGGGCTTGGGGGCTTCCTCAAATGGCGCATAAATTCCATGCTATTAAGGATGAAAAATCCATAAAAAAGGCTACGGTCATTTCTACGCTGTTTGCTCTGATAATTGCAGGCGGTTCGTATCTGATAGGCACGTTTGGAAGAGTATATATGGACGGAGTTAAGCCTATGGGAGACGGCGACCGGGTGGTGCCGGCCGTATTGGATATGGTTTTGGGGCCCAGGGAAGTGGTAGGAGACTTGCTGTACGGGATTATAGCAGTTATGGTGCTGTCGGCTTCCATGTCTACGCTGGCGGCCATAGTGCTTACTTCCAGCAGTACAGTAACGGTAGATTTGCTTAATGGCGGCGCAAAGCCCAGGATAAACAAAGCAAATACGATGCGTGTGCTGAGAGGCTTATGCCTGCTGTTTCTGATAATCTCGGTTGCAATCGCCATTAAAAAGCCGGCCATGATAGTGGATTTGATGTCTTATTCCTGGGGCGCGGTGGCAGGTTCGTTTATAGGGCCGTATGTTCTGGGCATGTATGTAAAATGGATAAATAAGTATGGCGTCGCGGCCGGCTTTATATCTGGAGTGGTTCTTACTGTTCTGGGTATAACGGGGATTATTAATATGCCCGCGCCTAATGTAGGGGCTTTGGCCATAGCCGCTTCCTTTGCCGTTACCGCGCTGTTCTCCCTTGTGACGATAAAAGCGGTGAAAAATAAAAAAATCGTTTAAAATAGAAGCGGGAAACGTCTTGCTTGAATTAAGCCGTCTTTTTTGGGTATAGTTATTTTAATATCTGAGAAAGGCGGTTTTTTTATGCGTAGGTTGTTTGCGGCTGCAGCGGGCTGTGCAATTATTGCCTGTATGCTTTTTAGCTTTTCAGGGCAGGATAAACCGTATAAGGATATTGAGGGCGAAAGCTTTAAGGTAATAGCGCAGCTAAACTCATCTGAGCAGCTTAATAAGGCTGCTGAAACGGCGTATCAGCCTGTTAAGACGGAGCAGGCGGCAGGCAGACTTATGCTAACTTATGAATTTTCCAATTATGAGCAGGCGGAAAAGGCGTATTTGATTCTGGAAAAGGCTGCCGAAGCGGTTTATATTGAGGGAGGCATGCCTTTAAGCGCCGAGCAGGGCGAAGCGCTGTTAAACAGGCATGATTTTACGCAAAGCAGCAATATGTATTTTTGCAGAGAGCGCATACAGCGTATTCTGCGTAAAACCGCCTCAGGCTATTATTTAACGACAGGTTATCCTTACATAATTTCAGGATGCTGAGGCGGTGGGCTTTATGGCCGTATATAGGATATCGGGAAATAAGGAGCTTTTTGGGACAGTAGAAATTTCGGCAGCAAAAAATGCAGTGCTGCCGGTTATTTTTGCTTCCATACTTACGGCGGAAAGCGTTATTATAGATAATGTGCCCCTTATATCAGATGTTCTATGTGCGCTCGAAATTATTAATGAACTGGGCGGTATTTGCCAATGGACGGGCGACAGCGTCAGGATATGCGGCGAGAGCATGCATGCCGGATGCATAATGGAACGTGCGCAGAAAATGAGAGCAAGCGTGCTTTGTCTTGGCCCTATGCTGGCGCGCTTTGGCAGCGCTCAGCTTGCCTTGCCGGGCGGCTGCCGTATAGGGGCGCGTCCGGTAGATTTGCATATTAAGGGCTTAAATATATTGGGTGCGGATATAAAAATAGAGCATGGAATTTTAAAGGCTTCTGCAAGCAGGCTTAAGGGCGGAGAGATTTGTTTGGATTTTCCCAGCGTCGGAGCTACGGAAAATCTTATGATGGCGGCTTCCCTGGCGGAAGGGGAGACCATGATAGTAAACGCCGCTCAGGAGCCGGAGGTGTGTGATTTAGCAAGACTGCTTATAAAAATGGGCGCTGATATAAGAGGCGCTGGTGAGGACACGCTTTATATAAAGGGCCGGAATTCTTTACACGGCGCGCAGCACCGGCCTATCCCGGACAGAATTGAGGCGGGTACGTTTATGATATGCGCTGCCGCCTGCGGAGGAGAAGTAAGGCTTAAAAAGCTTTGCCCGGCGCATCTTAAGGCGGTAAGCAGCAAGCTTATGGAGTGCGGAGCGTCAATAACCGAATGGGAGGACGAGCTGATTGTAAAACGGAACGGGAAGCTGGAAGCGGCCGATGTGCGTTCTTTGCCTTATCCCGGCTTTCCTACTGATTTACAGTCTCAGTTTGCGGCGCTGGCCTGTTCGGCTCAGGGTACGAGCGTAATAGTAGATACAGTCTTTGAGGGCAGAAGCAATCATGTGCCTGAACTGCTTAGAATGGGAGCGGATATAATGCAGCAGGAGCAGGCTACTATAGTCCGAGGCGGAGGACTTTTGGGAGGGGCGGCAGTTAACGCTCCCGATTTGCGCGCGGGAGCCGCTTTAATTATAGCGGGCTTATCGGCTAAAGAAGGAGCGATAGTTGAGGACTTAGGGCATATTGACAGGGGCTATTACAGGCTCTGTGAAAAGCTGAGGTTTTTGGGAGCGGACATAGAGCGCATGGATGGCCGTTAATTAAGATTGGATGTGTGTAAAAGGCATTAAATTTTATAACGACGCATAATCTTTAATAATGATAATAAGAAGGGAGAACGGTTATGCGAAAGACGGTGCTCGTGCTTTGGCTCGTAGTGCTGGTAGGTGCGGTATGCGCGTGGGCCAAGCCCCAGCCGGAGCCAAGCGAAATAATTATGGAAATAGATAAGGACGCTGGAGAAGTAGGATTAATAATATTAACGAGCGAGGATGGAAGCTGGCTTGAACCCATGGATGAGCTGCCCGAAAAAAAGACAGGAGAACGCCGTGAAAGCGTAAAGGTTTATGACGCTCAGGCGGGTAAGCTTAGAGAAATGAGCGTACATGAATATCTTGTAGGAGTGGTCTCTGGAGAGATGCCGGCCAGCTATCAGCTGGAGGCGCTTAAAGCTCAAGCGGTTGCGGCGCGTACATATCTTGAAAGAAAAATAGCCTCAGGAGGATGCAATGAAATGGAGGGAGCGGATATTTGCACAAATTCAGCTCATTGCCAGGCGTTTTGTACTCTAGAAAAGCGCAGGAGCAACTGGGGAGAGAATTTTGAAAAATACAGCGACAAGATTGAAGAGGCGGTTAACCAAACAGCGGGCGAGGTTCTAACTTATGACGGCAGGGTTATAGAGGCGCTTTATCATTCTTCCAGCGGAGGCAGTACTGAGGACGTAGCCGCAGTTTACGGCAACAGCCTTTCATATCTTGTAAGCGTAGACAGCCCTGAGAACATTGAGGATATAACAGTTCAAACGGCGTTCAGCCGAGCCGAATTTGTTTCAGCGGTTAAAAAAGAATACCCATCCTGCGGGCTTACGGCTTCGGGACTGAATAAGCAGGTGTATATAGAAAGCTATACTGAAAGCGGACGTGCGGCGAAAGTAAAATTAGGCAAGGTAATCCTGACCGCCAGGGAGTTCAGAGGGCTGATGGGACTGCGCTCTACCGATATGAGCATTGCGTTTGATAAGGATAATATATATTTTACGACTGTAGGTTACGGACACGGCGTAGGCATGAGTCAGGTAGGGGCTAATATTATGGCTAAGGACGGCGCGGGATATAAGGAGATACTGCGGCATTATTATAAGGGTGTAGAAATTGAATGATTACGCATTGGACCGCTTAAATTTAGCCGGCTCAGCGGGGCTGGTTAAGGGGGGGGCGGCGCGGGCCCGGCCTTCGGCCGGGCTGGCCCCAGTCTGAGCTAAAAGGAAAGCAGGCTTTCCTTTTAGCTCAGACTGGGGCTTGATTTTGGCGCAAAGCGCCAAAATCCCGCGCCGCCCCCGTGTCTAAAGAAATTGCCGGCTAAATTAAAGCGGTCCCCGAAGCGTTTGACTGCTCGTAAACCGCTTTGTTTTGTTTAATTAATGATATGGATAGCTACGTCAGCCGTATATTAATTGCTGAAGCTGACGCTCGTTTTCTTCAATATCCAAATCTATAACGGACATTCCGTCTATAGTGGCATACTTCCAGGTTCCGTCAAAGGGCAGGGATACGCCCGAAATATCAAATTGCGTGCTGCTGTCTATAAGAGCGGATTTGCCTAAATTATATATGGTGTTGATATCCGCGTTGGTTCTTATATATTTGGATATTTCATTGGCTATATCTACCCATTTGCTTAACGGCTGCTCTTTAACTCTATTAAGCAGGCCGTAAAGCACGTCCCTCTGCCGGCGGGTACGTTCCCAGTCTCCTCCCGAAAGATAACGGGTGCGGGCGTGATTTATGGCTTTCATACCATCTAAAAGAACATGGTCGCCCGCTTCAAGGGGAGTATCATATTTAAATTCGGGTTTATAGCTGTTTTCACGGTGATATTCCGCTTCCGCCTCGGTAATGGGGCAGTATATGCCTCCTACTATATCCACAACCTTAGCCAGGCCGTCAAAATCTATGATTATATATTGCTGTATATCCATACCAAGCATACGGTTTATAAGGTTTATGGTGCGTCCTATGCCTCCGTATACCATAGCGGAATTTAATTTTCCCCATCCGCTGTTTTTAACAGGAAAATAGGAATCGCGCAGTATAGATACAAGCTTAGCCTGGTTTTGAGCTTTATTATATGAAAGAATAATCATACAGTCTGAACGGCTGCGGGGATTGTCCGTCAGGCTTTGATCCAGGCCTACCAGCAGAATATTGATTATATTCGGGTCCTTCTGCGCCACTCGGACTATATTGTCTCCGTCTTTATTTATATCCGATGCATAAAAGCTGTGTTCGGCGTTAGGCTCCCCGGTTTGCTCCGCTCCTCCGGTAGAAAGGGTGGGCTTGGGGGGGATGGAGTAATAGTCCTGAGTGCTGTCTACGGTTTTAGGACCGCCATTGGTGAAATCAGTCAGTACATACAGCGTCCAGGCAAGGAAAAGGGCTAATATAGTCATTACCGTTATAAACGCATATAGAAATATTTTTAGTTTGTTATTTGCTTTTGCTTTTGCTTTGGCCATTACTGAGTTCCTCGTTTCAAATTAATTGCGGCCTTAATCTTCGGCTTTGACCAGCACTTTAATTTTAGCGCTGATAGAGGGATAGAGTTTGACTGCAGCTGAATATTCGCCCAGAGTCTTAATGGAATCAACGGTAATTTTTTTCTTATCCGCCTGTATATTATGCTGGGCGCTCAGAGCGTCGGCTATTTCTTTAGGGCCTATGGAACCGAACATGCGTCCCTCTTTTCCTATTTTTGTGGTTATAACTACGGTCTTGTCCTCAAGCGCTTTTGCCTGCTCGGCCGCAGCCTGCTTTAAAAGCTCTTCTTTATGCTTTTGAGCGTCCTTCTGGGTCTGCATGGAATTAAGATTGAACGCGTTGGCTTCGCTGGCAAGTTTTTTGGGAAAGAGATAATTGCGGGCGAAACCGTCGCTCACCTCAATTATCTGGTCCTTTTTACCCGTTCCTTTTATGTCCTGGAGTAAAATAACTTTCATAAATAAACGCCTCGTTTCTCCGCAGAAATATATGTAACGGCCTGTTCTGTCTGCGGGCAGAAATGTTGTTATATTCGGCCGGATAATACGTTAAATATAATGTTGGAATTATAGAAGAACCTGCCCAGGAAAGAATCCTGAATCATATCGTCTATCATATCCAAGGGCAGCACCGACATGAATATGGGAACAATGGAAAATATGATAAAGGCTATCATGGCGCCCTGCAATATGCCGAAGCAGCCGCCGAACAGGGAATCGTGCTGTTTCAATACGGGCAGTCCCCATACCTTATCGGCAAAGCCTATGGCAAACAGCACTATAATTCTCACAACAAAATATATCAGCAGAAAGCAGATAAGGGACATGGTAAGATTGATTATGGTCTGGTTGAAATAATCGCTCATGGTGGTTATCCCGTCTGCGAGAAAAACCTGATTTATTATATTATACTCCATTTGAGCTTCTATGGGCTTAGGCAGGCCTGAAGTGGTTATGACTTCGGTTATTCTGTCTACTGAAAGAGTGGCTACGTCCACATTGGCGATAGTCATATCCGAAAGCTTTTCAGCGCCTGCGGTATAATAAAGGAGCGAATCGCCAAAGCTGGTGCTGTCCAGAATCAGTCCGGCCAGACTGCCGTGGAATATAAGGGCAAAGAGATAAGCCACTACGAAAGAAGCGGCGTTGGCTATGGTATTGACAAAGCCCTTATAGTAGCCTATTAAAAAGCCTATGCCCAGGAGCACAAGGACTATTAAATCAATAAAATTCATAGATTCTCCTTTGAATTATTATTCAATCTCCAGTCGGTAATAGGATTCCCCTTTAAGCAGAATGTAACCGTTTGAGGGGAAAATTTCGGTTATTTTTTCGGGCAGCGTAAATTCCACTTTACTTATATTGCCTTTATCATATCTCAGCATATTGTTCTGAGTAAATATATAGTAGTATTTTTCGGTAGAATACACTCCTAAAATGTTTTCTTCTGAAAACAGCTTTAAGGATTCGCCGTCGTTGGAAACGCAGATAATTTCATTAGGGGCGTCCGCTCTAAGACCGCCGGGCTGAGTTTTTAAAAGCAGCATATCCTCTCCCGTATCCTGCTGTTCCAATTCATAACCGTTAGCGCGCGTCCGGTAGAGCACGGCGCCGGTATAATCTATCCCTACTATTTCGCTGCTGCCTACAAGCGCGATGGAGGAGGAATAAAATACAGGCATATACAGAGCCTGACCGTCGTCGCTGTAGCTTACGGTTATGCGCTTCTGCTCCTCATATCGGTAAGTGGAGAATCTGTACGAGGGAGTAACGGAGGAATGGTCTACCGTTATTATCCATACGCCCGAGCCGTTTTCTCCAAAGACGCCGAAATTTATTATGTTTTGCCCGGACGGCTCGGTAAGGGTGTCCAGGGTTTGACCCTGGTTGTCTATAACTAAAACCTGCCTTGCGCTGTCTCCGGCATATTGCAGCATGGCGCTGACTGTATCTCCGACTGCCATGCTTTGAATAGGGTATTGATAATTGGCGGTAAAGAGTAAATTTCCCGAGCTGTCCAGCATTTGCAGCTTAGTAGAAATATATATGGCCAGCCTGCCTGGAGAAGCGGCCATTCTCATTTCAGGCACGGCGTTTGTAAAGCCCCACTGCTCTTTTCCGGTCTGGTCGATAAAATGCAGGCTCTTATCTTCGGCGTTTATATAAACGGCTCCTGAAGCGAAGGGGCATATCTGCGAATTAGCGGGTATATCCAGCTTTACAAGCTCCTTGCCGAGCTGGCGGTAGGGCCGGGGGCGGAATATAAGCACGCAGGCAGTAACAATTACTGCCGCCAGCAATATGCAGGGTATTATCCATTTTTTCAATAGGCTGCGCTTGCGCCTTCTGCGGATATATGTACGCATTCTATGCCGGCCTCCATTATGGGGTAAAAATAGTTATTGCCTGAGGTATTATCTGAGCCTCGAGGGGCAGCGCGTCCAGAAGTTCTCCGTCAACGTTTAACGGCAGCGCGGGCTCTACGCTTAAACGAACGCTTTTGCAGCGGTGCAGCTCAACGCAATCAAGCTCCAGTACTTTGCCCTTTAAGAATTTGGCAAGCAGGAAAGGGAGCTTTATACGCGGGAATTTTTTTATAACGACAAAATCTATATATTGATCGTCCAATAGGGCCTGGGGAGCTACTTTCAGGCCTCCGCCGCACATTCTCCCGTTGGCCAGAGAAACCATCATGGCGTTTTCTGTCCGCGTTTTGCCTCCGTCGGCGCTGAAAGTAAATTTTCTGAAGGGGAATACCGCAAGGGAGACTATAAGCGCCAGATAATAGGAAAAGCTGCCCTTTAAACGGGAACGGTATTTATCAGCCCGCATTAATATATCCACATCCAGCCCGGTTCCGGTTACGTTAAGACAGCGCTTCCCATTAATGCTGAGGCAGTCAATCAGACGGGTACGGCCGGCCAGTATAACGTCCAGCGCTTTAATAGGGTCGGACGGAATTACGGCTGAGCGGATAAAATCGTTGCCCCTTCCGGCGCTTATCAGCCCTAAGGGCTTTTGGCTGCCGGTTATACCATTCAGCACTTCAAAGAAGGTGCCGTCGCCGCCTAAAGCCACTATGGCGCGTGCTTCCGAATGCGCGGCTTTTCTGGCCAGCTCCAGGGCGTGTCCCCGGTATTGAGTATATTCCAGTATATGAGGAATGTTCTTCCTATTTAACTCTTTTTCTATAAGAACGGCAGTTTCTTTTCCCTTTCCTCCGCCTGCAAGCGGATTGGCTATTATATAAAGCATTTTAAGACGTCCTTTAATAATAGTGCTAAGAACGGATAATGCCGCTCCTATAAAAGCTACTATAATAGTATATCAGAATATTTGTGAAAAATAAAGCGAATTTTCCCGGCAAGCATTTCAGAACTATTGCGTTTTTTTGAATTTTATATGTTTATATATATCGCAGGCCGCAATAAAAAGAGTAAGGAGCAGGCCGGGCAGCAGGATAATATCTCCTATTCGGGAATACAGCGTTCGTTCGGAAACAAAGCTTATTTGACCGTTTAGAGCGGCGGCAGTATCTATCGGGAGGCGGGAAATAATCTCGCCGGACGGAGAAATTACGGCGGTAATACCTGTATTGCCGGCTCGTATAAGATATTTGCCGTTTTCTACGGCGCGCAGCTGCGCGTGGCTGAGATGCTGAGTGAGGGCCGCAGACGTGCCAAACCAGGAGTCGTTTGTTATCATGACAAGAAGTTCGCTGCCCATATTAGCCTGCTCCCGCGCAATGTGCGGAATTATGGATTCGTAGCAGATTATCCCGCTTATCTTGCCTTGGGGCGTTTGAAAGACTATGTTTTGCGAACCGAAGGAGGAGGGGTAATATGTTCCGTTGAGCGTTCCTAATTCGCTTACCCAGGGCAGAATAAGAGAAACTGCGCTTTCAAAGGGAATAAATTCTCCAACCGGTACAAGCGCCTGCTTGTAATAAGGCTCGCTTATAGCGCCGTCAGGGGTTATTACAAACAGGGCGTTATAGTATTCCCGTTCGGATTGAGGGTTTATTTTTGAATCAAAGGCGCCTGTTATTATTGTAATATTATTTTGAGACGCCAATTCCTTTAACTGGTCCTCCAGCCAGGGCTGGGTTTTCAGGACGGTAGTGATAGCCGTTTCGGGCCATACTACTATTTGGGTTTGTTCGGTCAGTCCGTCTAGAGTTAAGGATTTATACCGGTCGTAGGTGGAATTGATATCCTCGCGCCATTTTTTTGAATCAGAATAATTGCCTTGGACGAGCAATACTTCTGTTTCGGGTATTGCTGGGCGGCTGAGACTGAAGGCGCCGTAAAGCAGATTTGCCGAGACAATCAGGAGCGCAATTAGTGCATATACAACGCCCTGCCTTATATTAGGCAGCGCCGACAAAGCAAGAGTTATGAACCCGGAGGTCAGTAATATAAGCAGGCTTATAAAAAGACTGCCGAACAGGGAAGCGGATTGTATAAAGGGAGCGCAGGGCGCTGCGGCGTTGCCCAGACGTATCCAAGGGAAGGATAATTCCCCCATATATTCGGGGATATATTCGCTTAGTATAAAGAGACTGGAAAATATCAGCAGCCCTGAGAACGAGGGCCGGGAAAGCCATTTTAACGGCAGCAGACAGAAAGCCGAGAGCGTGCAGAGCACAAGCAGAATAAGAATCAGAGCCAGGGTTATTATAAGAAATGCCGATAATGGAGAAACATCATCCGCCAGCACTTTTGTGAGAGTGTAAAGCCAGAGCAGAACCGGCGTATAATAAGAAGCAAAGAAGGTGACGGACAGAAAAAATTGTCTGCGGACCGAATGCTTTATGCAGAGATTTACATATATAAAGGGGGTTAGCGTTAAAAAGCATAAAAACCAAACTTCCTGCAAAGAAACGCATAGCCCGGTTAAAGCGCCGGATATCAGGCAGTATAGAAAGCAGCGTCCGCCTGAGAGCTCCCTAAAGGTAAAGTAAGAGCGGGGTTTAAATAGATTCATTTTATGGTTACCTGGCCGTTAAGAATATTGCTCAGCAGATTAACCGCTGACATAATTATTATATCATAATAATCTTTTGAGCACAAATAATACTGAATTTACGAAGGGATTAGGGGAGAGGAGAAATGTTAAAAATGGCTGGCGCGTGCAAAAAGACCCAGGGGGCGGCTCTTGGGCAGGCTGCGCCTGCCCCGGGCCGAGCCGAAGGCTCGGCCCGGCGGCCGGAACGGCCGCAAGAGCCGCCCCCCTGGGCCTTTTTACACGCGCCAGCCAAGTCCGGCGGCATTACGGCTTTTGATTTTGCGCCGCCGTGTCGGCAGTTTGCATATGGCGCGCTTAAGGGAGGTAATTATTTATAAGGCGATATATAGTGCTTATTCGGCAAGCATTGTTTTAATGTTTTTGCCCGCCATAGCGTCCTGGAACGCTTTATTAATATCCTCAAGCTTATAGCATGAGGCTAATGAGGCTATAATTTCATGAGTATCGGGGTTGTCGCGCAAAAAGGCCAGATATGCTTCAACGTCCGAAAGGGAATACTGGGAAGAACCAATCATATGCAGGGCGTTAAATGTGATAAGCTGAGGCGAAATTTCTGCCTTGCCGCTGTTGGAATATTGGCCTGGAATGAGATATACGCCTCTGTTGCGCAGCATTTCCATACCTGCCGGTACAGCCTTAATACTGCCTGAAGCCTCAAAGACCAAATCGGCTCCCAGACCGCCGCTAATGCTTTTTATATGCTCAAGAATCTGTTCCTGGCTTAAATTTTCCAGATTCAGCACTTCATTAGCGCCCAGCTTTAAAGCTAATTCTTCCCGCTGCGGGTTATGACCGGCGGTTAAAGCGATGATATGCTTTACTCCTAATTTAGACAGATAAAGCACGGCAAAGGTGCCGACTGGTCCCAATCCCTGCACTACTGCCGTTTTTGCTTTTTCAAGCTGGCAGTTGGCTTTTTTGGCCAGCTCAAAGGCATGGATGACGGTCGGTCCGGCGCAGGCGTAAACGCACGCCATGCGGGGATTAAGCTCTTTGGGCAGCTTGATTAGATTTTTTATAGGAGCATAGCTGTACTGGCCGTAGCCTCCGAAAAAATGGGGGGCTGTTTCGGGGTCGCCGCCGTTTGTTACGCCCATATGCATGCAGTTTGCGTCGTCTCCCTCACGGCAGAGCAGGCATTCGCCGCATGGGCAGGCTATATCGACTATGGCGCTGTCTCCAACGGACAACCCGTATTTTTCAGCGTCCTCGGAAGATACGTCTATAATCTTGCCGATAAATTCATGACCTATCATTTTGGGCAGCTCCATGGGGATTTTGCCGTGATAGATATGTATGTCCGTTCCGCATATGCCGCTTGCCTCCATTTTCAGCAGAGCCATTCCTGGCGCGGGAGAGGTTAAGGGATATTCCCTTATTTCAAATGGGGTATCCACAGCAGTTAAAATTGCAGCCTTTCCTGTTTTCATTTAAAAAACCTTCCTTTCAAAAGCTTTATATAAAGCAGAAGACAGATATAGCGATACAAGATATATTTGTCCGCATGCTCATATAATCATTATTAATTATAGCAGGCATTTATTCGGTGAGTTTGACTTCCAAGAGAGCCTGCTCTATGAGTCATTAATTCATTATTTCAGCTTCCAGACCGGCCCGGCGGAATATCTGCGCCAGCGTTTCAAGGGCCTGCGGATTAATGGGCGGATATTGGGCATAGGAATATTTTTTATCCAATGCGGAATATTTCTGGCTGCCTAATCGGTGAAAGGGAATAAGATTAACGGGAGCCGGTCCGTATTCCTTAATAATATCAGCCGCCTCGGCAGCGCTTTCAGGCGTATCGTTGTATTCAGGAATTATTGGAATGCGCACGGTAACGTTTGCCTTATTATTTATCAGCCGTCTTAAATTATTGAGTATCAGCTGCATTCGCGCCCCCGTTAGCCGGAACATTTCTTCTGCGACGCTTCCTTTTAAATCCAGATATATTTCTGTTATATAAGGCAGCACCTTTTCAAATTCAGAATAATTTACGTTTCCAGCCGTGTCTAATATAACGCTTAAATTTTCCTTTTGGCAGGCCTGAGCCAGCTCGGCGCAGAAATCTGCCTGCAGGAGAGGCTCCCCTCCGGAGAGAGTAACCCCACCGCCTGACTGCTGATAAAAGTCCTTATCCTGAAGTATATCGTTCATTATTTCAACCGACGTCATTGTTTTTCCATACAGCTTAAGCGCGCCGGTAGGGCAGGCTGAAGCGCATTTTCCGCATAGAACGCATTTATCGCGCTTAAAAATATGCTTTCGGTCAGCTATATTATGGAGCTGGCAAAGAGCGGCGCAGCTTCCGCAGTTTGTACACAAGGGCTGGAAAAAGAGCAACTGGGGCCGGGTGGAGATGGTTTCTGGATTATGACACCATGGGCAGTACAGGTTGCATCCCTTGAAAAATACCGTAGTGCGTATACCCGGCCCGTCTCCCAGAGAAAAATGCTGTATATCGCTTATTATCGCTTTATTTTTCAAAAATGCTCAGTCCTTTTTAAAATATCTTCCTGAACGTCCCTGCCAAGAGTTATATAATACGCGCTGAAGCCCGAAACCCTTACGACCAGATTAGGATAATTTTCGGGGTGTTCCATCGCGTCTGACAATACTTCTCGGGATACGGAATTAATCTGTATTTCCTGACCGCCCTTTTTAAAGTATGTTTTTATCAACGCCAGCAGCTTGGCGCGCTTAGCGTCGCTGCTGAAAAGGTCGGGACTGTATTTTTGATTTATAACCGAGCCTGTTCCTACAAGGGTATAGTCAGGCTTGGAAATAGAATTTATAACGGCTGTGGGCCCGTTTTTATCCATGCCGTGCATTGGGGAGGCGGCGTCGCTTATGGGTTCGCCGCTTTTTCTTCCGTCGGGGGTAGCGCCTATTTCCCAGCCCGCGTTTATATTCTGCACGTTCGCTGCCATAGCCGTATATACCGCGCCTCCGTCCGGGGTATGATATTTACTGAAAAGTTCGGAGGTGAAGGAGACGTACCAGCTTGCATATTTATCGGCATATTCATCGTTATTTCCGTATTTGGGCGCGCTTAAAAGCTTAAGGCGCAGCGCTTCGTTGCCGGCGAAATTATTTTTCAGTTCGTCTCTGAGCTGGGGTAGAGTTATAATTTTTTTATCAAAAACCGCCCATTCCAGAGCTGCCAGGGAATCGGACATTGTAGCCACTCCCATGCAGGCAGCGCCGTGAGCCGAGGGATAAAAGGCTCCGCCCTGATTTATATCCAGTCCGCGTCCTATACAGTCAAAGCAAAAGCAGCTTAAAAAGGGCTGAGTATAATTATTGCGGTTATAGCGGTCGTTTTCTGTTAAAAATCTCATCATATATTCGGACGCCGTAAATTGAAGCTGGGCTTTAAGAGCGTCCATAAAGGAGTTCATGTCTCTTATGTCTTCAGCCGGAGGCGTATCCGTGCCGTATTGGATTCCGTTTTGAAAGGAGCGTCCCTGGTTAAGAGCAAATTCAATGCAGCGGGGGGCGTTGTAGCGTCCGTCCGACCAGGGGGGCTGCTTGCCTGGTATAAAATTCTCTATGCAGCCTACCATGCAGTAATTGCGGCAGTCCTCCAGGGAATATCCGTATCTTTGCAGGGCTGGTATGTTTATTTCGTCGTTCATGAGCGCGGGATATCCAAGGCCAGTACCTATAACCTGAAGGCAATGGTCTAAGAAGTCATCGGGAATAGAGGGATAAATGCGGGCGGAAAGATTTGGTCCTGGGATATTGCATATTTTTACCGCTTCCAGCACGCAATGGCTGAGACGGCTGACTCCTCCCGAGCCATCCGGCCGCAGGCCGCCGATACAGATATTTACCACATCGTCGGCGCCGAAATAACGGCATTCCTTAATTTTATAAAATACGCTGGCCAGCAGCAGGGTTGCCCGCCTTTCGTCCAGTCGGCCGCAGGAAATGTCTTTTTCAAAATAGGGATACAGATATTGGTCTATACGGCCAAGAGCCATGGCGTAACGTCCCTCCAGGACAAATGCCGAATGAATCAGCCATACCAGCTGCAGGGCCTGCTCGAAGGTTTGAGGAGGGTTATCCGCAATAAAACGGCAGTTGGCGGCAATATTAGGATGATTTTTTTCTTGGGCGCTTTGGGCGTAATCCAGTATATAAGCTTTAAAGGCCGTAAGGCATATGCGCATTGCAGTTAAATTGGTTTCTCTTTTTTGGTCTCCACTATGCTTAACTAGGGAGCGCTCTATTTCTTCAAGCATTCCAGGTATTCCTGCTTTCAGAGCGCTTTGATAATCGGGGGCAAAATGGTCGGCGTTGGTAATAAAATAATTTGAACCGTAGCAGTTTATTATGCCCTGGCAGTAATCAAGCTGGGCCTGTTCCACCGGATTATTGAAGATACCGCGCAGGGAACCTGCTATAAGGTCGTTTTCGTATATATATTTAGGCATGGAGAGCAATTCTTCAAAGGCCAATGCCCGCGCTATGGGTATGGGTAAATCATAGCCTTTTCTGTATCCGCGGGCCATTAGGAGCGTCCGCATATTGGGCTGTCCGTCGGGCATGCAGTCTACTTCCCGCTTAAGATTTATAAAATATTCCATATCTACGCCTCCGGTAAGCTTTTTTAATTCTTAAATATTTTATAGCGTTTAAATAAAAAAGTATATAAACTATATTGAAAAATATGCACTATTGCAATATAATTTAAAGGGGAGGAAATAAAATATGTACCATATAATAGAGTTAGAATCGCAGGCTGAAATACTATTTGCGCATACATATGAAACCAGACATTACGATTTATCTTTTGCTCCTCAGGAGGATTATATTGAAATAAGCTATATAGAAAGGGGAGAAGCGGTCGTATTGCGCGAGGACGGTCTTATGCAGACGCGCTCGCCGGGCACTCTGGGAGTACATTTGCGCAAGGAGGGAGAACGGTGCTTCAGTTATGAACCGCTTCACAGGCACTGGGCGGTTGGAGCGCGTATGAAATATGCGCATTATGCCTGTCGGCCTGAAGAAATAAAAAGCCGGATAATTGACAGCCCGGAAAAGAATAAGTATATCGTGCTGCCCGACAGCATTTATGTAAAAGAGGATTCGGAGCTTTTGAGCCTGTTTGAAAAATTGATACAGTCGCGCGTAAGCTTAAGGACGGGACGGGACGTTGAATGCATAGGGCTATTCATGCTTTTGCTTTCGGCGCTTACCGACAGATGCGCCGTATTAAGCACGGGTTCGGGAATGGATGGAACGTCTGTATATTTCCGAAGGGCGGTAAATTATATATCCGCTCATATTGACGAGCATATATCTATGAATAAAATATCCGAGCATGTTGGGATAAGCGTGGGCTATTTAGGAAAGATTTTTAAAAACTATACGGGAAGAACGGTTATAGAATATATAAATATTGCTAAGCTTAATAAGGTGCGGGAGCTGATGCAGGACAGGGGCTTAAGTCTAAAGGAGGCTGGGGAACAGACGGGCTTTGAAAATGAGCATTATTTGAGCAGGCTTTATAAAAAACTTATGGGACGTTCTGCACGCGAGGATAAGGCAGTTTATTATAAAAATGAGGATTTTGGTATTAAGTTATGATTTTAAATAAGCGGCGCATGAGCCGGCTTTAAGCCGGCTCGACGCTTACAGCAGGCCGTTTAGGCCTGCCGTAAGCGAAATTTTGGCGCTTTGAGGGCGCCAAAATCTGCGCCGTTTTAGCGGCGGCGGCATAAGGCCGCCGCCCGCCGCCCCCACCCCCCGCCCCTTCGCGGAACGCTGTTTTTTTGTATATTTCCCTGAGTTTCGTCCCGCATTGCAGCAGGCTTTTATAATTTCAAGCGATTTCTGCATAGATAGATTTTTGACCGGTATATATTCAAACGGCTATTCTATTTTAGATTTTATTTAAAATGATTGTTAGTAAAGTTAATATAATGCTTATTTAAGTTAAAAATGTGTATGTAAATGAACAGACAAAGTTATTATCATATTAATTGAATAAGTGAGGAGGTATAAAAAATGAAAAAAACTATGGCCATTTTGGTAGCGGCATTAATGCTGATAGCGTCTTTAGCTTCTTTTTCAGCTTTTGCTATAGCTACTCCATGGGACGACAGCAGCGTAAAAATTAATGTTTACGATACTCTGGACGAAAAAAGCGGAGCGGTTACTGCGGACGATATTGCCGAAACCAACCATGATCAGGGCGGCGGAACTCCGGAGGAAGCGATTTCTATTCTGCTGGAAAGAGTTTCTATGGAATTTAAGGACGGAGCGCTTTATGTTAATAAGCTTTTAAACGGATATTATGAAATTATATTTAATTTCGGAGCTACATATGAGATTGGCGAAACCGAGGTCCTGGGATTTTATATCTGCAATAATACCGAGCAGACGCTTGATTTGCAGCCTAGATGGATAGGCGACGACTTTAAGGCTACTCTTCCGGGCGGAACGCAGTATTATCTTGCTGACCTGGAGGGAAACGTTTCTGCGCAGTCGGCAGGCCCGTATAGCTCCTGCTTTATTACTCCCGGTTTTGAAGGCTTTTTCCTTATTGATATAGGGAATCTTGTAAATGAGGGTGAAGGGACTATAAGCGACGGCACCGTTAATAAGCTGGCTACCCGCATAGGCGGAATGAACCTGGAGGAAGGCAATGGAGAAATAATATTAGATAACTTTTTCGGAATGGGAGCTAATATTGCCGAAAAGGACCCTCAGCTTATAATGGAGGCTGAATCAAATTCTACTATAGATCCTGTAGTGGTTCCTGAGCCTGGCACCACCGTTACTCCCTGGGAGGATGAAAACGTAAAAATCAATGTTCTGGAGAGCTTTGATTTCCCCGATAGAGAAATAGAGCTTTCAGAGATGCAGGTTCCTGATACCGAATGCCCTTATCTGGCCCGTTATGAGGACGGCAAGGTGGTTATTTATCAATCGGACGTGGACCACTGCACTTATTTCCGTTTTGATATGACCAATAAGGACAGCTCAGCCTTCAGACATGCTGACGGCATTGGCTTCTATATTAACAACGATACGGCTGAAAACATTATGCTGGGCCTTAAAATGCTTGGTTCTAATCTCTATGTTATAGATAACGATAAGCCTATTAAACTATTTAATATGGAGGGTGACCAGGTTGTGGCTACCGTGGCCAATGACTGCCTGTATGTTCCCGCGCGCTTTGAGGGTTATGTGACTATAGCCGTTGAGTATCTTTTGGGATATTGGAATGAAGCGTCCTTTGTTCCGGAATGGACGCGAGGCGAATCCTATATCAGCTCTATAGGCTTCCAGACCTATTATTTATGGATTGACAGCGAAGCGGGAGATACTGTAAGCTTTGATGATTTCTTTGTGTACGGTACAAATGTGGAAGATAATCCTAAGGATGTTACCGTCGCTAAAATTAACGGAGATCTTATAGAAATGCCTCTTAACGAGGGAGATGTGCCCGGCACTTCACCTTCAGAGGGCACGGGCTCCACTTCTCAGGCTACCGGCTCTGCTTCAAAGAGTCCCAGCAGCACTACGGAGCCGGAAGACGCCAATACCTCATGGATAATCTGGGTTGTTATAGGGGTAGCGGTAGTTGCGGTAGTTGTAATAATCATAGCGGTTGCTTCTAAAAAGAAGAAGAACGGCGGGAGTGACGCGCCTAAGGATGATAATCAGCCAAAGGCTGAATAAGATTAAAGAAATAATTTGTTTTTTAACCGGCAGGACGTTATACGCCTTGCCGGTTTGAAATTAAAGAGCTTGCCGCGGAGCTAATACTATTAAGCGCGGAGAAAGGAACGTGAAAAAATGAAAAAAGGCGGTTATGTTTCCCTTATAGCTGCATGCGTGCTATCAGGTACGTTTATGCTTTCGGGCTGTACGGGAGACCCATCTCCTTCCAGCGCTCCGACTGTCGATTACGGCGCAATAGACAGTCAATCCACATTTATGCCTAAATCATATGATTATACTTTTATGTGGTATCCGGAAAACCTTCATACTCCAAGCGCCAATACGATAAATGTTCAAACGGGCAAATATGGGTTTTCCATGGACAGGGAGACAGGTTCTTTTGTGACTTTGGGCAGCTTTGCAACTCCGTATACGCGTGAAGAAGCAAAATCGCAGGATAACGATATAATAGAAGCGCTGCCTAAGGTTCTGGATATGAAATATCTAATTTCGGCCGACGACTATACTACTGAAGTAGTTACTTCGGAGCGCGAATATTTTGAGGGCGAACCTTTTCAGAGCGATGCCGGGGGCGCATTCAGAGTAATAGACAGCGGTACTTATATTCAGAGAGCTGATATTTACAGTCTTCAATATGAAGAGTATATAGATTTTAAGGCGCGTATGGAGTTTAGCGCTATTTCGGAATATCTTGTGCTGACCTATGAGCTGTATAACGGCAAGGAAGCTAAAGAGGCTGAAGCTTCAGTTATGATGCAGCTTGAAGAACAGTATAATATATCTGAGTTTTCTTATGACAATAAGGTGCTTACCCTAAAAAACAGCGACGGTGCGGGTTATGCGTTTATTTTTGACAGCGATGAGGGTAAGATTGAATATAAGGACGGCAAGGTATACGTTACGCAGAACGTGCTTAACGAAAAAGCAGAATGGGGCGGATTTTCTTTCATAATTATTCCTATGAGCAACGTTAATAACGAGCTTATTGACGAATATTTTGCCTCTAAGCAGGTTGAAATTGAATTGGAGCATTTTGCCCCGCGTAAATCAACCAAGCCGGAGATTGCTTATAACGAACAGAATTTAGCCTGGGAAATGAATACGCCGAGCAGCGCGGGCAATATGAACTTTGCTATAGAAGGCAATATGAACGCATATGAGCGCAGCAGGGTGACTATACACAATCCAACAGAGCATGATGTGCTGGTATTGGCTAATTTCTACAAGCCGTATGAGTATCCGTATACGTCCTACAGCAATTCAGGTATGTCTCCCATGCTCCGAGACGCCGAAACTTTAGAGCCTATAGGCATACCTGTCCAGCTTTCACGCAACAGGCATAATTATCCGGTAATTGGTGTGTGGTCGGCCAACTGGTCGCATGCCTATGTATATATACGAATACCTGCCGGAGAAACGGCTGATTATGAATATACCACGGCTTACGCTCAGTGGGGTGATTCCTATACTTCATCCTTCTCGCAGCTTTGCCTTGTGGGCTGGGGATCAAATCAATGGTGGATTTCTTCTTCCATAGGTTCTTTTGGAGAAATGTTCTGTTTTGACCCTGACCCGACGCAGCACGGACGTTCCATAATATGCGACAGCCATGGATTGCTTTTGGGTACGCAGGATTCCGGCTATGGCAAATATGAATGGTCTAACGGTGACGGGGGCAGCGACTTCCTTGTATATTATGAAAAAGGAAAGGGGAGTACGTCTTTTTATAGCAGGGATTTTATAAATGCCCTTAAGATAGATTATGTAAATTATTCTCCCAATATTTCCCGTATAACCTTTACCGGATACAGCTCTGATAGAAAAATTAAAGCCGAATTAGGTCTTACCCAAACCAGAGTGGATGATATGGGCAAGATGCTGTTTGACTTTAAATATACTTTCCTCGAGGATGTTGAATACGACCGTTTGGCATTCTTCCAGTTGGGCGCGGATAATTATAATGACAGCGGCATGACTAAGCTGGCCTACGGCAACGACGAGGGAGTTATATTGGAGACAGATATGCCTAAGGATGACAAGAGCGGGTATGTAGGTTATCATAAGACCATGGAACAGCAGGTGGAAATTCCCGGAGAATCTGTGTGGGTGAGCATGCATGGATATGAATTGCTTCCCGGACGTACTGGAGCCTGGCCTAATAAAGCGATGGTTATACGCGAATATTCTGCCAATATAAACGGTAAGGAGTATTCTCAGCCTACCCTGTCTTTCTATCAGTCAAATAATAGTACGCCTTCTATTGTAACTGAAATAGCTCCGCCTAAGGACTGCAATGGATTTATTGAAAAAGGCAGCGTTGTTGAAGGTATGGTAGAATATATGATGCCGCCGCAACATAAAGAGGATTATTATGGGCCCAGCGAGATAATACGCAATATGGATGCGAGCTATTTTGATTCTTGGGAGCTTGTGCATGAATATGCGGTTAAGGGGCAGATAAGCGTGGATGTTAAGCAAGGCGAGCTTTTAGGCAATTATCCTGTAGCCGTTAAGAGTACCGGTATGAATGGGGATATAGCCGCTGAATTTACTATTACAAACGGTATGGGTTATGTGCCTGTTACTGTTACTAATTTAGAGGGCTATAAAAATTGGCGGCTGTTTATGGTGAATGAGGACGGAAGCGAAACCATGATTGACCAATCTGTTTCGGGTAATGATTATTGGCAGTGCAATTATGATGCATATACCGGAACGTACAGCATGTCGTTTAATGTTCCTCATAATGGCGACACCCATCAATATAGGCTTAAGAGTATAGCTTAAAGGATTATCAAGTATTTGTTATTGCTGTTGAGGCCCCGTGAGCGATTTATCATAACATGATAAATCGCTCACGGGGTTTTTATCTTCGGACTCCCAACCAAGGGGCGCGGCGTTTGCGGCCGACGGCCGCGGACCGGGCGCAGCCCGGTCTAGGCATGGCTTTGCCATGCCAAACGCCGCGCCCCTTGGTTGGGAGTCCGAAGATAAAGCGGCGGAGCTTGGCCAAACTCCGCTATTTTTATATATTTATTTTGTTGATTTATATGATAAAATCTCTACTCTATTGTAATTAAAAAGCAATTTTTTAAACTTTTAGATATATACGACAAAATACCGGGCCCAAAAAACGACACCGGTATTTTATCATTAGGTAATCATGAAATCTACATTTTTTATTATAACAGAAATTGTAGAAAAGTCAACAGATTTGCGGAATAAATTCCATAAATTTTATTAGTTTTTTATGCGGCTGCTTATTTTAGCTTTTTTAAACAGATAGTTTTATAAATCGTAGAGTGTTTTGCGAGCAATATAAGCAGCTTTGTAAAAAGAAAAAAGCCCGCAATTTATATACGGGCTTTTTAAAACATTTTAATATCAGCCGTTGTATTTATAGCTTAAATGCCCCATAGGCATAGAGCGGCCGGTAACATAATAGTCCATAATATCATCCTGATTTGCCACCTCATCGGCTACTTTGAAATAAAATTCTGCACTATCTGTTAGTCCAACAGATGCTCTGGGGACTTTGACCATTAAGTTATTTCCGTCAAGCTTGATTTCAGCCTGGCCCACTTCTTGGCAGTTGAAGCCTTCTCCAAGACTTTCAATAGAAGCTGAATTGCCATTTACCGAACGGTTAACAATATATTCATAGCTTTCCCAGCCTTTTAAGGAGGGTTTGCCGGTGCCTATTAATATATTGCACCAGTTTGTTTGATTATCCGGAGCGGTTATATTGCCTTCGGCCTGGATGAGGAAATACAGGTATTCATCATCGTGAGCCACTTTGATGGTTTGCAGATTGTTTCGCGGCGCATCCATATTATATCTGAGGCTGACAGTACACCCGCGGTAATTGCGCCCATAGCTGGTTTCGCCTATATTGCGGTATACGGCGTCAATTTCTTCCCATTGTTCAATACCGCCGTCCAAATCAATGGTATGTTTTTCAAAGGTTTCGGTATTAGCATCCAGTCCCTTAAATTGGCGCACATTTTTTATAAGCTGTATGAAGAATGCGTCGTTATAACCGCCTTTCATCATTTCTATATCACGTGAGTATTCAAGATTGGCGGCATCGCAAAGCATATATTCACCATCATACAATGTTTTTAAGGCTATCCATTCATTCCAGCCTGTAACAAAGACTGTATCCGGGTCTTCGGCGTGCACGGTATCCCAGCAATATTGAAAAAAGAGGCCTTCGTTTACCTTGTCGGCATTATTTTCGCCTGTTGTGGGATTATAACCGCGTCCCCAATTCAGATGACCGGGGCGGGTAATGCTGAAAGAGAACGGAACACCTGGATGGGATGCAACGCTTACGTTCATTATTCCGCTGTGCTCCGGTTGCGGATATACCCATTCCAGCCAGGGGAAGCCGTCTGCGTAATACTGTTCATCTGGCCATTGGGGACGCATAATAGTGAAGAAATCAAGAAATTCCTGAGAAAGGGGCTCGGGATTATAATTTGCATCGCCTGAAACTGCTTTGTCTTTTTCAACATCTGTATATACCATTATCAGGGGCTTTCCATCTACAAGGTACCAGGTGTCGGGATAGTAATTAGCTTTATATACGTTTTCGTATAGTTTGTTGGCGGTTTGTATGGAATAGGAATGAGTATAGAAAGCTACCTTAGGCGCGTCCCAGCCGGCCTTAAGATATTCATCTATTATCTTCATTATCTTTTCATATACTGCGTCGTATGTAACGGCATTAGTAGTGTCGAATACGAGAAAGTCTATGCCGGCTGTAATAAGAAGTTCTATATGCTTGCGGATTACATATTCATCGCCTGAATTGTAATAACCGTACAAAGGCTCGCCCCAATAATGAAATTGCCCTTCAGGACTGACATCGCTGGTTTGGTGAAAAAGGACGTCTTCGCCGTATTCATTATAAATTTTTGTTGCGTCATAAACCCCGCTGGCAAAAGGCTGTCCTAACCAAAGAAAATAGAACATTCCTACCTGCTTGCCTTCCTTTTCGCCGCTTATTATATCAAATGTGCGGTTAAATTGGTCAACTCCCACTATGTTATTTACATTATAGCCTTCTTCTTGCGTAACGGGATTTGTGCCGGATGGAGTTTGGGTAACCTGGGTGGTTTGCTCCGGACCATTCAGGGAAGTTGAAGATGGAGAAGCAGAAGGCGAGCTTGATGGGCTTTGGCAGCTTGACGCCGAAACAGTTAAGCCGAGAGTTAAAAGCATAATTAAAAACTTTTTCATAGCGAACTCCTTAATTATAAAAATAATATACTATAATTATATCATGTGTTTTTGTAATTTAAATAGACAATCTTAACTTCTTTAAGTATTATTCTCATAATTGAATAGCTTGAAAGTGCCGTTTCATATGGGGGTTATATTTAAAAAACTATGTTTGATAATGCATTTTCCCGCGCCGGCTAAGCCGGCGCGGGAAAATATGTCTCGTCCCC
>URIR01000009.1 GCA_900547955.1 uncultured Eubacteriales bacterium | reverse complement strand
TGAATTTAAAAGGCTTCCGTCATAATTATGACGGAAGCCTTTTAAATTCACCTGCATAAAGAACGGCACTATTAAAATTCAGCTATTGTTTCGCCCAAAATTCTTACGCCCTTTTCAATTCTTTCAAAGGATGAATTGGAAAAGTTAAGCCGCATTGTATTTAAACCATCGCCTTCAGCAAAGAAATGCGTGCCGGGAATAAAAGCCACGTCTCTCTCAGTAGCTTTCTTCAATACGTCCAAGGTATTTATTCCATCCCTTAATTCCGCCCAGATAAACAAGCCTCCGCTGGGACGTGTATATTTAACATTGGACGGAAAATACTTATCCAGCATCTCCTGCATTTTGTTCTTGCGCTCGCCATGAATTCTATTAGATTTTTTCAGCTGCTCAGATAAATATCCCATGCGCAGAAAAGCATCTATAACCGCCTGAGAAAGAGAATTCGTGTGAACATCCGTCGCCTGCTTGCCTATTATCATCTTACGCAGCACCTGAGGCGCCGCCACAGCCGCGCCTACGCGCAGACCGGGGGAAATAACCTTTGAAAAGCTGGTTATATATATAACCCTGCCGTCTTCATCCATGGATTTAATGCTGGGAACGCTTTGACCCTCATATCTAAGCAGGCCGTATGGATCATCCTCCACAATAACAGCATTATATTTTTCAGCCAGCTCCAAATATTTTCTCCGTCTTTCAAGCGAAGCCGTGCGGCCAGTAGGATTCTGAAAATTAGGGATTGTATATATAAGCTTAGGTGAATAAAGCTTTAATTTGTCCTCCAATTCATCCAGCAGCATGCCTTCCTCATCCATATTGACTGAATGCACCTCCGCTTCATATGTCGCCATAATCTGAAGCGCGGCAAGATAGGTAGGCCTTTCCACCAACACTCGATCTCCCTTATTCAGAAACGCCTTGCACGCAAGATCCAAGCCCTGCTGTCCTCCCGAAATAATAAATAAATCTTCGGGCGAACAATTTACTGAGGCTGCATTTCTTACAAATTCCGCAGCGCTCTCTCTTAACGGAGCATAGGCTTCAGTAGCCCCATACTGCAGAATACCCACAGGGTCGTCCTTTAAAACCTGCGAGGTTATTTCTCGTATCTGTTCGGCTGGAAGCGCGTCCGCCGCCGGCATGCCTCCGGCAAAAGAAATAACCTCCGGACGGGCCAGCAATTTAAATATATCTCTTATAGCGTTTCCCGTCATGTTTTTAATTCGGTCTGAAAAAGCGTACTCCATAATTACCATCCCTCGTAAATATATTTTTTATTATTTAATTATTTTATCTTCAGCATTAAAATCCGCTTAATTTGCCATATTCCTTAAGCCCGCTGAAATTCTGCTGGCGCAGCGCCTCATAAAGCACAATCGCCACCGAATTGGACAAATTTAACGAGCGAGCCTGGTCAATCATTGGGATTCTAATGCAATTTGTCAAATTTGCCTTAAGCAATTCCTCGGGAAGACCCTTGGTTTCCTTTCCGAAAACTAAAAAGTCATTTTCTCGGTATTCGGGCTGGGTATATAGATTGCCGCCTTTAGTAGTGGCATAGAAAAAACGGCCCTGCGGAAATTTAGCATACAGCTCCTCCAGCGAAGCATAATAATGCAAATCGAGCATATGCCAGTAATCCAGCCCCGAACGCTTGAGATATTTATCATCCGTAGAAAAACCCAGCTTGCCTACTAAATGCAGAGACGCGCCGGTTACCGCGCAGGTGCGTGATATATTGCCAGTATTTTGAGGAATTTCAGGTTCTACCAAAACTATATTCATACTGTCTGCCCTCTAATTTCTCACCTGGTTTATAAAGCTCTCTATCCGGCGCATAGCCTCTTTTATATTTTCCAGAGAGGCTGCGTAAGAGCATCGCACATAGCCCTCGCCGCTCTGGCCAAACGCGCTGCCCGGAACAACCGCGACATGCTTCTCGCGCAGAAGTCTTTCGCAGAACGTATCGCTGCTTAATCCTGTGCTTTTTATACAGGGAAAAACATAAAAAGCGCCCATCGGCTCAAAGCATTCCAGCCCCATTTTATTAAAGGAATTAAAGATATATCTTCTGCGCATATCATAGGACGAGCGCATCTTAACGATATCCTCATAATTATTATCTATATTATAGCGCATAGCCTCGCGTGCCGCCGCCTGGCTCATGGTAGACGCGCACATGATTGTATACTGATGTATCTTATATACGGCGCTCATAATCTCAGGCGGAGTACATATAAAGCCTACTCTCCAGCCGGTCATAGCAAAGGATTTGGAAAAGCCGTTTATGACAATGGTTCTTTCTCTCATACCGTCTATCGACGCTATAGAAGCATGCTCGCCCGAATATGTAAGTTCGGAATAAATCTCATCTGAAATCACCATAATATCAGCTTCTTTTATTATGGGAGCTATAGCCTCTAAATTTTCTTTAAGCATAACAGCGCCTGTAGGATTATTCGGATAAGGCAGAATCAAAGCCTTAGTTTTCGGCGTTATAGCCTTTTTCAGCCGCTCGGGAGTTATTCTGAAATTATCCTTAGCAAAGGTAGGAAGCGGCACAGGAACGCCATGAACCAGGCATACATTAGGCATATAAGAAACATAGCTTGGGTCAGGAATAATAACTTCCTCGCCCGGATTTATAAGCGCGCGCAGCGAAAGGTCTATAGCCTCGCTGGCACCAACTGTTACCAATATTTCATGCTCGGGAGTATAATGCAATTTGAACCTATCCGCCATATACCTGGAAATTTCCCGGCGCAGCTCCATTGTCCCTGCGTTTGAGCTATAAGAGGTTTCGCCATCCTTAATAGACTGTATAGCAGCCGAACGTATATGCCAGGGCGTAATAAAGTCAGGCTCTCCTATTCCAAGGGATATGGCCTCTTTCATCTCGCTGACTATATCAAAAAACTTTCTGATAGGAGAGAAGGGTATGCCCGAAACATTCTCAGCAATCCTGCTTTTTTTACTCTCGCTCATGGAGACACCGCCAATCTCTTGTCGCCGTCCTTATTTACAAAAATCCTACCGTTATCCTTATAGCGTTTGAGGATAAAATGGGTGGAGCAGCTTAAAACATTATCCAAAATAGAAAGCTTTTCAGAGACAAAGGCGGAAACCTCTTTTATATTACGTCCCTGAACAATTACCATAAGATCATAGGAGCCGGACATAAGATAGCAGGACTGCACCTCGTCAAAGGAATATATGAGCTCGGCTATTGAATCAAAGCCCTGATTGCGCTGCGGAGTAACTTTAACTTCGATAAGCGCATGTACAGAATCATCCTCAATACGTTCAGGATTGACAACGGCGCTATAGCCTATTATAATGCCGTCTCGCTCCAATTCAGCTATTCGCTTATCCACATCCGCCTTTTCCATACCTGTCATAACCGCAATCTCTTCATGAGAAAGGCGCGCATCCATAGATAATATTTCAAGAAGCCGCATATCCGAATTGCTCATAAGCCTACCTCCATACTAATTATTTTAAAAACATCTGAAAATTGTCTACTGCCGATTTTATACATTTTAGCACCATAAAATTATGTTGTCAATGCCAGGCTCTTTATACTTTTAAAGCGGCCAAGCCCCGGGCGGCGTTTGCGGCCGAAGGCCGCTGGCCGGGCTGCGCCCGGCCCGGCAGGCGCAAAGCGCCTGCCAAACGCCGCCCGGGGCTGGGCCGCTTTAAAAGCAAAGTTCCCTATGGCGGCGGCGCGGCATTTTGCCGCCAAAATGGCGGCAAAATCAAGCGTCCCCTTATCCAATCGGAAAGCAAGCTTTCCGATTGGATAAGGGGATGCCGGCCCGGCCAAAGGCCGGGCGCCGCGCCGCCCGTCCAAAAGCTTAATTGCCCGTCTTCACAGCGCTTATTAAAAACCGTTATTTCTCCTTAGTCTCAATTTCATTCATAAGCATACGCTCAAATTCATCCATAGACATAGCCCCTAAATCCCCGTTTTTGCGCGAACGTACTGAGCAAGCCCCCTCCTGAGCTTCCTTATCCCCTATTACCAGCATATACGGAACCTTATCAAGCTGAGCTTCTCTAATCTTAAAGCCTATTTTTTCATTGCGGTTATCATATTCCACTCTAACTCCTAAGCTTCTTAATCTGTCTCTCAATCCACAGCAATAATTATCTACCCTCTCGGTAATATTAAGTATTTTCACCTGGGTAGGCGCCAGCCACGTGGGCATCGCTCCCGCATACTTTTCAATAAGCAGCGCAAGAGTGCGCTCATAGCAGCCAATAGAAGTTCTGTGAATAACATAGGGATATTTTTTCTGTCCATCCGCGTCAATATAGGTCATGCCAAAACGCTCTGCAAGCTGAAAATCTATCTGGATAGTAATTAAAGTGTCCTCTTTCCCATGTACATTCTTTATCTGAATATCCAATTTAGGGCCGTAAAAAGCCGCTTCTCCCGCCGCTTCGGTATAATCTATATGCAAATCGTTTAAAATCTCCCGCATACGGCCCTGCACATTTTCCCATTCCTCAGGAGTGCCAATATATTTTTCTCTATCATTTTCATCCCATTTAGAAAATCTATAGCTTACATCCTGCTCCAGTCCCAAAGTATTAAGCATAAACCTCGCCAGCTCAACACAGCCTGCAAATTCTTCTTCAAGCTGTTCCGGCGTGCAAGCTAAATGCCCTTCGGAAATAGTAAATTGACGCACACGAATCAAACCGTGCATTTCGCCGCTGGCTTCATTCCTAAAAAGCGTAGAGGTTTCATTGAGACGCATAGGCAAATCCCTATAGCTGCGCTGCTTAGCAAGATATGCTTGGAACTGGAACGGACAGGTCATTGGCCTCAGGGCGAATATTTCCTCGCTGTCCGATTTGTCCGGGTCGCCCATAATAAACATGCCGTCCCTGTAATGGTCCCAATGCCCGGAAATCTTATAAAGATCGCTTTTAGCCATAAACGGCGTTTTGGTCAAAAGATAGCCCCTCTTTTCCTCTTCGTCCTCCACAAAACGCTGAAGCAATTGAATAACTCTAGCCCCCTTAGGCAACAGTATAGGCAAACCCTGGCCGATATAATCAGACGTAGTAAAATAACCCAGCTGACGGCCTAAAACGTTGTGGTCCCGCTTCTTTGCCTCCTCCAGTCTTTGCAAATGCTCCTCCAGCTCCTGCTTTTTATCAAAAGCAGTAGCGTATATGCGAGTAAGCATTTTATTCTTTTCATCGCCCCGCCAATAAGCGCCAGCAATACTTATAAGCTTAAAATGCTTAACGTCTCCTGTATTTTTCATATGCGGGCCCGCGCATAAATCGGTAAAATCCCCCTGACGGTAAAAGGATATTTCTTCGCTGTCAGGCAAATCATTTATTAATTCGCGCTTATACGGCTGGTTCTTCATAAGCTCCAGCGCTTCATTTTTTGATAAAACAAATCTTTCAAGGGGCAGCGCCTCTTTAACAATGCGTCCCATCTCCTCCTCTATTTTGGGCAAGTCGTCCATGCCAATCGGCTGAGAAAAATCAAAATCATAATAGAAACCGTTTTGTATAGACGGCCCTATTGCCAGCTTGCAGTCAGGATAAAGCCTCAGCACCGCCTGAGCCATTATATGACTGGCGGTATGTCTTAACACGCTTAAATATTCCTTCTCGCTGCGTTTAGTTACAATCTCAATCGAGCAGTCGCCGTTTATGACCGTCCTTATATCCTTTAATTCCCCGTCTATTTTAGCCGCAACTGCGCTGCAAGCCAAACCCTCGCTTATATCCGAGGCTACCTGAAGCGCCGTTACAGGCTGAGAATATTCCCTAATGCTGTTGTCGGGCAAAATAATTTTCATAACCAAACACTCCTTTTTATAAAATAAAAAAGCTTTTGCCCTAAGGGACAAAAGCTCCGCTTTCGTGGTTCCACCCAAATTACTTCTCTTAAACGCTTAACGCGCGCCGCACGATTCAATCATAAGGCGGTATTCGCTGTATTATTTCATATTCCGCTTTCAGCCTCAACGGAACTCTCTTTCATGAAATTTCAAAAACAGCTACTAAACTTAATCATCTTGAATACTTTTTATAATTTAATTATAGTATTATAGCCGGCTTTGTCAAGCGAAATTTCGTTACGAAGGGTCAAGCACCTTTATTTTTTCGCCGAATAAATATAAAACCGCCTCTATAAACGGGTCGTCCGTATTGATTGAGCCGCATAAAATAATAGTTTTCGGCGCCGTTTCTATCAATGTATTCAATATAATATCATTTTGTGTCGCCTCTTTAGGCAAACCGTTCTTTACCCATTCTATAGGCCGCATTTGCTCGTCATAAAGCTTAAGGCCATTTTCCTCCCCGGAAAGATAAATTTGATTGACGCTCTTTTTTTCCAAACAAAGCGAATTGGAATACTCCTTAATCAAATCCAGAAAATCAAAATATTCCCGTTCCATAATAATGTCCCGGGCTATAATGTCCACGCGCCGCTCCAGCTCTTTTTTCAAGTCCCGCATCCTAAATCGAAAAAAGCCGTCCAAATTAACGCGCCCGCCCGCGATAAGCTCAGTTAGCGCCAGCAGACTGGGCTGCAAATCATACTGCGTCTTAATCCGTCCGGTACGCGCTAAAAAACGCTCCAAATCCTCGTTCAGCATCAGCTTAAGCCAGCGCGAGCAATATACCGACAGATACCTTTTTGCAATATCCTCGCAAAGCACGCCGCACACTAATTCAGGCATTTGTACATAAGCGCCGGTTTTATCCTGCATATTGATAAAAAGAAAGCTGCGATCAGCCTCATGGTATTCCTCAAATTGTATCCGCTCGTCCAGATAATTGAGCGCAAGCGTATCCTTTAATTTATCCAGAGCGCTCTCCCATGGACGGCAGACCGAAAACCAAATTTCAGACATAAATTCACCTCAATATCTCAACTTATTATGCCCTTCTTATTTTCTTTTGATATTGAGAATATTTGGAATTAAATATACATGTAATAATGGCATTGTATATTGCCGTTAAATACGCGGCGCTTTTTTACCGCGCGCTTTCCGAATATACGCTCAAATTCCCCATCGGGCGTTATAACGCCCAATTTCAAACCATTAAGCAATGGACGCACGCTAAAAGCCATATCTCTATAAGCTGCTCTTGCGGAATTTATATCCGCCAGCCTCTGGCCATATGGAGGATTCGTAACCATAACTCCAGTAGCCGCGGTAAAATCAGCTACAGGCCTCTCTAAAAAGCGTATGCTTTCCGCCACTCCTGCGCGCTGCGCATGAAAACTGGCTATCTCCAGCATATCCTTAGATATATCCGAAGCAATTATTAAATCCTTCTCAATTTTACCGCTGCTTGCCTTAGCCCGCTCCCGCTCCCTGTCCCATGCCTTTTTATCGCTTCCCAGCCAGTTCTCACATTCAAAGCTCCTGTTTATCCCAGGAGATATATTATTAGCTATAAGCGCGCCCTCTATGGCTATTGTGCCCGAGCCGCAGAACGGATCGTACAAACGCCCGGATTTATAGCCTATTATCTCCAAAAGAGCGGCGGCAGTAGTCTCTCTTAGGGGCGCAGGAGCATTTTTAATTCTGTAGCCTCTCTTATGCAGCCCGGCGCCGCAGGCATCCAAGGCTATAACCGCATAATTATTCTGAATACTTACAAAAACTGAATACGCTTCGCCCGTCTCTTCAAATATATTCTGCCTGTATTTAGTTTGAAGCTTTTTAATTATGCCTTTTTTAACTATACTTTGAATATCCGGAACACTCATAAGCTGGGAACGCGAGCATGCAGCAGAAACATTTATGCGGCCCCGCCGCGATATTATTTCCTGCCAGGGCGCGGAATAGACTAAATCAAACAAAGCGTCAAAGCTGTCCGCACGGCCGCTTATTATATGACGATATATTCTGTCCGCACTCCTAAGGCCTATGCAGGCGCGAGCCAATAACGCTTCCTCTCCGGAAAAAAACACCCTATTCTCCCGGATGGAAGCGTTTATTCCCAGCTGACGCAATTCCTGAGCCGCTATTCCTTCCAGAGCGAACGCAGCCGATGCAAAATATTCCATGATTTTTCACCCGTTCCTTTATTATTCCGCCGGCAACAATAGCTGCCGCAAGTCCGGAAATAGGATATACAAAGCGCACCAGACCCGACAGGCTTAAAAAGCTCATTCCATAAGCGGCCGCGGCGGCAGCATATATAACAATTCTGCCTTTCTCCCTTGCCATAGGCATAAAATTATACAGAGAAGTAATGAAAGTAGAAAATATCGCGCCCCACAGCGTTAAGGCATACAGCCACGTCATAACGCTTCCCAGACGCCTAACCGCGTTAAGCACAGGCAATTCACCCAAATACCCGCAAGCGGCTATAGAAGTATGAAAGAGCAGAATCACAGCCATAAGGCACAGCGCAATAGCCGCGCATGAAACTCTGCGGGTCTTAGCGCGGATATTTGCTCCCAGAGAAGCACAGAGCCCCAGAGACATGCCCACGTTATAGAATGCGTATATGCTGCCGCTCGCCAGCGCCCCAGGCAGGGAGCCGTCAAAGCTGTCCTCCCAAAGAGCGTTGGGCGTAAAAATCCCTAAAAGCACGGCAAAAATTATAATAAGAGGCACTATTACTTTGCAGACGCCCGCTATGCCCTCTACTCCCTTAATTACTACAGCCGTTCCCAAAATAAGGGTTATAAGCGCTCCAGCCCAGCCCGAAATTGGCAAAAACTCCTCGCATAGAGCCGAAGCTCCGGCAAGCATGGCTCCTGATGATACAACCGCTCCCATTACAATACCGGCATACAGCACGCCGCCCGCTCTTGGAAATAAAAAAAGGCACAGGCCCTTTATATCTCCCTCTGAGCGCTCCGCAGCATAAGACGCAATAAGCGAATAAAATGCGCAAATTAATATTACCGCCAGTATAATCGCTGGAAACGCAAATTTCCCCATAGAAGTAAAATAAACCACTATTTCAGCGCCCGAAGCCATACCCGCTCCCACTACAGCTCCTATAAACGCAGAGGCGCATGCCAGCGCCTTTTTTAATTCTCCAGCCATGCCCTTATCCCCCTTGCTTTTTTACAGCATATGCTTTAGGGCCTGGACATTATGGCTTAAAAAAGAAAAGCTATTCTTTTTAAGCCGGAGCTGGTTACGGCTCCCTGCGCGCCTGCGCTGCTGTATTAACAAGCTGGCCGTTAAAATAAAATCTAAAAGAACAGCCTAAAAACTTCGCAGCCTCCTCAGCAAAGCGCATACGCGAAAGGTAAATTTGAAAGAAATCGGTAAGGGAGGAGGAATCATCCATGTGCACGTCGTACTTTATTATCCTTTCCTGACTGTCCACAGACAAATTATTCTGCTTAATCGCATAATTAACCCGGTCATGAATATCGTTATAATCGTATTTTCCCCTGCGCACCCTTGTCCTGTGAGCGTCAATTTTATCAGCTATTATAATAGCGGCGCTTATAGAGCTTATGGGCTTACCAACCTGCTCCTCGTGATTCCCTATCGCTCCCGCTATCTGTACTATTTCGTGCATCGGCATTCCCATATTTGACAGGATAGGTATAATAAGAGCCGCCCCGGTTATTCCATGGTTGACCCTATTGATTAAATTGCCCACGTCATGAAGCCAGCCGGTTATCGCGGCTAATTCTACCGTGCGCTCCTCATAGCCCAATTCACGCAGAATATTAGCCGCTGTCCGGCTGACAAAGCCTACGTGGCGGGGTCCGTGCTCAGTATATCCCATAACCTCCAGCGCGCGGTTAGCCCCGTTTACAAGGTCTGCTATATCCGGATTTTCGCATATGTCCTTTAAGGTGATTAATTTTTTCTCCATCGCATATCCTATTTCAGCCCGTTCCAGACGGCTGGCCTTTCCTAAATTGGTTTTTATAAAACGCCGGCGTTCAATTAATGCCAGCGTCGGGAGATTTCATCATCTCATAATACGGGTCGCCCTCAAACTGTCTGTCCCTCGCCGTTTCTCCGCCCAGCGCCTCTATTGCATTGCAGATTTCCACATAATCTATATAATTTATATCTCTGCTGTATTCCAAAGCCTTAAGGTCATCCAAGCAGCGCTCAATACCGCTTTCCGCCATCATGGCCGCAATAAAAGCGGTATTCTCCGAAGCCTCCAATAATTGATGCAGCCCGTCATAGAGACGGTAATCCGCCTTTATATGCACAAGCGCATTCATAAGCAATTCCCTGGCCCATACGCTGCGGGCATTTTCAAAGGCGGACAGTATATCGTTAAAGAACTCTTTAGGCGCTTCAGATAAGGCTTCCGCCGCCGCTTCGGCAATCTCGTTTTCCTCACGGCTTTGAGAAAGCAGAGCCATATAATCGGCATACGGCAGGCTGGATTTCATCTCGGCCAGAAGATTTATAATAGTAATAACCGCAGGCGTGCTCAGCATGCCTGCGCGGTATAATTCATAAAGCCCCTTTTCGCCTTCACGGCCCTTTCTGACTATAGCCTCGCAAACTAAATCAGGGACTTCGCCGCATTCGGCATACTGCATAAAAAGCTCATTAAGCTGCTTAATATCCATTTTATCCAGCTCCGCCCTCTCCTTGGCGGCCCATTCGTCATAAAGGGAATGAAGCTTTTCCTCTATCTGCTCAGGCTTAGTATACCTTTCCCTATTAAGCTCATACCAATTATCAAAATATTCCCTAAACTGCGCGTCATAATCAATCAGTCTGCTCATTTTTATCATTGCTCCCATCCAACAGAGAAATTATTTCCTTTATCTTTTCCCCGCTTATATTATATACCTGCGAAAGCTCGCCGATATCAAATTCTTCCGAATGCTCCCGGCAAAGCATAATTTCCAAAGCCGCGTTTATTTCGTTCAAATCATTTATCTGCCTGCCCTGCATAAGCTTATATACAATAGCTATATTTAGCTGCACGTCGGCTTCGCTGTATTTAGAAGCTATGCGCCTGGCGACTGTAAACAGCGCCGGTTTCCCATAAAGCCTTCTAAAGCTTTCGCCGGTCATAATATCGCCGCAGTTATTTACAGGCAGACCGCTTAAATCCAGGCCCGCCGCAGCCAGCGCGTCCAGAATCTCCTTTTTGCGTATTACGTCCACCCTTTCGCCGCACAGGCATTTAGCTATAATGCTCAATACCCAGCGTTCCCCAAGCGGAAGCATGCAGATAAAGCGCTTGGTAATTTCCAGAGGCCCATAAAGCAACGCATATCTTATATAGGCTGGCAAAGGCTCGGGCAAAATACCGCCGTCCGCCGCCTCCAGCAGACGCTGATTCCATTCCTCGCGCATACCCGGAGGCAGCCCGTAAATATACGAAAGCTTTTCCGGCCTTGACGTTTGAGAAAGCATTTCCCTGAATCCCGCCGCTTCGGGACTGCCTCCGTCCAGAAGATAAAGGCGGCCGAACATTTCAAACGCGCCCTTAATATCATGATTATTAAAATACGCCGCGCCTAGTGCGTAAACAAGCTGTATATTATAATCATCCTCGCAATAAAGCGCAAACAGCACTCTAATTGCAAGAGGCGCGTTATTAGCCCAGTCAAAGAAACGAAATAGCAGCTCCAGTTCTTTAGGATAGCATTCGTTTATATCGCTTATAAGCCCGGCAAAATAGTTTTCCCGAATTTCGTCCTCCATCTGGACTGCGGCTATATAGCCGTAAACCATAGCAAAAACTGAGCCTGCGTCCATATTAAGCAGCTTATAGGCATAATCCAACAAAAGCTCCCATTCGTTTTGATAATAGAGAACCAATATCATGGTCTCTAATGACGGAATGGTCTCGCCGTATTTTTCAGTATACTGCTTGAGCAAATCCAGGGACAGACGCTCTCCTCCGTCAGCCAGAGACATAAACCGAGCCTGCTCCAGCATCTGCTCCCCTTCAAAATCCACCAGTTCAGCCTGTTCTGATTCTTCTCCGGCTTCATCTTCCGATTCGCTTAAATCTGTCAAATAATTATAAGCGTCGGCAGAATACGGCCCGTCCGGACTGACGCTAACGCTCGCCCGCAAAAACTTAGCGGCGCTGAAATAATCTCCCAGTCCTAAATATGCTTCTCCCATTATGTAATATAATATGCCCTCCTGCCCAGGCTCAAGCTTTAAAACCACGCCTGAGGCCGCATATTGCAGCGCCTCGGAATATCTGCCTACTTCATTCAGGGCAAAAGCCAGATCGGTCAGATAGAAAGGATTGTCCGGCTTTTTATTTACAGCTTCCTTAAGATAATAAACAGCATTTAGATAATCTCCCGAGTAAGCCGCCTTGCTTCCCCGCTCATACATTCTTTCAGCGCTGTTTTTTACGCTGACTATATCTCCCATATTATCACCCGAAAATTACTTCAGCTCGTCCGCTTTTATGACATATTTTTTTCCGCAGAACTGACAGCACATTTCAATCTCATTTTGCGAAGCCAATTCGCTACGGTCCGCCGCCGGAAGCGCAAAAAGCGCCTCCAGCATGCGTTCACGCGAACAGTCGCAATTATAATAAACTTCCTTTTCCTCCAGCGACCTTGCGCCTATTTCCCAAAACGAATCGTGAAGAAATTCTTCCAGGCTCAAATACATGCCCGCCAATTCGCTTACAGGATTCATGCGGCAAAGCTGAGCCTCTATCTTTTCAAGCGCGTTTTGGCTGCAACCAGGCAGAGGGGTGATTAAAATGCCTCCGGCAGAAGTCACCTGCGCGCGCTCAAAGCCCACTCCTAATAATACTGCCGAAGGCTGCTGCTCGCTTATATAATAATATCTGGCTATATCCTCCGCTATCTCTCCCGAAACCAGTTCGGATACGCCGGAATACGGCTCGCCCGAACCTGAATCGCGGGCTACAATCAAAGTGCCGTTCCGGCCAATTACTCCTCCTACATTCAATTTGCCGTCCGGCCTGAAGCCTGCACGGGCGTCGGGATTAGCCGCATAGCCCTTAAGCACTCCGCTGCTGGAGGCAACAGCTATAACGCTCCCGGCCGGCCCGTCTCCCTTAAATGTAAGAGAAAGCCGCTCTTTTTCCCCTTTAAGGCGGCCGCACATTAAACAGGCGCCCATTAAAGCGCGGCCCAACGCCGCAGTAACTTCAGGCGAAGCGTTGTGTATTTCACCAGCACGGGCGACTGTGTCCCGCGCGCTTATTATTTCTATGGACGCTTCACCGTCGCAAAGCAGTCCGCGCAATATTCCGTCTTTCATATTGTCCTCTTTTTTATGTAATTTGCCGACATTGCAGCCAAGCTTATTTATAGGCTATGAAAAGCATCCTCTCGCTTTCGGGCACGGCCGGCCTGTCGCTGTATCCGTCAAGGCATTCGATTTTTTCAAAACCGCTTTTTAATAGCATACCCTTTATTTCATTTAAGCCGTAGGCTCTCTGAAAATGTCTTTCGTCAAAGCGCTCGTAAAGACCTCCGGGCTGCTTTACAAAAAACGTCAGCTCCATGCCGCATATTCCGTCCTTAAATTCGCTCTGCCAAAAATATGTAATCTCATCCCTATCCTCGTAAAAAAGATTGCCGGGCAATCTTTCTTCCAGCTTGCAGACGCCGCTAATATCAAACGCCAGCGCGCCGTCCGTTTTTAAAAATCCGAAAGCGCGGTCAAAAAAGCGCTGCGCGTCCCTGCTGTCCGTAAGATAATTAACCCCGTCGCAGACGCAGGTTATAAGGTTCACCGGCCTGTGCAGGCTAAAATGAGCAATATCGCCCTCTATAAGGCTGACTCTTCTGCCCGCAAGCCGAAATCTCTCGGCAGCAACCTGGAGCATATCTTCAGAGATATCCATAGCGGTTACCTTAAAGCCCTGCTTTGAAAATTCCAGGGCAGCACTGCCCGTACCGCACGCTGCGTCAAAAACCTCCGCGCCTTTAGGCGGCGAGGTCTTTTTTAATATAAAATCCACCCAAGCCGCATACGGGACTTGACTCATAAGCACATCGTAAACCTGCGCAAATTCTGCGTACTGCATTTACTTATTGCCCTTCCCATTTTTAGGCTGTCCTGGCGCCATTCCCCGCCGCTCCGCCACATCATCTGTGGTAAGGTTCTTTCTGAACCTATCGAAAACGCTTCCGCAGTATATCGTCTTAGCCAGGAAAAACAGGCTGAAGCCCATAATAAGCACTATAACCGAGGATATTTGATAGATAAGCGCCACTATAATTATAACCGCAGCCATGCATAACAGCACCAGTATATTGCGGGGAACCAGCATAAGCCCGAAAATAGCCGAATTCTTTAAAATTTTGCTTAATGGCAAATCGTAGGTAACCATTATAGGATAAATATATATGGAGGTCAAAAAATACAAGAACGCTATAATGCTTATGCCTATCATAAATACATATCTTAGGGCGGACTCTCCATTTTCCACAAAATTATGGAACCAGAACCATATCGCATATATTAACACGCCTACCAGAAGATTTACAACCAAGCCCTTTTTCCAGCTCCGCTTAAATTCCTTGAAAAAATCTTTCACAGGCGAAGCCTGCTCTCCCCACGACCAGTTCCTCAAAACATAATGCACGCCCGCCTTAGCAGGGCCGGCTATAGCATAGAGCGGAATAAACATAAGCAGATAGGTGTTAAAAGCGCTTTTAAGCAAATTGGGTTCTATGCTTCCGTCCATGGCTGTTTTCTGCACTACTGCAAAATAGGAAAACAGACTGAAAATTATTAACGGAAGCAAAAAAATTACATAAAGCAGGTTGACTGTTATAAGCCCGGTAAAGCGCAGCTTTACTACATCTACAAACAAGTCAAAACGATTCTTCGGCAAATCTGCCGTTGTAAAATCCTTTTTATCCGGCTTGCCGTTTATCAGTCTATCAAATAATTTACCCATTCTTCAAAATACCGCCTCTCAGCAATTATTAATTTTCAATAATCCTAATATAAAGCTCAAGCCCATATAAAAGCGCACTCTCGTCAAAATCAAACTTTGCGCTGTGCAGAGACTCGCTGCCTGAACAGCCCAAAAACATAAACAGCGCCTCACAGGCTTTCTGATAAAAGGAGAAATCCTCAGCTATCATAAGAGGGGAAATTTCCTCCAGCGCATCCGTCTCAAGCAGCTTAACAACGCCCACAGCTAAAGAAGAAGGATTAACCACAGCCGGATAGCGAACATGCTCTATAAATTCAGCTTTAGCTCCGCTTGAAGAAGCCGCAGCTGTTATTTTATCAATTATTCTATTCTTAAGCCCCGCATATGTATCCTCCTCAAAGGTACGCATAGTGCATTCCATAAGCGCTTCTCCTGCCACTATGTTCCGTCTCGTGCCCGCAGAAAGCCTGCCTACGGTTATAAGCGCGCATATATCGGGCGGCAGGGTGCGCGTAAGAATATTCTGAATAGCCAGATAGCATTCGGAAGCAACCGCTAAGGCGTCTATTCCCTTATACGGCGCGGCGCCATGGGCGGAACGGCCGGTAATTTTAATATCAAATTCGCATGCTCCCGCCATAAGCGGACCAGAAACCACAGCAATTTTGCCAATTTCCATTTCTGGCATAAGATGATAGCCATACAGCCTGTCCACTCTGGGATTCTCCAAAACGCCGGCCTTAATCATGCGCACGGCTCCGCCCGTGCCCTCCTCGCCCGGCTGAAATATAAAGACAATATTATATTTAAGGCTGTCCCTATGCTCGCTGCACCACCTGGCCAAGCCCAAAAGCAGAGCCATATGACCGTCATGCCCGCAGGCATGCATTATCCCGGGGCGCTTGGAAGCATATGAGCAGTTATTCTGCTCGCTTATATAAAGCGCGTCCATATCCGCCCTAAAGCCCAGGGTTTCAGACGCTCCCGGCGTTAAAATCACGCCTTTTACACCCGTTTCAGCCATAGACTGTATTTCGTCCAGCTTAAGCCCTTTTAAAAATTCAATAATGAATTCCTGCGTATCGTATTCGCGGTCGCTTAATTCAGGCTGAGTATGAAGCTGTCTGCGCAGCGAACGCATAAGCTCCTCATAATCTGATATTTCCTTTCGTACTTGCAGCATCTTTCACTCCATATAATTCTTTAACCCGTATTTTGTTATTTTAACTTATTTCTCAGAAAATATCAATTAAAATCTGACCCCTTTAACCAACTCAATCTCCGTCGGGTATAAGGTTGAGCATTTTGTCTGTTTCGTCTACATTGACATAATTATTAGGAACAGTACCTACTATAATGGTCTCAGAAACGGTTATTTGAGTGCTTACGGTAACAGACGAGCTGGCCGTAGGCAATATTATTATAACTTCGGTATTAATAACCAGCACTATTTTATGCCGAGTCTGATTAATTCCAGCGGCTGCAAATTCACTCTTATACTGGGTGCTCACATTGCCCGCCGGCTGTATTCTGACGTTTACCATAGGCCCCGTACCCGAAAATAAATCGCTTCCCAGAACAGAGCCCAGAGGAATGGATAGATCATGCGCGTCAGCTTTTTCCAATTCGTCCTGAATGGCAAGGGACGCGTTATAAGCTATTCCATTCATCCTTATAGAATCGGCGGAGAGATATGTAACATGCCCCTGGTCGTCCGTAGTAAGAGTAACCAAATCAGAATATTCCGATGAGCTGCCCATAACCCCCAACACGCATTCGTTAGCAAGCTGCGACACCATTTCCTTCACCTCAGCGCTGGCAACATTCATAAGCAGAGGCGATACCTGACGGTCGATTATAAAAAATACTGCAGCGATAATTATAACTGCGACTCCTGCAATTATCCCTGTTCTTTTCAGTCTGCGTTTCATGTATAAGCCTCCTGTTTCGGATTTATGAACAATGAAAGAATTTTTTGGCTTTTAACCTTTGAAAGATTGTGATATACTATTAATATATGCTATAATGCTTATAAACTTTAATCCCCAAAAGGAGAGAAACTCATGCCTCGAAAAAAAGGCGGTTCAAATAGATACCCACATTTAAACAAAAACAACAAACAAAACGAATATGAATTTCAGCCTGGCGAAGACGCTTTTATAGATGATGGCTTATCTGAAAATCAGGAAGAGATTTATATTGAGCATAATCTCCCTCATTCAGCATCGACAAAGCCAAGAACAGAATCCCGTAACGGCATATCCGAGCAGGAAATTCCCGACGAGGTACCCATTGACGCTGAAAAAATAACAATACGTCCTCACAGTAAGCCTGAAAATACAAGCGGCATTTATATACAGGACGAGCGAGAGGAAGGGTTTATCCAGGAACCATCTGCTTCAAGCCATAACTCGAAAGCGCATACAGGAAGAATTAGGCAAACAGAGTCCAAAAAAACCAAGAATAAAAAGGGAAAGAAGGAAGGCTCTCAAAACGAAATATCTATTAGCGACCTTTTCAGCAAGCGCACAAAACCGCGCAATTATTTTATAAATCTAATTTTTAAAACGTGCAAATATTTCGTGGTGCTTCTCCTGGTATGCGGCTTCAGCGGGTTAGGAGCAGTTCTCGGACTGGCCAGAGCATACGTTGAATCCCTGCCCGATATTGATTTTGGAAGCATAACCGATTTAGATCAGACCACTTACATTTACGATATCAACGGCGAGCTGCTGACCAGCCGGTATGGAAGTGAAAACCGCGAATGGGCTGATATAGAGGAAATCCCGGAAATGCTGCAAAATGCCTTTATTGCCATTGAGGACGTGCGTTTCAGACGTCATATAGGCGTTGATTTCAAGCGGCTTATAGGCTCCTTTATACTTAATATGTCCAGCGATTCCATACAGGGAGGCAGTACAATAACCCAGCAGCTTATAAAAAACACTCTGCTATCTACTGAGCAGACCTATAAGCGCAAAATAAGAGAGGCATATCTGGCTATTCAGCTTGAGCAGCAATATTCCAAGGATGAAATACTGGAAGCGTATCTGAATACCATTCCTCTGGGCGGCAGCGTTTACGGCGTAAAAACCGCCGCTATGGACTATTTTGGCAAGGAGCTTTCTGAGCTGACATTAAGAGAATGCGCCACTCTTGCTGGGATGACGCAGAATCCCTCCAGGTATAATCCCCGTCTAAATTACTATTCGCGCAATAAGCCTGAGCAAACAGATAACCGCGCCAACAATGTCTTAAATGAAATGTATGAGAACGGCTTTATAACCCTGGCTGAGTACGACGCGGCCATGGCCGACCAGCTCGTTGTGCTTGAAGAATCTCCCTTAAAGGACCAAAACGAAATGCTGGCCTTTGTAGAATACTGCATATATGACGTTATCACCCAGCTTCTTAAACAGGAGGGACTGGAAGATACCAGCGCAAACAGAAGCGCAATGGAATCCAAGATACGGACAGAGGGCTATAATATTTACACAACCATAGACCCTGAAAAGCAGAAGGCGGCCGAACAAGCGGTATACAACTATAAAAAATATCCGTCTATGCGCTACAGCGAGGATAAATATACCATTCAGGGACGCAATCCCGACGGCAGCATTATAACCCTGGTTCAGCCGCAGGCGTCCTCCGTAGTCATAGATTACCGCACAGGCTATATAGTAGCTATGGTGGGCGGCCGTACCGCGCCGGTCAATCAAAAGGAATATAACCGCGCATATCAGTCCACCATGCCGGTCGGCTCCTCTATAAAACCTATTACCGTCTACGGACCTGCGTTGGATTTGGGCAAATCGGCCGGCACCATATATTACGATACGCGAGCCCCTATTGAAAATTGGGGTACTGAAAAGGGGTATCCCTCTAATAACGGCGAATCGGGCTATACGGGTTCTGTAACAATGCGGTACGCCGTAGAAAAATCTCTTAATACCGTGGCCGCGCAGGCGCTTATGTATGATGTTGGTATAGATACAGCTGTCAGCTATTTAAACGCTATGAATGTAAATCCGGATCATATAAACGCAGACGGGCCGGGTCTAGCTCTGGGGACAAGCGGGCTTACACCACTTGAGATGGCCGCATGCTTTGCAACTATAGCTAATATGGGAGAGTATTTGCAGCCTATATCCTTTACTAAAATAACAGATAATCAGGGCAACGTTATCTTGGATATGGTTGCGGAGCAGGAAAGCAAGCAGGTATATAAACCGTCCTCGGCCTATCAGGTTATAGATATGCTCTACAGCGCTCTTAACGGCGGCGGTTCGGCTCAGGGCGCCCTTATGGACGGACAGACCGTATGCGGAAAAACAGGTACTAACAGCGATTACAGAGGCGTATATTTCGCAGGATTCACAGGATACTATGTCGGCTCGGTATGGATTGGCAGCGATGCTTACAAGCCTTTAAAAAACGCGCAGGGCGGAACATATGCCGCCCCCCTTTGGAAGGATATAATGGAACCGTTGCACGACGGACTGCCTAATAAAGCCGTAACCGACGTTACTATGGAGGAGCTAGGGATAGAAAAATTTAAATTCTGTAAATATTCGGGCAAGCTTGCTACCAGCGCCTGCCCTGAAACGGTAACCGATATAGGCGTAGCTGCCGACGTGCTCGCATCACCCTGCGACTGCCACCGTTCGGTCACCATTTGCCTGGATACCAACTGCATAGCCACAGATTACTGCCCAAATACAAAAACCGTTTCGGCATTAATACCGCCCACCTCAGGGCAGCTTGCAAATATATATTATAACTATCCAGAAATATACAGGAGATATTACTCTGACAACGTACTGACAATTAATACTCATTGCTCCGTGCATACAGCGCAATGGCAGGGGGAGCAGGAACTTAAGGAGCAGCTTCATTTCAATGCGCAGAGGCTGATTCAGAGAAGCGAGCAATATGCTCCTCAAATAGAGAATGCGGCTGAGTACCAGCAGCTTTTAGCGCTGACTGAAGCTTTAAGAAGCGCATATAACAATTACGATACCGTAAGCTATGATTATTATCGAAGCTGTTATAACGACTTATATAACCTAATTATAAGTCTTGGCTTCCCTCTTGATTTCTAAAGCCAGTATAAAAAGCCTCAGAGCTTTGCGCCCTGCGAACAGAATAATAAATAACCGCGGCGTTTGCGGCCCGAAGGGCCGCCAGCCGGGCTTTTGCCCGGCCAGGCAGGCTCAAGCCTGCCAAACGCCGCGGTTATTTATTATTCTGCTCGCAGGGCGCAAGCGCAAATCCGCCTTCTGCTATTAGCCCTATTTAATGCCTATATCCCGCCTGTAATGCGCATTTTTAAAATGTATCTTATTTACGGCCGCATAAGCTTTTTCCCTGGCCTGGCCAATATCCTCCCCTAAAGCAGTAACTCCGAGCACACGGCCGCCAGCTGTCACCAGCTTGCCTTCAACCAGCTTAGTACCCGCATGAAATACAAGAGCATCCTCAACCGGCAATCCGCTTATCTCAAAGCCAGTCTCATAGCTCTGCGGATACCCGCCTGAAGCCATAACCACACAGACAGCCGCTTTATCATTCCATTTTATTTCAGTTTGAGCCAGACGCCCGTCAATAACAGCCTCAAAAATCTCATATAAATCACTTTGAAGCCTAGGAAGCACCACCTGAGTTTCGGGGTCCCCAAAACGCGCGTTATACTCCAGCACTTTTACTCCTTTAGGAGTGAGCATCAATCCAAAATACAGCACGCCCTTAAACGGACGTCCTTCGCTGTTCATAGCGTCTACCGTCGCCTGTAATATATGCTCCCGAACAAACGCCTCATGCTCCTTAGTATAATGCATGCTTGGACTGAACGTTCCCATACCGCCCGTATTAAGGCCCTTATCATTATCCAGCGCGCGCTTATGATCCTGAGAGGAAACCATAGGCACAATAGTCTTTCCATCTGTAAAACACAATACAGATACCTCAGGTCCCGTCATATATTCCTCAATAACTACTCTGCTGCCTGCTTTGCCGAATTTCCCGCCGCTAATCATAGAACGGACAGCCTCTACTGCCTGAGCTTTATCCTCGGCTATAATAACGCCCTTGCCTAAAGCTAAACCGTCTGCCTTAACAACTATAGGATAATCAGCCTGCTCAAGATATTTTACCGCTTCTTCCTCATTGTCAAAAACGTTAAAATCGGCCGTCGGTATGCCATATTTTTTCATAAGCTGCTTGGAAAAGCTCTTGCTGGCTTCTATCAAAGCCGCTTCGGCCGTAGGGCCAAAAGCCCGTCTGCCTGCTTTTTCGAGCGCATTTACCATGCCCATAGCCAACGGGTCGTCCGGCGCCACTACTGTTAAATCTATATCCTTTTCCACCGCAAAGCGCACCATTGCCGGAATATCCGTAGCCTTTATATTTACGCATTCGGCCAGCTCGGCTATGCCTCCGTTGCCCGGCGCGCAATAAAGCTTGGTTACCTTTGGGCTTTGCGCAAGCTTCCATATAATAGCGTGTTCTCTCCCGCCCGAGCCTACAACTAAAACCTTCATGCAGCCTACACTCCTTAAAATAATAATTAATGCTTAAAATGTCTTATACCAGTAAATAGCATCGCTATTCCCGCTTCGTCCGCGGCATCTATGGACATCTGGTCGTTTCTGGAGCCGCCGGGCTGAATAATACAGGTTATACCAGCCTGAGCCGCCGCTTTTACGCAATCATCGAAGGGAAAGAATGCGTCTGAAGCCAGAGCCGCGCCCTTAACCTTTTGACCGGAATGCTCTATAGCCTGCTGGGTAGGCCAAATACGGTTTACCTGGCCAATGCCTAAGCCAAGAGACTGTCCGTCCTTAGCTATAGCTATACCGTTTGATTTAACATGCTTGACCAATTTCCAGGCAAACATCAAATCCTGCATCTCCTTCTTGCTGGGAGCACGCTTCGTCACTATCTTAAGCTCTCCGTCCAACAGCTTATCGTCATATTCCTGAACAAGCAGGCCGCCGTAAACCTTTTTAGTATTAAAGCCGCGGCGGGAAACCTTGCTTACGGTATCCAATTCCAGCAGCCTTATATTTTTCTTCTGGCTCAGAATTTCAAAAGCCTCGGACTCATACGAAGGCGCTATAATTATCTCAAGAAAAATCTCACTCATTTTTTTAGCAGTAGGCAAATCTACCGTCCTGTTCAAAGCCACTATACCGCCGAAGACAGAGACAGGATCGGCCTCATACGCCTTTGTATACGCCTCAAAAATGCTCTCTCCGGCACCCACTCCGCAGGGATTAGAATGTTTAACGGCTACAGCGGTAGGACCGTCAAATTCCGCCAGCAGTTCGAGCGCGCCGTTAGCATCGTTTATATTATTAAAGGAAAGCTCCTTGCCATGCAGCTGTTTGGCCTCTGTCAAAGCGCCGGTAAAATGCCCTATCTCCTTATAAAAAGCAGCTTTCTGATGAGGGTTCTCCCCATAGCGCATCTGCTCAACCAATTCAAAAGTAGAAGTATAGGTAGCCGTAAACTGCTCAGGCTGCACCTTAGCGCGCAGATACTGCGCTATAAGCGCGTCATATGCCGCCGTATGCTCAAAAACCGTCCAACAGAGTCGAAGCTTAGTCTCCTGGCTTATTCCTCCAGCCTTAAGCTCCTTCAGCACAACTGCATAATCCTCAGGATTAACTATTACCGCCACATCCTGAAAATTCTTTGCAGCAGCCCGTATCATACTAGGTCCGCCGATATCTATATTTTCAATAGCTTCCTGGAAGGTCACGTCCGGCTTAAGCACAGTTTGCTTAAAGGGATATAGATTAACCGCGACTATATCAATGGTATTAATATTCATTTCCTCCAGGCAGCGCATATGCTCGCTATTGGAACGAATAGCCAAAATACCTGCGTGCACGCGCGGATGCAGAGTTTTTACCCGCCCATCCAGGCATTCAGGGAAGCCTGTTATTTCATCTATAGGAATAACAGGAATATTTTGCTCTCTGAGATGCTTAAGCGTTCCTCCCGTAGAAATTATCTCATAGCCCAGATTAACCAGTTCGCGGGCAAAATCCGCTATGCCCGTCTTATCCGACACGCTTATAAGCGCTCTTTTCTTCATATTTATACCGCCTTTCCGTCCTTTTTTATAGTTACTTTGCGTCCATTGACCTCAATTCTGTCCTCGCACATAAGCCGCACCGCCTCAGGCAGCAGTCTATGCTCTACCTCCAGCACCCTATTGGCCAGGCTCTGCGCGTCGTCCTCGTCCAGCACCTTAACGCTCTCCTGTAAAATGATAGGTCCCGTATCGGCGCCCTCGTCCACAAAATGCACAGTTGCTCCGGAAACCTTAGCGCCGTAATCCAACACTCCCTGGTGCACCCGGCTGCCATAAAAGCCCATGCCGCAGAATGAAGGAATTAGGGAAGGGTGTATATTAATTATCCTATTAGGATATTTTCTTATCACCGACGCACCCAAAATAGACAAATATCCCGCAAGCACGCAAAAATCAATCTGATATTTCTCCAGAATATCACAAAGCTTCTGCTCTAATTCCGGCTTAGTATACTGCCGCTTTTCATAGGCCCAGGTTTCTATTCCGGCATTCTGAGCACGGGTTAAAGCATACGCGCCCGGCTTGTCCGAAATAACCAGCACTACCCTGCCCTGTATCTGCCCGGCGTCTATCCCGTCCAGTATGGACTGCAAATCAGTCCCGCCGCCCGAAACAAATACGGCTATCCTTTTCAGCGGCATAGCTCTACGCCTCCCTCGCCCTGCGCAACCTCACCAATAATATACGCCTTTTCACCCATCTGCCCGGCGGCTTTCACTATTGAATCAGCCTCAGACGGCTCCATAGCCAAAACCATACCGATACCCATATTAAAAGTATTATAAAGCTGAGCCTGTTCCAGGCCGCTTAATTGAGCCAGCACGTTAAATACCGGAAGCACCTCATAGCTTCCTATATTTATACGCGCCTTTAAACCCTTGGGAAGTATGCGGGGTATATTCTCTATAAAGCCGCCGCCCGTTATGTGAGCTATCCCCTTTATGCTATAGCTTTTCAGCAGCTCCAAAACGGTCTTAACGTAAATCCGGGTAGGCGTAAGCACCTCTTCGCCCACGCTTTTTTTAAGCTCGGCGCTGTATCTTGTCAAATCAGATGGATTTTCTCCAAAAAGACGGCGTACTAATGAAAATCCGTTGCTGTGTATGCCCGAGCTTGCCAAGCCTACAAGCGCGTCCCCCGCCTTAATGGAGGAACCGTTAATAACCCTGCTTTTCTGGACAACCCCTACCGAAAATCCAGCTATATCATATTCATCGTCGCCGTAAAAACCCGGCATTTCCGCTGTTTCGCCGCCAATAAGCGCACAGCCCGCCTGGACGCACCCCTCTGCGACGCCGCCTACTATATCGGCAATCTTATCCGGATGTATCCGTCCCGTAGCTATATAATCCAGAAAGAACAGCGGCTTAGCGCCCTGGCAGACTATATCGTTCACGCACATGGCCACAGCGTCTATCCCTACCGTGTCGTGCTTGTCCATAAGCATGGCGTATCTGAGCTTCGTACCCACTCCGTCCGTGCCCGCAACCAGCACAGGCTCGTCGCAGTCCTCTTTATCCAGGGCAAAAAAGCCTCCAAAGCTGCCCAAATCGCCCAATACATTTTTGTTCATGGTTTTTTGAACGTGTTTTTTCATCAGGCTCACGGCGTCATAGCCGCGCTGAACGTCCACGCCAGCGTCTTTATAGCTTATCATTTAAAATTCCCCTTTTTCTATTTTAGCGCGCAGAATTTCATCGCTGCGCATTACCGATTCAGCCATATCCTTTTTATTCTTTAAAAGCTTATCTCTAAGCCCGCTGTCCTTGAGCGCCAAAATCTGTATTGCCAGCAGCGCTGCATTCTCCGCGCCGTTTATAGCAACAGTAGCCACAGGTATGCCCGCAGGCATCTGCACAATGGATAAAAGCGAATCCAAGCCGTCCATAGTAGATGATTTTATAGGCAGCCCTATAACCGGAAGCACCGTATAAGCCGCCAGCACTCCGCCCAGATGCGCCGCCTTGCCCGCCGCCGCTATTATAACCTCTATTCCATCTTTTTCTGCGTTTAAAACAAAATTATGAGCCTCATCGGGCGTCCTATGCGCGCTTATAACGCGGACTACGCTCTCTACGCCGAAAGCGTTAAGCTTTTCAACGGTTTTTTTGACTACGTCGAAATCGCTTTGACTGCCCATTACTACAGCAACCTTAGACATATAAGCATACCTCCTGTTTTTCTCAAATAATTTTAACCCAACAAATAATTTCAGTCAAACAAATGCTGAATATTATTTAATATTTTATATTTAATGTTCGTTTCTTTTTGGGACGCGCATATTCAGTTCTTGACCGTCTCCAGCACCATCTGCTATACTAAAAAAAACGAAAGGATTTTTATATATGCTTAAAATATGGGCCAAAACTATTAAGGACAATAAACCGACGGCGCAGTACACCGTTCCCATAGACCCCGAAGCTTCCAGTCAGGAACAGCTTTCCGAGGCCTTGCGCGAAATATGCTATGCTCTGGATTTATCCAATCCCATAATTCAGAATAAGCACATACGGGATATGGAGCAATACCGACTCACCCGCTTTTTGCCTGAAAGCTTTATAGAACCGGTGGATTTTGACCGGCTGGAACTAAACATCTTTGACGACGCGCCTAAGACAAAAAATAACCGCAAAGCCTGAAAAGGACTCTGCGGTTATATAAGAAAAAGTATCCGACGCAGGCTGCAGCTCGTCATATTGTACCAATAAAGCCGGCACAGCGCAAAAAATCAGCCTTATAATTCAAGCTGCATTACATAATTAATCATTTCAACGCCCCTGCGGGAAACCTGCTGTTCCTTAACAAGCGTATACCCTCTCTTTTCAAAAAACGGGCGCGCAGTAATGGAAGCATGCACAATAAGCGTCTTTACTCCCTGCTCCCGCGCCTTCTTTTCTAAAGCTGAAGCCAGCCTGGAGGCTATACCCCGACGCTGAAAATCCACGCGCACATATAATCTATTGAAATAGCCGTCTGCAGCCAAATCGGCAAAACCCGCTATTTCACCGTTCTCCTCGGCTACAAGCGTGTAATTTATGCAAAGCGAGCTGTTCCATTGCGCGGCATCCTGATTTTGGGGCGCCCATGCGTCCAGCTGAGCCGGAGAATAATCTGCCGCATTAACCATATGAACGGTATTATAAAACAGCTTTAAAATCTGTTCTATATCCTCCGGAAGATATTCTCTCAGCGTCATAACGCTTTATTTCATCTCCTGGCCGCCAGTTACGTTTATCGCCTGCCCCGTCATATATGAAGCCATATCGCTTGCAAGGAATACCATAACGTTTGCTACGTCCTCGTATTCGCAGCTTCTTCCCAAAGGCACCTGGGAAAGATATTTCTGGCGTATGGCCTCCTCAGTCGTGCCCTGATTGGCGGCATACTGCTTAAACAAGCTGTTTACCCAAAGAGGAGAATTAAGCAGATTGCCCGGACAAATGCTGTTCACGCGGATATTATGAGGCGCAAATTCAAGCGCAAGAGATTGTGTCAGGCCAATTCCTCCAAATTTTGAAGCGGCGTATGCGCAGTTCTTGAAAGAGCCCTTTTTGCCCGACTTGCTGTTAATCTGTATTATGCAGCCGCTCTTCTGCTCGTACATATAACCAACCACAGCCTTAACGGTATTAAAATATCCGTTCAGATTGACATCCACCACCTTAGCAAATTTAGCCGCGGGAAATTCACGAATATCGCCCGACATAACTATGGCGGCGTTGGCAACCAATATATCTATCCGGCCGTATTTATCAACGGCAGCCTTAGCCATAGCCTCGCAATCCTCATATTTAGTTACATCCACAGCTACAGCTATAGCCTCCTTAAGCTGCGAAGCCACCTTCTGCGCACCCTCGTAATTTAAATCGGCCACTACTACCTTGCAGCCCTCGTCCGAAAGGCGAATGGCGAGCGCTTCGCCCAGGCCCTGGCTTGCGCCCGTTATAACGGCGACCTTGTCTTTCAGCATAATATTGCTCATTTTTCCTTCCTCCAATTGCATATGTATTTTCTAAGGTATCTTATATACCTCCAAGGCGTGTTTGTCAAGCAAAATGTGCCTGAATCCGCGCCCGGCTATTCAGCCTGAAAAAACAGCTCCTCCGAGCCGGTTTGATTCTCCTCAGGCAGCTCTTCAACCGTGCGCAGCTTTTTCTGTATCTGCTCGGTACGGTTTTTGGCCTCGCCTATGGTCTTAGAGGCCTGCTCCAGCCTTTCGCTGGTCTTATCCAGCAAATCTCCGAACTTGCCGAAATCCTTTTTAACATTACTTAATATTTTCCATACCTCTCCCGAGCGCTTTTGTATGGCAAGCGTCTTAAAGCCCATTTGCAGGCTGTTAAGAAATGCGCCCAGAGTAGCCGGACCCATTATCGTTACACGGCAGTCCCTTTGAAGCTGCTCGCAGAGTACGGCGTCCTTGGTTACTTCTGCATACAAGCCCTCAGTAGGCAGATACATAATGCCAAAATCCGTCGTATGCGGAGGAACAATATACTTATCCCGTATATCCTGAGCAAAGCGGCGCACAGACGCTTTGAGCCCCCTTTGCGCCGCCTCCACCGCCGCAGAATCAGCTCCCTCCGAGGCGTTCACTAATAAATGATAATTCTCCATAGGAAATTTGCTGTCTACGGGCAGATATACCTGGCTCCCCTCCTCAGCTCCGGGCAAACAGATGGCATATTCCACAATATTACTCCTGCGCGGCGAAACCTTTACATTACGCTTATACTGCTGGGGAGTAAGAAGCTGCTCCAGCAGGCTGCCTAAGGAAACCTCGCCCCAGGTGCCGCGGGTTTTAACGTTGGTGAGCACCTTTTTAAGGCCGCCTACATCCTCGGCCAGCTTTTGCATCTCGCCCAGGCCTCTGTAAACGTCGGTAAGCTGTTTGCTGACAGTACCAAAGGATTCTCCCAGCCGCTTTTCCAAAGTGCCGGTAAGCTTTTCATCTACTGTTTCTCGCATCTTTTCCAGCTTCTGCGAATTGTCCTGCTGAAGAAGATTAAGCTTGTCCTCCACCGTTTTGCGTACATGCTCCAAATTCTTATCGTTTTTATCCAGAATTGATTCCAGCTTATTCTCCACCGTTGAACGCACATTTTCCAGATTCTTATCATTCTTAGCCGAAATGCTCTCCAGCTTAACGTCTATAATCTGTCTCATGTTTTCCAGACGCTTTTCATTATTCTCGGTAAGAGCGGATATGTTTTCCCTTACGGCGCTGTTATATCGGTTCATGGACTGCTCCATACCATCGCGCAGAGTGCTTATTTTTTGCTCAAAGCGATCGTTTAGACTGTTCAATTCCTTTCTCAGCTCCGACTCGGTAAGCCGGCCGGATATGCTTTTATACAGACCGTTTATACGAATAAGCGCCGCCAGAGAGCAAACCAGAGCCAGAACGGCAACCGCCAAAATCACATATTCCATTTTTATCCTCCGTACTTTTCAGTTTAATCTATACCTATACCCACAAAAAGGTAATTATATATGGAAAGGTATTCTCTCAGGTAGTTATTAGGTATTAAATACCAGGCGCTTTCAGCGGGCAGCGCACAGGCGTCAAAGCCCAAATCCAGCGCTATGCGCCTTGCGCGGTATGCGTGAAATTTACTGGTTGCTATCGCTACATTATAATCCTCTCCCAGCATATCGTCCAATATTTCCTTGGAATATTTCAGGTTCTGAAATGTACTCTGGGAGCGTTCCTCAAGAATAATGCGTTCCTTTTCCAGTCCCCGCGTCGAAAGATATTCCTGCATAACCGCCGCTTCGCTGGGACTGCTGCTTGAGCCCTTGCCGCCTGAAACCACTACTAATGCGTCCGGATATTCCAAGGCGTAAGCGTAGGCCGCGTCCAGCCGATATTTAAGAGTAGGGCTTATCTCGCCGTTGCTGACTCCAGCCCCCAGAACTATTACTGCGTCCGCCTTTTCGGCCTGTGCCGGAACGCTGGCAATAAGCATAAGGCTGACGCCAAAGGTTATTAAAAACAGCGCATAGCAGAGCATTATAAAATATTTCAGCACCCTGCCCCATTTGAGCCTGAAAAAACGGCGCAAAGGAGCGTCCAATCCTCCCAGAAGCAAAAGAGGCAGACCTATAACGGCGGGAAGATACGCTCCTATATTGCCTGGAAGAATCATGCTGGCAAAGAGCGTATCTGCGCTTAAAAGCGCGCCTATTACTATTAAAATTATATTTTTGGCCCTGCGCAGGCCCTTTTCATGCCTGATAAACCAGGCTCTTATCCTTATAAGCATAATTATTATCCCGTCAGTTCGATTGAGTTAAAAGCGCTTTCATTATCAAAGGATACAGCCGCGCGGCCCAATCGAACATATATTCGCACAGCTTATACAGGCTGCTGGCAGAAAATATATCAAATATGGGCACGTCTATCTGCAATATAACATCCCTGTCCTCATCTATAAAGCATACCGGCCCGTCCTCCTGCGCATTTATTATTTCCAGGGCTGAGAGCACGCCCGAGCTTGTCTTTATATTTATATAATTAAACATATACAGGCGCACCCCCGAATTATCCGGCGTTATCATAACGCCAAGACTGACGTTCGGCCCGTTTTCCAATTCCCGTTCCAGATAAATAATATCGTTATTTTTATCCTTCACGCTGTGATAGGTTATATCCAGCGAATTTAAATAGTATTCAAAGCGCGCCGCATTTTCGCCCGCATCCATCATTCAACCGCCCCCCAGCACAGCTCGCCTAAAAGCAGCTCGTATTTTAAGGCGGACAGCATAACCGAAAGATAATTTAAAATACGCACAAGCCCCTCCGGCGCCGGCGAAAGGAAACCGAACACCCTATAATTTTGCACTACTTCTCTGCCGCAGAGAGACAGCCGCGCATACGGGAAACGTGCGTTAAACTGGTTAAGGGTTAATAAAATATTATCTAAATACAGCATTCTTTTAAGCTTGTATATGCCGCGGGCGGTAATTTTAATATCTCCCTCCGGTTCAAAGAAAAAGGTAATATCTATTGCCGCTCCATTCCCGCCTGAATAAGGCAATTGAATTTTGCTTCCTCCATCAGCACATATTATCTCAAGATAATTCTTGTCATTTTTCTTCAGCAGCCGACAAAATTCGTCAGACAGCTTCAAACGCTATTGCCTCCCAGTTTCCTCCTCCTCAGGCTCCGGGCGTGCGGTATCGCCCCATTTCTCTTCTATTTTCTCCCGGACTGGCCGGACAGCGTCCATACGCTCCAAATATTCCAGGATTAAATCCTGCTTCTGCGCCATCTGCTCCAGTTCAGGCTTCAATTCGCTTAAGGCATCCTTTCTCAGCGCGGGCAGCGCTCTGTCGCAAAGACTGCAAAAGCGTTCCAGCGCCTTTAAGGCAGAGGAGTATATTCCGCTTTCTATAACAGAATACAGCAGAACAAGCAAAAGGGTTACCCCAATAAGCAGCATAATATAAATAAAATTATCCGAATACAAAGCCTCCAGCAGAGTAAGCCTTTCCCCCACCTTTATAAAAACCCATCCGAAAATGCCCAGAGCCAAGCCCAATACCAGCGTATACCACTTAAAGCAAATCATGCTTTCCCGCCTGCATGGAATGTCAAATATTCGGCTGTAGGTAAAATAATTGCGCACAGACGCAGGCCGCCTTGCCAGCATAGCCGCCTCATATTCCTGCCAAACCGCCTTATTGGCTTTACCATTCATTTCCCTGCCCAGACTGCTTACCAGTTCCATTTTTATTCCTTTATATTCGCCCACAAAGCGGCAAAGCAGCTTTATTCTTTTAATTTGAGGACACATCAGGCAGAATTGATATCTTATAAGCCAGTAAATAAAAACGGCCGTAAGCAAAGCAGCAGATATCCAAAAGAACATTTGAAGAGTAAGCAGTTCAAACAGTCGGTATATCCAGCTCTCAATCATTTTTTCTTTTCCTCTCTTTTCCGGATAATACCCATCAGGGAACGCGTTTTACCCAGGCTGGACAAGCTGAAAGGGCGCTTCTTAACAATCCGCTCTCCACCTCATTGTATCGTCCGAATATATTATATTATAAAATTCCGCAAAAAGCAACGCCGGCGCAGCCCGCCAAAACGCAGGCTGCAAAAAGATTATACCCAGACGTACCGCAGTTGTTGCAGTTTTATATAAAAAAGATGTTAATATAGCGAAAACGCTGCATACACTCAGTTTACGAGGAACTGTACGCACCAAAATGGGATAATTCCTTCATTTTCTGCGTTATCCTAAATAGGCGTACCCCGCAATGCTCCTTCTTCGTTTGCCTTGAAAATTAACAAATTCTCTCGGTTTGAGGTCGCAGAGTCTGAAGGCATAAAATTTGCGCCAGGTAAAGCGCGCTTAAACAACATGTACCGTATATATTTGAAGCGGAAGCAACGCATCAGGACGCAAATTTTATGCCTTCTGACCGTCTTGCTTGTAAACTGAGGGTAAGGATATCGTAAATAAATATGCTGCGAGTACGACGATAGTGCCGCAAGGAGAATTACCGCCAAATGTTTTTAATGTTTCTTGCATACCGTGGCTGCATTTTGAACATTTTTCATCTAATTCAAAACCAATAGAGAATAAAATTGTCAAAATAATTACTTTGGGAAAATACGAGCAAGCAGATACCCGTTATATATTACCCGTCACTCTGCAAGCTTCCCACGCGATTGCAGACGGATATCATGCTTATTTATTTTTTGAAAAGCTGCAAAAAGAATTATATAGATAAACTTCTCTTTGCAAAGACAAAGGCATGAAAATTATAGAGGTAAAAGAAAGAACCGCCGCATTAATTGTCTCTATGAAAAAAGAGTTGACAGATATGATTTTCAAAGCTAAAATTATTAAAAAATAAAAATCTCCGCTGGGGGAGCCTTATTCAGGGCTGAGAGTGCTTAAAATCAGCAGACCCCACGAACCTGTGTAGTTAATCCTACCGTAGGGAAGCGGCCGTGCTTTTGAGCTTATATTTCGCCGCGTTCCTGTTCTGGACGCGGCGCTTTTTTTAGCGGAGAATAGAAAGGATGTTTTGCATTGAAGAACTCGGTACTGAGCATTTCTGATTATTTTTCAGATATGTTCGAAAAATTTAAAGAGGTAGATTATAAAAGCTGGATACTCTTCGGCGCTATATTGCTTCTGGGCGTTATAATATTTATAATAGCGCGCGCTAACGGCAAGGGCAAAAAGCTTACTACCGAGGGCATTGTAATAGGCGCGGTATGCATAGCTCTTTCCTTTATACTCTGCAATATACGCTTATTCAGAATGCCCAACGGAGGCAGCGTAACGCCCGCCTCTTCCCTGCCCATTTTCCTTTACGCCTATGCTTTCGGGCCCATCCCCGGCCTTGTATGCGCCTTTGCATACAGTATTCTGAATATTTTCAGCGACCCATATATACTGCACCCTGTACAGCTGCTTTTAGATTATCTGCTTCCCTTCACTCTTATGGGGCTTGCCGGCATTTTCCGCTTTAAAAAATCCTATGTCAATATAGCGGCCGGCATTATTTTCTGCGTGCTGCTCAGATACGCCTGCCATATAGCCTCAGGCATTATATTCTGGGACGCGTGGGAATACCCCCCGGCCGACTTCGCCTATAAGCTGGGCTATTCGGCCGGATACAATTCCTTTATTTTCGTAGAAATGGCTTTTTGCCTTATATTAATTGGCATACCGCAGCTGCGCAGGCTTTTCCAGGGCTATAGGGATAAACGGCTCGCCCCGGTCGAAAAAGCGTCCGGCGCGGAAGAGAAAAATTAATTTTACATTATCAGCCGTCCCGCGTTCATACAGCGCAGACGCAAAGCCCCGGCTTTAGCTTAAAAGCTGTTTAAAGGGAGAACTACATAAGAAAGTAGTTTCTCCCTTTGATTTCATAGTTAGCCGAAATGATTGTATTTCTAAGACAATCAGCATATTCGGGAGATTAGAGAACGGAAAACAAAATTTATGTTGAAAGGCATGGTTTGTAGTCCAAAAAGCAAAGCGTTACCGAAAAGCTGAAAGGCAAAAATTAAATGAAATGGGGTTGGTCTTATAAAAAAAGCATATGTTTGCAGGAAAATTGTAAGTACTGATTTGATTTACGCACAAATAAAAGGCTCAAGAAAATCTATTTCTATGCCAAATTTGTCTTCTCTTTGACTGAAAACAAAGCTCTGAAAACCGCAGTATTTGTTTTTCTGCAAGTGGAAATATTGACGATAATATGCTATAATCAGTTGCACTAGTTATACCCTCAGTTTACAAGCGCGCTATTTAGCTTCATGCCAAATCAGTATTAAACGTGTATTATTTTAAACAAACAAAATTCCAACCTTTTTTTCACTTTTGTGTCTATATGGATGAAAGCTTTCAAGGAGATTCAACAGATGACACGGGAACAAGCCGAAAAAATCACAATAGAGCATCTAAAACCTATATATGGATTTGCTTTAAAACGATGCGCAAATTTACAAGATGCAGAGGATTTAACGCAGGAAATTGTTTTAAAGGTGTTTCGTGCAATCCTTTGCAGAGAAGACATCGAAGTGCCGGATAAATTCATATGGACGGCAGCACACAATACCCTCGCAAATTATTATCGTGGAAAAGTAAAAACCGCAGTAGGCCTTCCTATTGACGACTTCCTCGAATTGCTTCCGTCAGATGACGATACCGCAAACGGTATCGTCGAACAGGAAACTATCGACCGTCTGCATGTAGAAATTGCGTATCTCTCAAAGCTGCAGCGCCGGATTGTAATTGCATATTATTTTGAAAACAAAAAGCAAGAAGCAATCGCAAGTGAACTGGATATTCCTTTGGGTACAGTCAAGTGGCATCTGTTTGAAGCGAAAAAAGATTTGAAGAAAGGAATGTATACCATGAGACAAACAGGTGAACTTAAATTTAACCCGATTCAATTTGAACTTTGCGGAACAAACGGTTCGCCCGGAGAGAAAGGGGCAAATTGCAATTTTTTTCGCAGCACGCTATCCCAAAACATCGTATATTCTGTATGGAAAGAAGCTAAAACGATAGGAGAAATTGCAGATAATCTCGGCGTTTCTCCTGTATATGTGGAAAGCGAAGCTGAATATCTTGCTGAATACGGCTTTTTAATAGAGAAAGGCGGTAAGTACCTCTGCAACATTCTAATGGATGAACCAAGTAATGAACTGATTACACTAAAAGATGAAATCTACTCTCGAGCCGCAAAACTGTTTGCAAATGAGTTATATGACGAACTGACAAATAGTGAAATTTTGAAAGATCCGCATATTGTCTGCGGCCAAACCAATCTTCCAATTACTTTTACAAAGGATATCCGCGCAGACGATAATTTTATCCTATGGTCACTAATTCCGTATATTGCAGCACTAAGCGGAGAAAGTCTTATGGATAAAAGTATCTCCTTTGATGAAGCTGCCACCCTCCGTCCTGACGGCGGACACAATATCTGTCATGCATCTGTTGCGGCGCCAAACGTAAAGCGGCCTATGTATTTTGAAAGTATGCTACATTTTTGCGGTCCTTGCTGGAACGGAAATAAAGATTATATCTTGTGGCAAATTGACTCAGAATGGTCAGCCGGGCGAGTACGCGACGGATATATTGAAAAAGCTAACCGAATTTTATCTATTTTATCTAAACTGGATGATTCTAACGAAGAAGACTTTACTTTTCTTGAAGAAGCGGGAATTGTAAAAACGGGAATGCATATTGACGGAAACAAATGTTGGTTTAAATTTGTTCCGCAAGTGGTTTGGCTGGAAAACTGCGAAATCAAAAATAGACTTATTGCAATTGGCGACCGCATTAAAGAAAGGCATTGGGCTGAATTGAAGGATATGAAAGAATCATTTGCCAATTCAGTTCTGAGCGAAACACCGAAGCACCTGCACAAAATGCAGGAATTCGAACTGCAATACATCTTCTTTTCCGATGGTTGGTTCATTTTACATTGCATGAAAGAGCTTGTGAATAACGGCAAACTAAAACTTCCAACCAAGGAACAGAAAAAATCGCTAACAACCATTATTGTACCAGCTAAATAAAGACGCAAGGCCACAGACTCATTTGAATCTGTGGCTTTACAATTATCTACTCTCAGTTTACAAAGAACTGCACGCCTCAAACGGGATAATTTCTTCATTTTCTGAGTTATCCTCAATCAGCGTACTCCCAGTATGTTTTCTTCGCCCGCCTTGAAAATGAAGAAATTCTCTCCGTTTGAAACCTTAGTATCAGAATGCCCTTCCATTAGCAAGCCGCCGAGTTTCCGGCGCATAAAGCCTTCACAAAAGAATTCCGGTTTAAAGCGGCAAATCAAAGGCATTCCTTAACCGCCTCAATAAAGCGCAATATGCTTTTAGGGGGTTCCGGGGCATACAGCAGGCCGTAGGGCATATAATAATTCCAATTAACCGGTATAGTTTTTAAAAGAGGATGAACATCCTCCCACTGCTCTAGCGTAAGCAGCAGATTTTCCTCCTGCTCGCAGCGGTTAAAAACCTCCACATCATAATAAAAAGGAGTATCTATTAGCTGAACGCCTGGATAATCAGCCGTAAGCCCAGCTCTTATGCGGTCTATTATTTCCGAATCGCCCGCTTTGACCAGCATAAGCCTTTCTCCTATAAAATCCCTTTGGGTCAGACAGGCTTTGACTGCAAGGGGATGGTCGTGAGGCACGGCGCAGCAAACGCGCGAAGCTCCAAGCTGAAAAAAATTCAACTGGCTGAGCCAGGAAGCCGAGCCGCACGGCCCTACTATAAAATCTATTTTTCTGCCCAGCATCTGAATTATAGAAGTATCGGCGTTATAATTATCTTCATAAGGCACAATTTTCAGCTTGAAAAATGGATACCTGGCATTAACCGAATACCATAAATTTATCAGGGGCTTGCAGGGATAAAGCAGAGACGTCCCTACCCTCACAGTAAAATGCTCGTCCTCCGAAAGCCTTCGGGCGCGCTTTATCGAATCCTGGGAAAATGCAATCATGTTTTTAGCGTCCCGGTAAATAGATTTGCCCGCCTCCGTCAGCACAATTCCTCTGGGAGTTCTGTTAAAAAGAATTATATCCAAATGGCTTTCCAAGGCGTTTATCTTATTCATAACGGCTGTTGAAGATATGTAAAGGCGCTCTGAAGCCTTGGTAAAGCTGCCGCAGTCTGCGACGCATATAAACGTTTCAAGCAGCTGATTATACATAATATCCATATCCTCTTTAGTATCAAGTTTTAGTTAATGCTATTTTAACAAAACCGATATTGCATGTCAATGCGTTTTGAGTTATTATAAAGTTAAGTTTGTATACTATAAGGAGGATTTTTATATGTCTCAGCAAAAAATAACAGCGGGCTCAGGCGGAGAGCATTATATTCCATACAGCGAACGCACAGGGGATAAATCCATTGTATATTTTACCAGGGAACTTACCCCCGACGGGCTGGAACGGATTTTTAAGCGTATTGGAAGCAATCTTTATGGCAAAACGGCGGTCAAGCTGCATACCGGCGAAAAGCATGGTCCCAATATCATTCCCCGCGCCTGGGTAAAGCAGCTTATTGAAAATGAGCTGCCCGGCGCGCATATTGTTGAAACCAACTCATATTATGAGGGAGACCGCTACACTACCGAGCAGCACCGCGAAACTCTGAAAGTAAACGGATGGGATTTTTGCCCCGTAGATATCATGGACGAGGACGGCTCGGCCCCTTTGCCTGTTAAGGGAGGCAAGTGGTTTACTCAGATGCACATGGGCAAAAACATATTAAATTATGATTCCATGCTTGTGCTTACGCATTTTAAGGGGCACACTCAGGGAGGGTTCGGCGGCTCGGTTAAAAATATAGGTATAGGCTGCGCCGACGGAAGAATAGGCAAGGCAATGATACACACTACTCCTGGTTCGCCCGATATGTGGGATATTGCAAAGGAGGAATTCATGGAAAGAATGACCGAATCGGCCAAAGCTACCGTTGACCATTTCGGTAAAAATATTAGCTTTATTAACGTGCTGCGCAACATGTCCGTATCCTGCGACTGCGAAGGAATTAATGCTCAGCCGGTAGTTACGCCCAATATAGGAATTTTAGCTTCCCTGGACATTTTTGCCGTGGATCAGGCGTCTGTAGACCTCATTTACGCCTTAAAGGAGGACCAGCGCCGCGCCATGGTTGAACGGATAGAATCCCGGCACGGCCATCGCCAGCTAAGCTATATGAAAGAGCTGAATATGGGTAAGGACAAATATGATTTGATAGATATAGATAATAACGACCGGATTATAACCCCCGCCCAGGCTGTTGAAAACGTAGCGCCCTTTTCCTGACGGCGTTTTCATTTATCATTTAAAACACCGCAGATAAAAATGCCGACGGTATAGCTATACTGCGGTAATTTTTAAAAGCAAGCGGCTTTACGGAGGTTATAAAATTTTTATGCCGTCTATAGTTATTTATTTTTCCCGCGCGGGAGAAAATTACGTTAACGGTGAAATAAAAAAACTGAAAACCGGCAATACCCAGCTGGCAGCCGAGATACTCTCAAAGGCCACCGGCAGCGACCTATTTAGGGTAGAGCCTCTTATTAAATACTCGGAGGATTATTCCCGATGCGTAGAAGAAGCTCAATCTGATTTGCAGCGTAACGCGCGTCCCGAATTGGAGGCTTATCCTAAAAATCTTGAAGGCTACGGCATTATATATTTGGCTTATCCTAATTACTGCGGCACCCTGCCCATGCCCATGTTTACGCTGCTGGAAAAATTAGATTGCACGGGAAAAATCATATATCCCCTATGCACGCACGAGGGCAGCGGAATGGGCAGAAGCGAGCAGGATATAAAGCGGCTCTGCCCATATTCAGAGGTCAAAAAAGGACTTCCCGTGCATGGAGCAGAGACGGCTCAAGCTGCCGAGCAGATTATTAAATGGGCCAGGACTTAGCCGACTATTTAACCATAAGCCGAATTTCCGCCGTTTCCCGGCAGAATATTAAGCTTTGTTGCCTGTTGCTTTAATTATTTTACTGGATAATATGCCAAGCTGGACAAAACTGCCAGCTTAAAAATACAGCTAAGGAGATTATATGAAACACTTAAAAAAGATTACAATATCCGCAGCCTTTTTGGCGCTCGGACTGGTACTGCCCTTTTTAACAGGCCAGATTCCTCAGATAGGAAATATGCTCCTTCCCATGCATATACCCGTACTCTTATGCGGATTAATATGCGGATGGCAATACGGAGGCATAATAGGCTTTATAATGCCCTTTTTAAGATACGCGCTTTTTGGAATGCCCGTTTTATTCCCGGCAGGCATCGCTATGGCCTTTGAAATGATGACCTATGGCCTGCTGGCCGGGCTTTTATACGGAATATCCAAATGGCAGTGCGTTATATCCCTATACCGCAGCATAATCGCAGCCATGCTGGCGGGGAGGGTTGTCTGGGGAATCGCGCAGATTACGCTGCTTGGCCTTTCGGGCGGAGCCTTTACCTGGCAGGCCTTTATAGCGGGCGCATTTCTTAACGCCATTCCCGGTATAATTCTGCAGCTTATTTTAATCCCCGCAGTAATGGTGGCCCTAAACCGCACAGGCTTAGTACGCTTTAAAAAGAAGCAGATTCCGTCAAAAGAGCAGGCTGAAAGTTAAAATGGACCAGCTTATAAATACGCTTTTAGATAGAATAAGCCGTCTGAATACAGGACGCACATCCATAATACTGGCCATTGACGGCAGATGCGCCGCAGGCAAGACGACCTTTGCTTCAGAATTGCAGAAAAAAACCGGCTGCTGCGTTATACATATGGATGATTTTTTTCTTCGCCCTCAGCAGCGCACGCCGCAAAGGCTGGCACAGGCCGGCGGGAATATAGATTACGAACGCGTCCTGTCTGAAGCGCTTATTCCGCTGAGAAAAAACGAAACGGCCTGTTACCGCCCATATGACTGCCATACGCAGAGCTTTAAGCAGCCTATAATAGTTCTTCCACAGCCTCTTATCGTATTTGAAGGCTCTTACAGCTGTCATCCTAAGCTGTTTAGCCTATATGATTATCATATATTTATTACGCTTAATCCAGACGAGCAGCTCCGCCGGATTGAAAAGCGCAACGGCCCTCAGGCTCTCAGCGTCTTTAAGGATAAATGGATACCGCTGGAAGAAAAATATTTTGCCCAATGCAGAATTGAAGAAAACTGCCAATGGAGCTTTAAATTATCCATACCTTCAATTTAAAGGTCCGAGGGCCGCGGAAGAATTCCGCGGCCCTCAGACCTTTAAAAAGTTTCTTTATGCCGATATTTTTTATCAGTCGTCCACTTCCCACTCTATAATGCTGCCTGTAACGGCGTCTATGACAAATTCATATTCAATTCCATTTTGCCTAGCCTCTCCCTCATATACTGGCCTGTCGTCGTCCTCGTCAAATTCCAATTCCATAATAGTGCAGCCAGGCAGTCTGCCGTTTATAATTTCAACGGCCTGTTCTCTGCTTATTTTTGCCTGCTGTACTGCGCCTTCATTCTTTAATTTAACAATCTCACCTGAAAAGGCGGAAATTTCAAATTCATACCGCACATTTTCATGAATGATTTCTCCCTCGTATTTTCCATCGTCAATATCCGTTTCAAATTCTATAATACTGCCGTTAGGGAAACGCTCTAAAATTATCTCGCGCGCCTTATCCGCGCTTATATGATTGGTACTCGAACCATTAAAATCTGTCCTCTCGCTCTCCCATTTTACAGTCTCGCCCGAAACGGCGTCTATTTCTATATCGTATTCAACTGAATCCGCATATGCATCAATTTCATAAATACGCCTTCCGTCGTTATAATCCAGCTTTATTCTGCTTATAACCGCTCCGCTGGGCAATTTCTTAAGCACTATCTCCCTCGCCTGAGCCTCCGTTATTATATTCCCGCCAGTCTGGGTTTCATTCTGGCCTTTTGTCTCCCATTTAACCGTTTCTCCCGTAACAGCGTCTATTTCTATATCATAAACCGCAGAACCGGCATATGCGTCCGCCTCATAAACAGCCCTGCCGTCATCGATGTCCAGTTTAATTCCGTTTATAACTGCGCCTTCCGGAAGCTTAGCCAAAATATTATTTTTGGCTTCCTCCAAAGTTAAATATTCCTCGCTAGGATTAAGAGCGCCAGAGCCGTGGCCGTCCTGCTTCCACTTTACTATTTCTCCTGTCAGGGCGTCCACCTCAAACTCATATTCGACGCCGTCCAGGTAAGCTTCGCCCTCATACACCATACGGCCATTTTCCCAGTCCATTTCAAACTCGGATATAACGCAGCCAGGCAATTTATCATCAATCACCTGCTGAGCCTTTTTAGCGCCTATATAGGAGCCTGTACTGGCGCTGCCCGAAACGTCTACGCTGGAAATATGCTTGGACTGAGCCAGGAGATTCAAATCATTTATGCTCAATTCAGCTAATTCCTCAGCCTTCTGAGACGGATCGGCCGCCAAAATTGCCTCTATTAAAGTAGCCTTGCCCTGGGATACGCCCCAGCTTTCAGCCAGCTGGCCTAGAGAATCAGAATTATCAACATTCAAAGATACAACAGCGCCCTCTACCTGTTTGTTTGCCAGAGCATTTTCCACATAAGCAAGCAATTCCTGTTTAAGCGCTTCGCCCCGCTCCTGGCTGTCGCTTTTAACCGAAACCAGGACAGAATTCTGGTTTTCGCTTATATAGCCGTTAGTATACATAGAGCCTATAAGCGCGTTTACCGCTACCTTTAAATCAGTTCCGGCTAAATCCATGCCGTCCAGTATACCCTCGGCGTCCTTATTAACCGCCGTTACCGAAAGCACCCTTTCATTTTTATTAATGCTTATCTCCAAACTCGGATTGACGTCCAATCCTATTACTGAATCCACAGCGTTTAAATTATTTATAAAAAACGCTCCGCCTATTACCAGAACCAGAACGGCCGCAGCCGCAGCGCACATTTGCCATACCTTAGGCCGTTTTTTTACTATTTTAGCGCTTTGGCTTACGCCGCTGCACTTTTCAAGCGCGCCGTCAATAACGTTAGGAGTTATTTCCTCAAGTTCCTTTTTCAGCCGCTGTTCCACATACTGATTTTTCATGTTTGCCTTCCTCCTCTTTAATAAGATGGGCCTTAAGCTTTTTAATAGCCCTATGGTAATGAGATAATTCTGTTGACAATGGTATTTTCATCAACGCCGCGCATTCATAATGCTTAAAGCCTGAAAGCGCATGCAGCATTACCGCTTGACGCTGAAGGTCGGTCAGCAGGCTCATAGCCGCTTTAAGCGCCTCACGCTCGCCAAAATCAGCGTAATAAACTGCTTCTCCGCCCTCTTTATCATTTATCTGCTCAAAGCGTCCTCTTTCTCTAAGCTTCATAAGCGAAAGATTGCGGGTAATTCTTAAAAGCCACGCCATAGGCTTGCCTCTGCCAACATACTGCGGAGCGCTCTCGTATACCTTTATGAACAGCTCCTGCATCACATCCTGAGCGTCGTGCTGGTCAGAAAGAATGGATAACGCAAAACCATATACGGCCGTGGAGGTTTTTTCATATAACTCCCTCAGCGCGTCGGTATTGCCTAAAGCAATCTTCTCAATAAGCGCGTCGCTTATATCAGGCGATTTTCTTTTTTCATGATTTTGATTTGCCGATATCGAACATAAAAACATAATTAAAATCTCCTGTCATTATAATAATGCTCAGAGCATATATTTTATTGCAGGCAAACAAATATTTTTTAATTTTAGCACCATTCATTATTCTGCGTCAATATAACTTATATTTCAGTCGAATGTCGAAACCGGCGTTCTAAAATTATTCATTAAATATTAATGGTTTAGTTGTTGAATTATTTTATAGCTCGGATATAATATAATTGTAAACGATATACGGACAGTAACCCCCTGTCCAGTTTACACAATCCTCCTACTAATATACCCCCTAAGAAAGAAACCGCCCTTAAAAAGGCGGTTTCTTTCATTTTGCTTATTTGCTTCCCTAAAATGCCGTAACGCGGTAGATACGGAAATTTAGCTTTTTTAACGCATAGCTCATAAACTATAATGATAAATTAAAAACGCATTCAACTCATGCGGCGAAAACATTATATTCAAACGTATAATTTAATGCATTCAGGATACATTGCGCCGCATAAGGGATGTATTACGCTTTAATTATGATGTACAAAGAAATCAATACGCTTTCACACGGTATACAACGCTCGCATAATATAAACCAGGGGCTTAAAGCCCCCTAAAAAGCGGGGGTTCAAAATGATAACAATAAGTTTATGTATGATAGTAAAAAATGAAGAGGATGTTCTGGCGCGCTGCCTGGACAGCGTTAAAGGCCTGGCGGACGAAACAATAATAGTGGATACCGGCAGTTCCGACTCAACCAAAAAAATTGCCTTGGAATATACTGATAAAGTATATGATTTCCCTTGGATAGACGACTTTTCCGCGGCGCGCAATTACGCCTTTTCTAAAGGTACTATGCAGTATCTAATGTGGCTGGACGCGGACGACCTGATACTTGAAAGAGACAAAAATATGCTGCTTTCCCTAAAGGAAACCCTGCCCGAGGACACCGACGTGGTTATGATGCGGTACAATACCGCTCTAGACGAACAGGGCAAGCCGCTATTCTCCTTTTACAGGGAACGTCTGCTCCGCAGAGAAAAAGGATTTAAATGGAAGGGCGCCGTTCATGAAGCCATTGAAACCTATGGCAAAAAATATTATTCCGAAGCGGCCATTACCCATGCCAAGCTTAAGCAAAGCGAACCGGGCCGCAATCTTCGCATATACGAAAAGCTTATTGCTCAGGGAGCCATCCTGACAGGAAGGGATTTATTCTATTATGCGCGAGAATTATATTACAACAACCGGGATGAAGACGCGCTGAACGCATTTTCAGACTTTTTGGAGCAAAAAGCAGGCTTCATTGAAAATAAAATTGAAGCCTGCCGCTTTAAAGCCTTTTGCCTTTACCGGTTGAAAAGAAATTCCGAGGCTCTTGCTGCGCTCCTGGGAAGTTTGAAATACGACAGGCCTAGAGCCGAGCTTTGCTGCGATATAGGCAAACACTATCTTGACCAGGAACAGCCCCAAAACGCCGTTCCCTGGTTTGAGCTCGCTCTTACCATACAGCGCAATGACGCTTCAGGCGCATTTATACTGCCTGATTGCTATGACTATATTCCCTTTATACAGCTTTGCGTATGCTATGACAAGCTGGGAAATTCTGACGCAGCGGAAGAATGCAACCGCAGAGCCGGGCTATTGAAGCCATTTTCCCCCGCTTATCAGCACAATAAACGCTATTTTGACTCTAAAAGGTTAAAAAAGCAATGAGCTAGTCAGAGACTTAAAGTCTCCGCTATATAGAAATTTATATTAAAGGAGATTATAAAATGAATGTAAACATTTGTCCAAGGTGCGGAAGGCCCAGAAGCGGTTCTGGCTTTTCCGGCCCAACCTGCAACTGCTCCTCCGCCACCATACTGCCATCAAATAACTACCCGGTAAATCCTTCTTACGGTTGCGGAAACGGATGTGGAAATGGCTGCGGCTGCAGCAGCAGCGGAACCTGCTGCATACCAGGCCCTACAGGCCCTACAGGGCCTACTGGTCCTGCCGGAGGCCCAACGGGGCCGACCGGGCCAACTGGACCGACCGGGCCAACTGGTTTGCCCGGCTCTAATGGTCAGATGGGACCAACTGGACCGACCGGCCCTGCTGGAAGCAACGGCCAGCTTGGCCCCACAGGCGCAACGGGCGCTACCGGTCCGACTGGCGCTACCGGGCCTACCGGCGCAACGGGTCCGACTGGCGCGACTGGCGTCAGCATCACCGGTGCTACAGGACCTACTGGCCCTACCGGCGCAACGGGTGCGACCGGCGCGGCAGGCGCGAGCATTACCGGCGCAACGGGCGCTACCGGTCCGACTGGCGCGACTGGGCCGACTGGCGCGACTGGGCCTACTGGACCAACCGGGCCTACTGGACCGACTGGACCAACTGGCGCTGGGCTTGAAACCCTTTCGGCTTTTGAACCCGGCCAATTATACAGCTTAGGCGACCTGGTATATTACAACGGCAGCCTTTATTCTGTATTAACTAACGACCCATCTGGCACTCCAGGCACTTCTCCTGATTTTGACCTGGTATCGGTAATGGGACCCACAGGCGCGACTGGACCGACCGGACCGACTGGGCCTACTGGCGCTACTGGGCCTACTGGCGCTACTGGCGCAAGCATCACCGGTGCGACTGGGCCTACAGGCCCTACAGGGGCGACTGGCGCAAGCATTACTGGCGCAACTGGGTCTACGGGCGCAACTGGCGCGACTGGCCCAACAGGACCGACTGGACTGACTGGACCTACCGGTCCTACTGGACCGACCGGCGCAACCGGCGCGACCGGTGAAACAGGCGCAACCGGCGCAAGCATTACCGGACCCACAGGCGAAACGGGTGCGACTGGGCCGACAGGCGCAACTGGTGAAACAGGACCTACTGGTGAAACCGGGCCTACCGGACCGACTGGTGAAACGGGACCGACCGGTCCTACCGGACCTACCGGGCCGACTGGACCGACCGGCGCAACCGGGCCTACTGGAGACGCGGGCGCGACCGGCGCAAGCATTACCGGACCTACTGGAGAAACGGGTGCGACTGGGCCGACAGGCCCTACTGGCGCAACGGGTGCAACCGGTGAAACAGGCGCGACCGGGCCTACTGGAGACGCAGGCCCAGCAGGCGCAAGCATTACCGGGCCCACAGGCGAAACGGGACCAACAGGACCTACCGGGCCTACTGGGCCAACCGGAGAAACAGGACCTACTGGCGCAGCACCTCCATTAAACGCCTTATATGCGACCAACGTTCCTTCGCAATCCCCTGCTTCAGACGGCGCTGCCTTAACCTTTGACACCAACCAGCTTGAAGAAGGCACAGCCATAACCCATACTGCCAGCAGCGGAGATTTCACGCTTACCGAAGCCGGAACCTACACTATCTCCTATTCGGTAATAGGCACAAACGCTTCCGCAACAGGCGAAGCGAGCGTACAGCTCCGCGAAGACGGAACCGAAATCCCCGGCAGCACTAAATCGGGTACCATTGCAGCTACGGGCAACACTACCTCATTGTCCGCAACAGTAATAATAGACGCCGCCGGAACTGAAACCATTACTCTTAACATGATAGGCACGGGCTTCTCTTTTACAAACGCATCTATGCTTATTAAAAAGGAAGACTAATTAATTACGGTCTCCGGGTTATATAGCCCGGAGACCGTACATATTTTATAAAGCTATGTTTCAATTCATTTTTTCTCCTATAAACCCATATAAAATATTAATTCTAAAGCGTAAATCCATTACATATAATCACAAAGAAACAATATCGTAAGTATACAGCACAACTCAATTAAGGAGGATAACTAATGGAACGCTTTGACTTGTACAAGGATATAGCTCAGAGAACTAACGGAGATATATATATCGGCGTCGTCGGCCCTGTTCGCACAGGCAAATCCACATTTATCAAACGCTTTATGGATTTACTGGTGCTGCCCAATATCTCCAACGAATATACTAAAGAGCGCGCCATAGACGAGCTTCCGCAAAGCGGCTCAGGGCGCACCATAATGACCACGCAGCCAAAATTTGTCCCTAATGAAGCAGTAACAGTAAATTTGGATGAAAATACGCAATTTAACGTCCGGCTTGTAGACTGCGTCGGCTATCTTATAGACGGCGTACTTGGGCATATGGAGGACGACACGCCAAGAATGGTGCGCACACCCTGGTCTGAAACAGAAATGCCATTTGAAAAGGCTGCAGAAATAGGCACTCAAAAGGTAATAAACGAGCATTCTACCATCGGTCTGGTCATAACTACCGACGGCAGCATAAACGGGCTGCCCCGTTCAGGTTACATAGAAGCTGAAGAACGGGTGGTTGAAGAGCTGAGACAAATCGGAAAGCCCTTTATTATCGTATTAAACACGACCGATTTATACTCAGTTGAAACACAAAAGCTTCAGCTTGCGCTGGAAGAAAAATACGATGTACCCGTAATACCCCTGGACGTATTAAATATGTCCCTGGAGGACTTGCAGTCGGTGCTTGAAAGAGTGCTCTTTGAATTTCCCCTGCGCCGCATAAATATCTCTCTGCCCCGGTGGGTGCAGGCGCTTTCTCCCGACCATTATCTTATAGATGAAATTTTAACCGGCCTGCGCGAACGCGCTGCAGAACAGCATAAGATGCGCGATTATCCGGCGCTTCTGGGCTTATTTGACGAATCGGAAAATATAAAGGGCTTCAATGTTGAAAAGGTGGAATTAGGTACAGGCAGTATTGAATACGGCGTAGAAGTCGCGCCCGAATTATTCTATAAGGTGCTGGGAGATGAATGCGGCTGTGAGATTAAAGGCGATTTTCATCTTATTGCCCTTATGCGGGATTTAGTCGAGGCCAAAAAAGAATATGATCGTGTTGCCGAAGCGCTCAAATGCGCCGAAGCGACCGGTTACGGCGTAGTTGCGCCATCTATGGACGAAATGGTTCTAGAAGAGCCTGAAATGGTAAAGCAGGGCTCGCGCTTCGGCGTCAAGCTGAAAGCCAGCGCTCCCTCTCTGCATATTATAAAGGTAGATGTAAAAACCGAAGTTAATCCAATTGTGGGCAGCGAAAAGCAAAGCGAAGAGATGGTCAAATATCTACTGGCAGAATTCGAAAACGACACAGCGCGCATATGGGACAGCAATCTTTTCGGCAAAAGCCTGCATGAACTGGTACAGGAAGGCCTTTCAGGCAAGCTGCTTAGAATGCCCGAAGGAGCGCAGAGGAAAATGCAAACAGCTCTGCAGCGCATTATAAACGAAGGAAGCGGCGGACTCATCTGCATACTTCTCTAATTAACGAGGGGGGATGCGCCGCGTTGGGCAAGCAGGCCCGGCGCGGCGCTTTTGCATACCTTAGCTGTTAGGTAAGTATTTTAACAGAATACCCTTGGTTTGCAATACACACAGACGCAATCACTCCTTTCAGAACGCATTATACTTTACTTGTATCGTCCATACCCTCAGTTTGCAAAAAAGACGGTCAGAAGGCATAAAATCTGCGTCCTGCCGCGCTGCTTTGATTCCATGCACGCCCGGTACATGACTTCTTCAAGCGCGCTTTATCTGGCACAAATTTTATGCCTTCTGACTCTGCAGTCTCAAAGAAAAAGAATTTCTTCATTTTCAAGGCAGACGAAGAAGGCGTTACTTATGAGTACGCTGATTGAGGATAACGCAGAAAATGAAGAAATTATCTCGTTTTGAGGCATATAGTTCCTTGTAAATTGAGGGTACGGTCAAAATAAGCTGAGCAGACTAAAAATAGCATTTACAACATTTCCACGCGGTAAAGCCGTGAACGTTCGTTTAATTAAACGAGCGTTCACGGCTTTGATTAATCATTAGTAATTAGGGGCTATGCCGGACTACTTTCGCTTTTTATGGCACATACACGCGGACGGACAGTTTTCGCAGCCGCAGCCGCATGAATTCTTTCCGTTTCTTCTATCCCTGACCAGCTTTACAATAATTAAAACAACTATGCCGGCCAATACCGCGCCAATAAGAATAGTTGACCAATACTGCTTAAAGAATTCCAGCATAAACATCCTCCTTTATTTAATCTTTACCTTAGTTTTCAGCGAAGTACTCTCCTTATAAGGCCTGAAAAGCATATACAGGATAACGCCCAGTACTATTATGGCTGCTATCAAACCTACTGCATTCGCATTACCCGTAAAGACAGACCCCACCTGATAAACTATAAGAGATACGGCATAAGCAAACACGCATTGATAGCCTATAGCGAAGAGCGTCCATTTTCCATTGTTCATCTCGCGCTTTATAGCGCCCATGGCCGCAAAGCAGGGTGCGCAGAGCAGGTTGAATATAAGGAAGGAATAAGCGGAAAGCGGAGTAAACAATTCGCGCATATTCGCCCATATCTGCCAACCGCTCTCAGCAACCTCTTCAAAGCCGCCAAGCAGCACGCCGAAAGTGCTGACAACGTTCTCCTTAGCAATAAGACCGGTAACCGCCGCCACAGCCGACTGCCAGTTGCCCCAGCCCAGAGGCGCGAACAGCCATTGAATGCCGCGGCCTATTGAAGCCAGAACTGAATTGTTCAAATCGGATACCATACGGAATACCCCGTTTTCCACTCCAAACGCCTGCAGGAACCAAAGCACGATAGCTGAAAGGAGAATGACTGTTCCAGCCTTCTTAATAAAGGACCAGCCGCGCTCCCACATTGAGCGGAGTATGCTGCCTAATGTAGGCCAATGGTAAGCCGGAAGCTCCATAACAAAAGGCGCAGGGTCTCCCGAAAATATTTTAGTTTTCTTAAGCATTATACCAGATATTATTATTGCTGCAACTCCTACAAAATATGCGCTGGGCGCAACCCACCAGGCGTCGCCGAACAAAGCGCCCGCTACTAAAGCGATAATGGGCAGCTTTGCTCCGCAGGGTATAAAGGTAGTAGTCATAATGGTCATTCTGCGGTCTCTGTCATTTTCTATAGTGCGCGAAGCCATAATTCCAGGAATGCCGCATCCCGTACCTATCAGCATAGGTATAAAGGATTTGCCCGACAATCCGAACTTGCGGAATATTCGGTCCATAACAAAGGCGACTCTGGCCATATAACCGCATCCCTCAAGGAAAGCAAGAAATATAAAGAGCACAAACATTTGCGGAACAAAGCCCAATACTGCGCCCACGCCTCCTACTATGCCGTCCAAAATAAGCCCCTGAAGCCAGCCGGCGCAATTAATTCTTTCCAGCCCGTTCCCGATAAGCACCGGAATGCCAGGAACCCAAACGCCGTAATTAGCCGGATCAGGCTCTTCAACTTCCAGCGCAGCCATATAATCCTGATATGTAACGCCAAAGGCTTCAACAACCTCTCCATTTTCCTCGTCCAGAATCTCAGCCGTAGCGGTTAGCTCTGTAGCGGTTGCAGGCTCCAATCCAGCCTGTTCGGCAGCCGCCTCAAAGGCTTCTATAGTAGCGCCGGGTATCACATATTTTTCGCTTGCTTCATTATAATCAGAGCCGCCTATGCCCAGAAGATGCCAGCCTTCTCCAAAAAGCCCGTCGTTGGTCCAGTCTGTAACCCAAGTGCCTACAGTAGTTACTGATATGTAATATACTATAAACATAACTACCGCAAAAATAGGCAAAGCCGCCCAGCGGTTTGTTACAATTCTGTCTATCTTGTCCGAGGTGGATAATTTGCCTTTATCCTTTTTCTTATAGCAGCTTTTTATTATGGAGGCAATATAAACGTATCGTTCGTTAGTTATAATGCTTTCCGCATCGTCGCTTAATTCCTCCTCGGCGGCCTTTATATCCGCCTCTATATGAGCAAGCACCTCATTTTTAAGCTTAAGCTGCTCCAGAACCTTTTCATCCCGCTCAAATATTTTAATGGCGTACCAGCGCTGCTGCTCGGCTGGCAATTCATGCACGGCAGCCTCCTCGATATGAGCTATAGCGTGCTCCACAACGCCGTTAAAGCTATGCTGAGGAACAGTTTTGGTATTTTCAGCCGCCTTTACCGCCGCTTCGGCCGCTTCCATAACGCCCGTACCCTTAAGCGCCGAAATTTCCACCACCCTACAGCCCAGCTGTCTGGACAGTTCCTCAACATTTATCAAATCTCCGTTTTTCTTAACTACATCCATCATATTTACAGCTACAACTACCGGAATACCCAATTCGGTAAGCTGAGTAGTCAAATAGAGGTTGCGCTCCAGATTTGTTCCGTCTACTATGTTAAGTATTGCGTCCGGGCGTTCATTTATAAGATAATTTCTGGCGACTACCTCCTCAAGCGTATACGGAGAAAGGGAATATATACCCGGCAAGTCCATAATAACGACGTCATTATGCTTTTTAAGCCTGCCCTCCTTCTTTTCCACGGTAACTCCCGGCCAGTTCCCCACAAACTGATTGGCCCCGGTCAGCGCATTGAATAATGTTGTTTTTCCGCTGTTCGGGTTGCCGGCTAGAGCAATTTTAATACTCATTTTCACGCTTCCTTTCCTTTTAATTAGTTTATACTAACTCACATGCCGAATTAAAGGCTATTCCACCTCTACCATCTGTGCATCGTCCTTTCTGATAGACAGCTCATAGCCCCTGACAGTAACTTCGATAGGGTCCCCAAGCGGAGCAACCTTGCGTACATAAACCTGCGTACCCTTTGTCAGCCCCATATCCATGATTCTGCGCTTAACCGCGCCCTCGCCATGGAGCCTGGCTACTTTTACAGTCTCTCCAATTTTGACCTGCTTCAGCGTCCTCATACCCTTCCCTCCTTAAAAAATTATACCATTATTTTGCCGGCCATTTCCCGGCTGATGGCGATACGGGATTCCTTTACATTTACAATAAGATTGCCTCCCATAGTTGAAATAATGGTGACTCTTACGCCGGGTACAAAACCAAGGTCTGCAAGGTGTGTCCGAGCCTCAGGTTTGCCGCCGACTTTTTTTATCACATTTTCCTCGCCTACTGCTGCAAGAATAAGCGGCATCATTTCAACTCACGCCTTTCTCATGATTTAGAAGAACGCAACAGCAAAGTTAGCGTTCTCTAACCGTTATATATATTAGCACTGACTAACTATTTTGTCAATGAAAATTTATAAATTAAACGCAAAAATCTAACGGTTTTTAAGCTGTCAACATCCTTCTTTTATCTCAGCCTGCAATAGCAGGTAAAAGAAATGTATTATACTCTCAATCCTCAATAATCACTTTTATCTGCGTACATCTGCCGCTGTTGCAAAGGCTTTCGGATACGCTGCATGCCGCAATACCCAGCCGAACATCCAGTTCCGCCCTCATTATTATTTTGCTTCCGGCCTTAGAAAGAGGCGCTTCAACAGAAATTGAACCGTCCGCATTTATTTTTGTATGCATAAAAATATTAATAGGTTGAATTATAGGCCTCGCTTTACTTAGACAATACAATCAAAGTACAATGTGTTTTTACATAAATGCCCGCCGCGTCCGCTTTGTTGCGTGGTCTTTAAAATACGCCCGGTAT
>URIR01000008.1 GCA_900547955.1 uncultured Eubacteriales bacterium | reverse complement strand
ACATAAATATAACCGTCTTACAATACTAAATCGCCTATATCAGTTTTTATAACTCTCATAACATTTACTTCTTCAAGCGTATTGGCATCTATATATATTATATATCTGTTATCGTTATATATGCCAGTAAATTCATAGCAAAGCAATTCCTGTTCATAAATAGGTATAACGCAAAGCTGCTCCCGTTCAACCTCCAGCCCTTCAAAAACCTTCTGAGCAGCCTCCTGCACGGAATGCTCGGGCTGTTCCAAATTGCGCACCCTATTATTAATTATATATCCGCGGCCTTCCACCCCAATTATGCTCCCATTATCCAAGGCTACCTTTATTTTAATCAAATCCGGATACATAACCGCTTCATTTATCACGGGGGCGGTGTTAAACACTACCGCATTATCATATTCAGAACCCCAGACCAATTTCATCTCTCCATACCCGAGAGAAGAAAGAAATTCCTCCGCTTTAGCCTGCGCCTCCTGGCTATTAAGCTTAGCTTCCTTTATTTCCCGTCCGTTTGTATACCATTCCAGGAGGCCGCCCTGCTTGGAAATGCTAACGCTTCCATTTTCCAACCCAAAACAGTAGCATGGCACATCTCCCTCTATATCCGTTTCGTCTCTCAGCTCCGACGTATTAATGCCAAGAATTTCCGCAGCCCGCCGGCGCGCGTCTTCACGGCTTACTTCCTTTCTTTCGGTTGCAGGCTTGCTTTCAAGCTCACTATCCGAAAAGGGGCCGTCGTATATAAGCGTTGGATAATCTATATCCGCTTCAGCTAAATAGCTCCAGTAATCATTCAGCAGCCCGGAGCTATTGCCCTGATTATCTATATATACCGCCGCAAGGTCCAATTCACCCGTAGAAAGCTGGTCTGAAAGCTCGCGTATTTCCTTATTCAAACTTTGGCAAGCAGAATAAAGCTTTTCTACGCCCTCTTTATCTTCCTGACTCAAGCTGCCGTCAACAGATTTAAGCATGGCGTATTCACAGAAGCCTCCCAGCTTATTTATAAAATTAAGGGAATTTTCTACCGCCTTGTGAGATATGGGCATAGCAGAAAGGTTTTGTTCCGCCTTTCCGCTCAAAGAACATAATTCCGAATATATCTGCGCGGCATTTTTGCCGCTGGTAACCACAACCGCCTTGGAAAGATTAGTCTCTATATTATCCATCTCATATATAGTGTTGTACAGTCTGCTTTCCAGCATACTGTTTATCCTGGCGTTAAGCCTGGCCCGCTCGTTCGCGCCCGAAATTAGTCCGGCAATCGCTCCGGCAAGCGCAATTACTAAAAGAACGCTGAATACGGCAAGGCTTTTAAGCCAGCCTTCTTTACTGTATTTAATAATTATCCCTCCTTAAGTGCAGAATACATGATTGCCTATAACGCGCATTACCGGTCTTGATTTTATCCATTGATTGGTAGCCGTGCGGGGATTATAATAATATATGCAGCCGTTTGTTGGATCCCAGCCCGCCATGGCGTCGCGCGCGGCTCTAAGTGCATTTGAATCGGGAGACAGATTTATCTGACCATCGCTGACCACATCAAAAGCGCCCGATTGATATATAACGCCGGCGATAGTATTGGGAAAAGAGGGATGCTCCACCCTGTTGAGTATTACAGCAGCTACAGCTACCTGTCCTTCATAAGGCTCCCCTCTTGCTTCTCCGTAAACCGCCCTGGCCAGCAGATAAACGTCCCCGCTGCTTGAGGAATTTCCTCCTGAAGAGCTGCTTTCAGAAAGACTCATACCCAGTTTTTTAGCCGTAGCCGGCCCCACTATTCCATCCTCCGCCAGACCATTTTTGCGCTGAAAGTAACGTACTGCGCTTTCTGTCTTGCTTCCAAAAATTCCATCCACTTCTCCGGTATAATAGCCCCAATTTTTCAGCTTCTGCTGCATCTGGCTGACCTTATCCCCAGTCGAACCCCGCTTAAGCACAGCCGCTTGTGCCTGAGTAGGCAAAATAAATACAACGCACATAAATAAAATGCTTATTACTGCGGCCAGTTTCACACAAGTACTCTTTCTCAACTATTTCCATCCTTTCTAAAACAGGCTGCACAGCCAATGGAAGAATTCCAGCAGCCTGGAATGATAGACGACCTCCGTCTGCTCCTGAGCATTAAGTATTTCCGAACTTGCTTCCGCTTCTACGCTGGTATAGCATAGCGGCGGATATGCAACGCACCACCAATTCTGGCCCGCGCCGCCGTTCAATTCTATAATAAGCGCTTCATACTCGCCCTCAGGATACACAATGCCCGCGTATACCCTATCTGGAAAATATTCCTTTCCCAGCCAAACCTCTGCATCCTGCCCCGAGCTTTGCTCAGCCAGGACTTCAATTTCCGGCAACGCCTCGTCTATAATTCTGCGGGCCTCGTCTATATTGTTGCATTCCAGCATGCGCTGCTCCAAAAATTCATTTACCTTATCTCTTACCAGCAATTTTTTGGCCTGAGCTTCCTGGCTGTCGTCCTGAGCGCGTATATGAAGCCTTATTATCTGGTCTGGCTCATACGGAGTAACGGCCTCGCTTTTTTCCACAGGCCAAAAACCCCAGATTAAAAAAGCTGCAAGCAGTATTACAAAAAATCTCTTTTTCATTTTTGTTTTCTCCCTCTATTTGCGCTCTGAAACAGAGCTTTCTGCAATTAATTATTGCCCGCGGCTCTGCTTTTATTCAACGTCTTGCCTTGCAAAGCAAAAAATCCAATCTTAAAGATCGTCCGCATCCTGTACAGGTTGTTCTCCATCCTTGAAGGGCCTGCCGGTATACATACCCAAAGAATCTGTTATTATATTGTCTCCTTTATCCCTCTTATAAGCGTCTATAGTCTCCTGAACCTTTTTATTTACCTTTTTCTTCATAAAACACCTCCGTATTTTTCGGATAGTATTCCTCATATTCAATTTAAAAATGCACAAAAATATCTGAAAAAAGAATAAGCTGCGGCCCGGCCGTTTACGGCCGGGCCGCAATGGCTCCATGCGCTCCCGCGGCGTTTGCGGCCGTTTTACGGCCGCCTGGCCGGGCCATGCCCGGCCAGGGCAGGCGCTTGCGCCTGCCAAACGCCGCGGGAGCGCATGGAGCCATTGGCCTTTGCGCGCTTTTCGCGCAAAGGCCTGCATAAAGCTAGCAGGCGTTCCCCTATAAAATATTTCTTTATTTATAATACAAAAGATGCTATAATGCTTAAGGAAAAAAATAGTGCGAGGGATATTATGGAACAGAAAAAATTATCGCAGCTTGCTTCAGGCGAAACCTTCGAGGGCTTCGTTATTATAAAAAGCTCAGCCGTCAAAACAGGTCAAACCGGCAAAAATTATATGGATCTTACCATAAGCGACAGCGAAAGCAGCATCAACGCCAAAATATGGGACTATGACGAGGAGCGCTTTGCGCGCTATAAAGCCAACAGCTTTGTCAAAGTAAGAGGCACCGTCACCTCCTGGCAGGGCACGCTCCAGCTCAGAATAGAGCGGATACGCCCCGCTCAAGAAAGCGACCCGGTCAAAATTGAGGATTTTGTACCCAGCGCCCCCCTGCCGGGCGAATCAATGCTTTCTCAAATACGCGCATATGCGGATAAAATTTCAAATAAAGATTTAAAAGGCATAGCATTATATATATTAGACAAATATAATGATAAGCTCCTTTACTGGCCCGCCGCCGTAAGCAATCACCATTCAATACGAGGCGGTCTGCTGTATCATACTCTGACAATGCTCAAGGCGGGCGAAGCGCTGCTGGGTGTATATACCTCCCTGGATCCAGATTGGGTGTATGCAGGAGTAATAGTACATGATATGGAAAAAATCAACGAAATAAATTCCAACGAACTGGGCATTCCATCCGATTATTCAAGAGACGGCCAATTACTTGGGCATCTTGTCCAATGCACGCTTACCATTCAGGAAGCGGGCAGGGCAATTGGCGCTAATCCCGAAACAACAGCGCTTTTAGAGCATTTAGTTATAGCGCATCACTATGAGCCGGAATTCGGCTCCCCCAGGAGGCCGATGTTCCCCGAAGCCGAGTTTGTGCATTATCTGGATGTGTTGGACGCGCGCATGTATGATTTTGCAAAGGCGCTTTCTGACGTGCAGGAAGGGGATTTTTCCGAGCGCCAGTGGGTACTGCATAACCGAAGAGTGTATAAGCGTCATACCTCTGAGAGCAATTCAGAAGAAAATTAATATATACTCAAAAATAGGTTTTAAATTAAAACAAGGAGAAAAACAATGAAAATAGCTCAGGATTTCACTCAGCTTATCGGACGCACGCCCCTATTAAGGCTCAATAACTTTGAACGCTATTATAACGTACAGGCTGAAATAATAGCCAAGCTGGAAAGATTCAATCCTGCCGGAAGCTCTAAGGACAGAGCGGCTCTTTATATGATAAACGACGCTGAAAAAAAAGGGCTCATAAATAAGGATACCATTATAATTGAGCCTACCAGCGGCAATACAGGAATAGGCCTAGCCGCTATCGCCGCATCAAGAGGATATAAGGTGGTTCTCACTATGCCTGAAACCATGAGCGAAGAAAGACGCAAACTGCTGGCTGCCTATGGAGCTGAATTAGTGCTGACCGACGGCAAAAAAGGCATGGACGGCGCTATCGCTAAGGCGCACGAGCTGGCATTGAAAAATAAAAACAGCTTTATACCTTCACAGTTTGACAATCCCGCCAACGCCTCGGCCCACAGAGAAACTACCGGTCCTGAAATCTGGGAGGATACTCAAGGCCAGATAGATATATTCGTCGCAGGCGTAGGCACAGGAGGCACCATTACCGGAGCCGGCGAATTCCTAAAATCGCAAAACAAGCAAATACAAATCGTAGCCGTCGAGCCGTTTACTTCGCCTGTACTCTCCGGAGGCGTTCCCGGCCCGCATAAAATACAAGGAATAGGCGCCGGGTTTGTCCCCAGCCTGTTAAATACAGAAATTTACGATGAAATAATAGCTATAAAAAACGAGGAAGCCTTTGAAGCAGGAAAAGCGCTGGCCAGAAAAGAAGGCGTACTTGCGGGAATATCCTCCGGCGCCGCGCTTTACGCATCTATGCTGCTTGCACGAAGGCCTGAAAATAAAGGAAAGCGCATTATAGCGCTGCTTCCCGACGCAGGAGAACGTTATCTATCTACGACTATGTTCGACGATTAAGCAATAAATGAGGATACAAAACGTTTTGCCGGTTATGCCGGACTAAAACGTTTTGTATTTTTTATTTTTATCGTGCATACCCTCAGTTTACAGGGAACTACACGCCTCAAAACGGGATAATTTCTTCATTTTCTGCGTTATCCTCAATCAGCGTACTCCCAGTACGCTTTCTTCGTCTGCCTTGAAAATGAAGAAATACTCTCCGTTTGAGGTCTCCAGAGTCAGAAAGCATAAAATCTGCGTCATGCAAGGCGCTTAAACGACATGTACCGGGCGTACATGGAATCAAAGCAACGCAGCAGGACGCAGATTTTATGCCTTCTGACCGTGTAGTTCCCTGTAAACTGAGGATATAAATAATCACAATACAACGCTCCGCAGCAGCGCACGAAATGCTATTTTAAGTACTGTTTAATCAGCATTCGGCAATATAAGAAGCGGCTGCGCTCCCCCGCGGCGCAGGCAGGCTTTTTAAGCCTGCCTGGTCCGGGCTTCGCCCGGACTGGCGGCCTCCGGCCGCCTGCGCCGCGGGGAAGCGCAGCCGCTTCTTATATTGCCGAAAACAGCCTTCAATCTTTATGCATACCTCCCCGGCACAACGAATATCATTTAGTAAACAGTCAAGGAGGAAAGCAAAATGAGATACAGAAGCAGATTAAGACGCCAAAGAATGAATTCAGGAACCAAAAAAAACCTCGCTGCAGCCGCCATTGTCATAGTATTCGCCATAATTGTCTTTTCCATAGGAGCAATCGGCGATTTTTTAGCCCGCAATATTTTCGTTCCCTTATTCGGAGACGCTCAGGTTGACGACAGCTCGCCCTCGGCCAGCACGGCCCCAAACGGTCCGGTTAAACTGACTGAAAGCGTGCAGCTAAGCGATTTAAGCATGTATATGGTGCAAATGGACGCCTTTTCCGAAAAGGACGACGCAGAAGCAAGCGCTCAAAGCGTAAAGGAACGCGGCGGAGCGGGCTATGTAATCCAGGACGAATATTACCGCGTCTTCGCCGCAGCCTATAACACTCAGGAGCAAGCCCAAAGCGTATGCGAACAGCTAATAAAGCAGGATGAAAAGGAAGCTAAGGTATACCCTGTCTCAAGCGGCTCAGTAGTATTTAAAATTACAGCCACCCGCGACCAGATAGACACCGTAAGCGAGGCCTTTGCTTATTTCCCCGAAATATGCGGCGAGCTGGCCGAAAAAACAATAGATTTTGATAAAGGCATGCTCTCCACCTCTCAATACAAAACCTTTGCCGCGGGCATAGCGGACAAAATGGAGGATTTGGCCGACTCAGTCAACCGCATAATAGCGGGCACCAGCGAAAACGCCGTATTAAAAAGCTATTCTCAGCTTCTGGAGGAGGCCAGAGAAAAGCTTGAAAATATTTCTGTAAAAAATACCGATTCAGCACTAGCATTTTCAAGCGAAATAAAGTATAATTATATCGAATTAGCCCACATGTATATAAAATACGTCGCCTCGCTTGAAGCATAGGCGGCTCCGAACGGGCTGCACGCCGTGTGCTCCTCCCCAAATTTCCGGGCGGAGCGCACTATCTTAAAATTAACGGAGGAATTGAATGAAAGTAAAGGAAATTAAGGATATACTTTCGGCAAACATACTTTGCGGAGAGGACAAGCTGGAAGAAGAATGCCTTTCAGGCTGCGGCTGCGACCTAATGAGCGACGTTTTAGCCTTTTCCAAAGCCAGAATGGCGCTTTTAACAGGTCTTACTAATCCCCATGTGGTACGCACAGGCGAAATGCTGGACGTCATTGTAATAATATTTGTAAGGGGCAAGGTGCCCTCGGACGAAATTGTAGAACTGGCCAAAGAACGGGATATAGCCGTGCTTACCACCAATTTCACTCTCTACGAAGCCTGCGGCGAGCTTTATAAGCACGGCCTACCAGGCAGGATATGCGTTTGAGGTGCAATTATGGAAGAAATACTGCTGAACGAAAGCTTTGAAGTAAGCGCCGGCGATTTTCTCTCGGCAGGCGAAGCTTCAGGCAGAATAAAAAAAATACTAAAGCAGCTAGGCGTCCAAAGCGAAGTAATACGCCGGGCAGCTATCGTTTCCTATGAGGCCGAATTAAATCTGGTAATACACAGCCTGGGCGGCAGGCTGGAATTAGAGGTAACTCCTCAGTTCGTAACTATAAGCACAAAAGATATCGGCCCCGGAATAGAAGATATCTCCCTCGCTCTCAAGGAAGGCTGGTCCACCGCCCCCGACAGCGTACGCGAAATGGGCTTCGGAGCAGGCATGGGCCTGCCCAATATGAAGCGCAACTCAGATAATTTTGAGATAAACTCCAAAAAAGGAGAGGGCACATACATAAAAATGCAAATCGCTCTCGCCTGAATAAAAACAAAATGTGCCGGACGCGGTATCAAAAAACGGCTTGCGCCTATCCGCCCGTCCGAGAAATGGAAACTGTCATGCAGGAATATTTTCATTCTGTCACTCTCAACCGGGATAAATGCACAGGCTGCACAAACTGTATAAAGCGCTGCCCTACTGAAGCAATCAGAGTACGGGACGGCAAAGCGCGCATAATTAAAGAACGCTGCATAGACTGCGGGGAATGCATAAGAGTATGCCCCCATCATGCCAAAACAGCCGTAACCGACCCTTTAGAGATAAAAAACGCCTACCGCTACAGCATAGCTATGCCCGCCCCTACCCTTTACGGGCAGTTTAAAAACGCAACGGACATAAGCTATATTTTGGGCGCAATAAAAAAATTAGGCTTTGACGACGTATTTGAAACCAGCGTAGGAGCGGACATAGTAAGCGGATATACCCGCAGGATGATACAAAAGGAGCGGCGCCGCAGACCGTTAATATCCTCGGCATGTCCGGCTGTAGTACGCCTCATTCAGGTGCGCTTTCCGGCGTTTACTGATAATATAGTAAATCTCCGCCCGCCGGTGGAGGTGGCCGCCATGCTGGCCAGGCAGCGCTTTGTCAAACGCGCCGGATGCAGGCCAGAGGACGTAGGCGTATTCTTTATATCGCCCTGCCCTGCCAAAATGACAGCCAGCCGCAGCCCATTAGGAAACCTTTCCACACCTATAAGCGGAGTCATATCCATAATGGACGTTTACGGACGGCTTTCAGCCATGCTGCAAAAGCCCGAAGAAATAACCCCTATTTTGCCCAACGGGCTGGCCCGCGGCGTGGGCTGGGCGGTCAGCGGAGGTGAATGCGAGGAGGTAGGCCTGGACCACCATTTGGCGGTAGACGGTATTTTCAACGTCATAAAGGCGCTGGAAGAGATTGAAAACGGCAGGCTGAACGACCTGGATTTCTTTGAGGGCCTGGCCTGCAACGGCGGCTGCGTAGGAGGCGCGCTCACCTTTGAAAACAGTTATGTAGCTAAAATGCGTCTTAACGGTCTTGTGGAAAAAATGCTCAGGCGGGAGGACTTATTTACTAAAGAGCCGCCCGTGCTGGAAAACGAGCAGGATATATATTTCAGTCGGGAAATCCCGCCCAACACAGTTATGAAGCTGGACAGCGACATTAAAAACGCCATACTCAAAATGGAGCGTATAGAGCAAATTCAAAAGCAGCTTCCCGGTCTGGACTGCGGCTCGTGCGGCGCGCCAAGCTGCCGCTGCATGGCCGAGGATATTGTTCGCGGGTTTGCCGACGAAATGGACTGCATCTTCCGTCTTAAGGAAAAGGTGCGCTATCTTGCCCAGGGCATGGTGGAGCTGGCCGACAGCCTGGATAAAAAACAAAACGGAGAAAAATAAACTAAACAGCGAGGTATAAAATTATGACAGTAGCTCAGCTCGCGGCGCTTATAGACGCGCGCATACTGAACCAAGGAAATGCAGAACGGGAGGTCAGCGGAGGAATAGTATGCGACCTGCTGTCCTGGGTTATGGCAAACGGCGGCCAGGGCATGGCCTGGGTAACCGTCCAGACCCATCTTAACGTCCTGGCAGTAGCGGCGCTGCACGATTTATCCTGCGTCATACTACCCGAAGGAATTAAAATGGAGGGAGCTTCCCTGGAAAAAGCCAAAGAGGAAGGCATCAACATATTGAGCAGCTCCTTAAGCGCCTATGAAATATGCGGCCTTATGTACGCAAACGGCATAAAATGAGAATTTTCGCCGATACTCATATACATTCCTGCCTCTCCCCCTGCGCCAGCGATGAAATGACCCCTAATAACATAGTTAATATGGCTATGCTCAAAGGGCTTAATCTTATTGCGGTAACCGACCACAATACAGCGGGCAATCTGCGCGCAGTACTGAACGCGGCCGAGGGAACAGAGCTTTGCGTCATTCCCGGATTGGAATTGGAATCCAGCGAGGAAGTGCACATCCTCGCCTATTTTGACGCTCTGGAAAACGCCGAAGCGCTTGGCCGGGCTATTTATCCATATCTACCCGATACGCCAAATAATCCCCGTTTTTTCGGCGCGCAGATTCTTATGGACGGGGCCGACAATATTCTAAGCGAGGAGCCAAAGCTGCTGATTCAGCCTCTGGAATTATCCATAGACGAGCTGGTGCCGTTGATAAGAGAATTCGGCGGCGAAGCGGTCCCAGCGCATATAGACCGCCCCAGCCACGGACTTATTCCCCTGCTCGGCTTTATAAGCCCCTATTTAGGGATAAAAACTGCGGAAATTTCAGCCTCAGGAATCTCTTCCGGCTTTAAAGAGCATCCCTCTGAGCTTTTAACTCTCACCGCTTCAGACGCGCACAACCTGGGCGATATTTTTGAACCCATTCATCAAATAAAGCTGTCTCAAAACAGCCCGGCCGCATTTTTAGAGGCTGTAAAAAGGGGGCAATGGTCCAATTAGGAATTAACTGGTTTAAAAGGAAATAAAAATATAACGCAAAATGCGGTTTTTTTGGCGGTTTTCCTTAAAAAACATGTGCAATTTTACGTTTTATATGATATAATGCGCAATGGTGCTTGATGTTTTTGACAGAATAAATCTTTATATATATAAATCAGGAGGTAAATAAATGTCTTTGACTAGTGAAGAAAAGCAGCAGAAGCTGGACGAGCTGAATGAATTTATTGCCCAGCATAAGGACGATAAGGGCGCGCTTATGCCGGTGATGCAGAAGGCTCAGGAGCTTTTCGGCTATCTCTCTCTTGAAATCCAGAGCGTAATTGCCGAAGCGCTTAATGTTCCGGTAGCCGAAGTGTACGGGGTAGCGACTTTCTACGCCCAGTTTTCCCTGGAGCCCAAGGGCGCATATGTAATAGGCGTATGTACGGGCACCGCCTGCTATGTTAAGGGCGCGCAGGCAGTACTGGAAAAAGTGGAAAACGAACTGAATATCCCTACTGGCAAAACCACAAAGGATGGAAAATTCACCATTCAGGCCACCCGCTGTCTGGGCTGCTGCGGCCTTGCCCCCGTCATGACAATAAACGACGACGTTTACGGACGGCTCAAGCCTGAAGATATTCCCGGCATACTGGCTAAATATAAGGCCTAAACGCTTATGAATGAAATTTCCCTGCATATTCTCGACATATTGCAGAACAGCATACGCGCAGGCGCTTCGTTAATAATCGTCATCGTCCATTTTGACCAGGCCTCAGGGAGATTAAGCGTTTCCATAGAGGATAACGGCTGCGGTATGGATGAGGAATACGTTCTAAAAGTGACCGACCCCTTTGTTACCGAGCGTACCACCCGCCGGGTGGGCCTGGGTATTCCCCTGTTTAAGGCAGGCGCCGAGGGCTGCGGGGGCAGCTTTGAAATAAAGAGCCAAAAGGGCAAAGGCACGCTTATAAGCGCGGTCTTTATGACAGGCAATATAGACTGTCCTCCCCTGGGCAATATGACCGACACTATGGTATCTCAGGTAATAAGCCATCAGGATATAGATTTTATTTATAAATTTATAACGGACGCCGGCCAAATGAATTTTGACACCAGAGAAATTAAAGGCGCTCTCGAGGGAGTGCCTCTGGATACTCCAGAAATAATATCCTGGATGCGCCAGAGCATCAACGAGGAAATAAATCAAATAGGCGGAGGTAAAATTTTATGAAATCCTTAAAAGAGCTTGAAGAAATCAGGAAGAAAACCTTAAACAGCATAAGCATGCGCAAGGAAAACGACAATATCCGCGTCGTAGTAGGAATGGCTACCTGCGGCATAGCCGCCGGCGCGCGTCCCGTGCTTCTGGGCTTTATGGAAGAGATTGCAAAGCGCGGGCTGAACAACGTTTCAGTTTCTCAGACCGGCTGCATAGGAGTCTGCCGGCTGGAGCCAATAGTAGAGGTTTTTTGTCCGGGCAAGGAAAAAGTAACCTATGTTAAGGTTCAGCCCGACATGATAGCTAAAATAGTAAACGACCATCTCGTAAACGGCAATGTAGTGGATGAATACACCATAGGCTATTACGAGGCCAACAACAAGAATTAAGGAGGATAACAATGTATCGTTCACATGTGCTAGTTTGCGGCGGAACGGGCTGCACCTCCTCCAATTCGCTCAAAATTATAGAGCGGTTTGAGGAGCTTATAGAGAAAAACGGCCTGAGCGAGGAAATAAAGGTAGTGCGCACGGGCTGCTTCGGACTGTGCGAGAGAGGCCCTATTGTAATCGTATACCCCGAGGGCGCCTTTTACGCCCGCATTAAGCCCGAAGACGTAGACCTTATAGTATCCGAGCACCTTATTAAGGGCCGGATTGTCCAGGACCTTATTTATCACGAGGCTAAGGATGGACAGGTGCATCACACCTCGCTGGGCGATATCGAATTTTATAAAAAGCAGAAGCGTATAGCCCTGCGCAACTGCGGCGTTATTGACCCTGAGAAAATAGACGAATATATCGCCTTTGACGGCTATAAGGCGCTGGGCAAATGTCTTACCGAGCTGAGCCGGGAAGAGGTTATAGATATAATTAAGCGTTCAGGTCTGCGCGGCAGAGGCGGCGCGGGCTTCTCAACCGGCACCAAATGGGAATTTGCTTACAAATCCCAGGCTGATAAAAAATATGTCGCCTGCAACGGCGACGAGGGCGACCCCGGCGCCTTTATGGACCGCTCGGTATTGGAGGGCGACCCTCACGCCGTGCTGGAAGCCATGACCATAGCCGGTTATGCGATAGGCTCGGATCAGGGCTACATATATGTCCGCGCCGAATATCCCATAGCGGTTAAAAGACTTCAGATAGCTATAGACCAGGCCCGCGAATACGGGCTGCTGGGCAAAAATATCTTTGGCACCGATTTTAGCTTTGACATTGAGATACGTCTGGGCGCAGGCGCGTTTGTCTGCGGCGAAGAAACTGCATTGCTTACCAGCATAGAGGGCAAGCGCGGCGAGCCCCGTCCCCGTCCGCCCTTCCCAGCCGTTAAGGGTGTTTTTGGAAAGCCCACTCTGCTCAACAACGTTGAAACCTATGCCAACATCCCTCAAATTATCCTCAACGGCGCCGAATGGTTCGCCTCCATGGGTACTGAAAAGAGCAAGGGCACAAAGGTCTTTGCGCTGGGCGGCAAGATAATAAATACCGGACTGGTTGAAGTTCCCATGGGTACGACCGTGCGCGAAATAGTTTACGATATAGGCGGCGGCATACCGGGCGGCAAGCGCTTTAAAGCGGCTCAGACGGGCGGTCCTTCGGGCGGCTGCATTCCCGCGTCCCATCTGGATACCCCCATTGATTATGATTCCCTTATCGCCATAGGCTCCATGATGGGTTCGGGCGGCCTTATAGTTATGGACGAGGATAACTGCATGGTGGATATCGCTAAATTCTTCCTGGAATTTACCGTAGACGAATCCTGCGGAAAATGTACGCCTTGCCGTGTAGGTACCCGCCGCATGCTGGAAATACTCGAGCGTATAACCAACGGCGAGGGCCGGGACGGCGACATTGAAAAATTAGAGGAGCTGGCCTATAATATTAAATCCACAGCTCTCTGCGGACTGGGACAGACCGCTCCAAACCCTGTTTTGAGCACTCTGAGATATTTCAGAGACGAATACGAAGCGCATATATATGAAAAGCGCTGTCCCGCAGGCCACTGCAAAAAGCTGGCCAGAATACAGATTAATCCCGAGAAATGCAAAGGCTGCAGTCTGTGCGCCAAGGTATGTCCAGTAGGCGCTATTTCGGGCACTATAAAGCAGCCCTTCGTCATAGACCAGGATAAATGCATTAAGTGCGGAGCCTGCATGGAAAAATGCCGCTTCGGCGCTATTGAAAAGAAGTAACGGGAGGAAAAGGCAATGAATATGATAAATTTGACCATAGACGGCGTAAAGGTCAGCGTGCCCCAGGGCTCAACCGTCCTGGAGGCCGCTAAAAGCGCCGGAATATATATTCCCACCCTTTGCTATCTCAAGGATATCAACGAGATAGGCGCCTGCCGCATGTGCTTAGTGGAAATTAAGGGCGCGCGCGCCCTTGCCGCCAGCTGCGTCATGCCGGCAAGCGAAGGCATGGAAGTAAAAACCAATACCCCCAAGCTGCGCGAGGCGCGCAAAGTGAATCTGGAATTGCTCCTTTCCAACCATAACCGCGAATGCACCACCTGCGTGCGCTCGGAAAACTGCGAGCTTCAGACCCTCTGCAAGGAGCTGGGAGTTAAGGATTACCGTTTTGAGGGTTCCAAAAACGAACATGAAATAGACGAATTGAGCCCGGCGATAGTGCGCGACAATTCTAAATGCATACTGTGCCGCCGCTGCGTAGCCGTCTGCAACAACGTGCAGAAAATCGGCGCCATCGGAGTTTCAGGGCGCGGATTTAAAACTAAGGTCGGATGCGCCTTTGACCGCAAGCTTCCCCAATCTCCCTGCGTAGGCTGCGGCCAATGCATAACCGCATGTCCTGTAGGCGCTCTCAGGGAAAAAGAGAGCATAGATTATGTTTGGGACGCGCTGGCAGACCCGGATAAGCATGTAGTAGTGCAGGCTGCGCCGGCAGTACGCGCTTCTCTGGGCGAAGAATTCGGAATGCCGGTAGGAACCTGCGTAACAGGCAAGCTGGCCGCCGCTCTGCGCCGGCTGGGCTTTGACAGAGTATTTGACACCGACTGGGCGGCCGACCTTACCATAATGGAGGAGGGCACCGAGCTTATAGACCGTCTTAAAAACGGAGGAGTGCTCCCCATGATAACCTCCTGCAGTCCCGGCTGGATTAAATACTGCGAAACCTTCTATCCCGAATTTATACCCAACCTCTCCACCTGCAAATCTCCTCACGAGATGGGAGGAGCCATGATAAAAACCTATTACGCTCAGAAAAACGGCATAGACCCCAAGAATATCTATACCGTTTCGGTAATGCCCTGCACGGCTAAAAAGTTTGAGGCGGGACGCCCTGAGCTGGGACATGACAACATGCAGGACGTAGACGCCGTGCTGACAGTACGCGAGCTGGCCCGCATGATTAAAACCGCCGGAATTGATTTTGCCAATCTTGCCGATGAGGATTTCGACCCTTTAATGGGAGAATCCACCGGCGCAGGCGTTATATTCGGCGCAACGGGCGGCGTTATGGAAGCCGCGCTGCGCACGGTTTATGAAATAGTAACGGGCAAAACGCTTGAAAATGTTGAATTTGAAGCTGTTCGCGGCACCGAAGGAATAAAGGAAGCCACTATAGACCTTAACGGCACTCAGGTAAATGTAGCGGTTGCTCACGGCACCGGCAACGCATCAGAGCTGCTGGAAAAAATAAAGAGCGGCGAAAAGCAGTATCATTTCATAGAGGTTATGGGCTGCCCCGGCGGCTGCGTAACAGGCGGAGGCCAGCCTATCCTTACCGCACGCCAGCTTATGAATATCAATCCTAAGGAGCTGCGCGCCAAAGCCCTTTACGATGAGGACCGTTCCAAGCCCGTGCGCAAATCTCATGAGAATTCCGAAGTCCAGCAAATATACAGGGAATTCCTGGGCGAGCCCTGCGGTCATAAATCGCATGAGCTGCTGCATACCCATTATGTTAAGAGGGATAAATATCCCAAGCTTGAAGATTAACAGCGGTAAGCAAATTTATATAATAATCAAAAGCTTAGGCCTCTGCCGCAATGGCAGAGGCCTAAGCTTTTTCATAAGCGCTCTGTATATTTTTATAATAAACGCACAGACAGCCTGCTCCGGATACCATACGCCGCCATGCGGACGCGGCGGGCATTGATAACAAAAACGAATTTGTGTTATCCGCCCTCAGCAAGCAGCTAATTGCACGCCTTATAACGGAATATTCTTCGTTTTATGCGTTAGTCTCTGCCTGCGTCCTCACAAGTGCTCCTGAATCCTCCGCCATAAAAACTAATACGCTATTTTCGTTTTATGCCGCAGAACCAGAGTACGCCGCTTTATTACTTTTCTATAGCTTCTATGCAATATTCAGCGCCCGCATCCAGCTTAAGCTTAATTCTTCCCCATGCGCCCTCGCCGCAGATTTCAGTTTCACAGCTTTCCTCGCGTCCATTGACAAAGCAAGCTATTTGCGAGCCAGGCGCAAACGGACCGGCTCGGAAAAGCATTTCAACGCTCTTCTCTGCGCGCATGCAAACTCTCTGCCGCCCCCCGGCCGGAAATTGATATTTCAAATCTATTTTGGAGCTGCCGTCCGGAAGCGGAAGCGCTTCGGCAGTAAAATTCCAGCCCTTAGGCAGTCTTGGCAGCCATTTAAGCTCCCCTTTAACAGTAGAGCACAAGCCAATAGCCGTCATAAACGTGTGCATAACTTCAGCCTGGTGCGCTAAATTTCCCAAATCTCCCTGACGCCTGAAGATTTTTTTAGAAGGACTGTAGCTGGCGCACTCAGGAACTACATAAGGCTCAGGCAGCCTGGGCGAATAGCATATCTTGCAGAGATTTTCTATTAAGCGCGTATAATCGGACACCTTGTCAAGCAGCAGCGCAGTCTGCGTAAATATGCTGTGGTCATACCCTATTCCGCGCGGGCCCACAAAAGCATCCCCTATATAATCGTTCAAATCATCCTTATAGGTATCCAGGCTCAGCTTATACCAGTTTTCCGGAATATCATGCGCCGCGTCATAGCCGGCAAAATCCGAATATGTAGGCAGCGAGGAATCATGATAAAAGCCGCGGTTAAATAAATCCCATTTGCCTTCCTTGACAAAATAGCTCAAAATAGCCCTTTCCAATTTCCGGCTTAAGGCAAAATACTGTTCAGCAAGCTCGTCCAGGCCTGCGGTTAAAACCATTTCCGCATATCCCCTGACGCCCAGACAGCAGGCAATATTTCCATACATGGTTATTTTCATCCCAGCGCCAAAGGCAATATCCGATAAGCCCGCCTCCGTTTCGCCATAAAGCAGACCGTGCTCGCTGAAGGACAATTCAGGATTATCCAGGCACCACTGAATAAATTTAACCGGCTCGCATAATTCCTCCAGATGTTCCCTGACGTATTCAGCGCTGCTCCCCTCATTTTTCCATACATTATATATACCCAGCATGGCGAAGCCATGTCCGTCCACTTCAAAATTACCCAGATTCTGGAATTCTTCTCCAAATTTCTCCCGCGTATATTTAGTATACCAGCCGGCATATTGCAGCACCTTGGAATAATACATCGGATCATCACATACCGCCGTCCAATGGCCCGGAATGGGCTTGCCGCCGAGAGTAAGCTTTTCCCGCTTAAAATACATCATGCAGTTCTGGCTGTATTCCAGCGCCTTATCCGCCTTTTCTCTAAATCCCAGGCGGGAAAGAACAGTTATGCTGTGATGATTGCGTGTCCACATCTGTTCATAATAGCTGTTGGCCCCCTCCCTCCATGTCCCAAAGCCGTCATACCGCCAGCTTGGAGCCATATAGCTGCTCTCATGCACCTTGCCGTCCTCGCCTATTTTATGATATATTTTATCCATATTCTCATAAAAAACTCCCGTGGCAATATCGGCAAAGGCGTTTCCCATAAAGCGCACCCGCGGACCGCTGTAATCCTTGGGAAATTCAAAACGCGGCAGCAGAATATAATCCTGAGGGTCAAACGTAAACAGCGAATAGACAATTTCCGAGAGAGCTTCAGTTATTTTAGCGGGCAGCGGCTCCTGCGCGTCAATAGCATGCCCGGCAAAAAAATCATCCGCAATATTTTGAGTAAGCGCAAAATGAGTATAAACCGGCCTTCCTTTTTTATCCGGATTGGGCATCACATCTATTTTCTTAACCGTTCCGCCGCTAAGGCGCACGCATAGAATATAAGGGCTTTGAGCCTCCATGCCTCCCTTAAGACAAAGGGTGCTTTCAAGCAGTCCGCGCAGTCTGGGGGAACTGTCCCTGCCCAGAAACGGAGCCTGCCCGTCGCTGAAATGCTTGGCAAACCAGAGGGTATAGCCAAAAATCAAAGGCACCTCCGCGCTCTGGCCGTTTAAATAAGTTATAACCAGCTTGCCGGCGCAGTCTCCCGGATAATACGTATCCTCATCCTTATTTGAACCCCAGTCAGGACACCCCTTGTCAGGCGAATAAATCCCGCCCAGCAGATAAAGATACTTGCCATCCCGGGGCGAAAAGCGTTCTAATTCCTCCCAGCTTAATTCCTGTGTTATTTTGCCCATATGATACTTCCTTTCGCTCGTGTATACGTTAAAATTCTGCAAAACCGGCGTTAGCGTACAAAGGATAGCTGCGCTTCAGCTTTTATCCATTTGCCATGTCCGCGTCTTTCTTACGCAACGCGCTCTCAATGAGCCATTTTCGTCTGCCTGCAAAGCAGACAATGGCCAAAATCAAGGTTCGCAAAATCAAAAAAAGATTGAATTTGCGCCCAGTAAAGCGCGCTTGAACAGCATAAGGCCGGACGTATACGAAAACATAGCGGCGCGGCGTACACGAACAAGGGCAGCGCGGAACGCAAATTAAGCTTTTACCCGCATTATACCTTTATTCCCTGCACACTAACATTCTTGTATTTTACTTTATTTTACCCGACAAAGCAATAGCAATCGCATTATAAAGTAGATATTTTAAAAATAAAAGGACGCATAGCGCCCTGAAAAATCAATTTATCCATCCGCGTGGAATAGACGCCGGTTAAAAAAGCCTGTCCCTGAACAGATAGAGCTTAAGCAGCGCGGCCTGGGTTTTAGCATCCTTAATACTGTTCTCCAATACCATATTAACGGCGTCCTCTAATTTAATTCGTTTTACATCAAGAAACTCGTCCTCGTCTAACGCCTGTTTGCCAAAACTCAGACCCAACGCCGCGTAAATATGAATTATTTCAGCGCAATAGCCTGGAGAAGGATATAGCTGACCTAAAGATATAAATTTTTCCGCCCGAGCGCCCGTCTCCTCGGACAGTTCTCTTCTGCCGCATATCTCAGGTTCTTCTCCCTTTTCCAGCTTTCCCGCAGGCAGCTCCAGCAGAGCTTTTCTATATGGATACCTGAACTGCTCCACCATAAGCACCTCTCCCTGGCCGGTCAAAGCCGCAACGCATACGCCGCCCGGATGCTCCACTACCTCCCTAAGCGCTTCCCGTCCGTTAGCCAAAGCAACTGTATCACGGCGCAGATTTATTATTTTACCCCTATAAAGATAATCCTGGGACAGCGTTTTTTCCTCAAATTTCATTTAACCGCCTCCGAAAAATAAAAATTTATAATTACTGAATAATACCCGCGATTTTGAAAACACTATAACCAGAATAAGGGTTTTTGTCAACGGGATGTATAAAAAATATTATAATTTTTAAACGCTCGGTGTATGAAGCCCCCATATATTGGCCAAAATAGCGTTGGAGGTGTTTATAATGAATCTTGGACCAATAAAGGACAAATCCGAAAGAGAAAAGAAATCCATAAGCAAGCTTTTGGGTAAGCAGGGCTTGTACGCAGTTGTATTCGTTTGCGTAGCGGCAATCGGAATTACCTGCGCAGTAGCGCTTACCGGGGATAAACAGCCCAGCAGCGAGGTGGAACAGCCTAAAAATACGGCCGCAGTCCAGCAAACCGCTAAAGCGACCGTCAAGCCCACCGTTCCGTCTACTGCACGGCCTACCGCTCCCCAGTCCACGCAGACGGAAAAGCCTGCCAGCGGAAACGGCGATGTAGAAATCTCCATGCACAATCCCGTAAATTCCTCTAAGCTGGCTAAGGGACACGCTGTTGAATCGCTGGTATATTCAGAAACACTCAACATGTGGAGCACGCATGCTGGAGTTGACATTATCTGCGACGAGGGAGATGAAGTATTCTCCGTTCTGGACGGCACGGTAGTAAGCGCCGAAAGCGACCCATTAATGGGCAATAAGGTAGTTATCTCCCATGCCGGCGGGCTTAAGACGGTTTACGCTTCCTTAGGCAGCATCACCGAAAACCTTAAAGCCGGCGATAAGGTGCAGCGCGGACAGGTAATAGGCAAGGCGGGCAACAGCGCAATCAACGAAAGCGCCGAAGGCAATCACCTGCACTTTGAAGTCGTCCAGACTGAAACCAAGGACGGACAAGAAGTAGAAAAAGCACTTAATCCCGAAGACTATCTCAGCGGACTGAGCAAATAAAACTTAAAAAGCCTTAATGAAAAGCCCATGAGCCTGCTGCGTACCGCTCATGGGCTTTTCCCAAGCCATAATAATTATGCTTATCCTCTCTCCCCCTCCTGATTAAGCAACAGCTATAACCGCAGACCTTTATGGTTTTTAAAGCATATCCGAACTTATTTTTTCTGCCCTTCAGGGGCTGGTTTGACAAATTCAGCTTTCCCATGATATTATTAAAATAAGTTTTTATTTATTGGAGGACCTATTTTTCAGATATATTGAATATTTCAATACCGAAGAAAATAAATTACTTTATGCTGCGGCCTGTCTCAAGCAATCCAGCAGCACTCGCCGCCGTAAGCAAAAACGCTTATAATGCGAGGCGCGCCGGATAATTCCAGCTTGTACTTTTCAGCCGGCCAAAAACTAATTAATAACAGGAGGACGGCCATGGCGCTTCTTTTAATTTCCTTAATAATAGTTATATGCATAGCCGCCGGAAAGCTTTCTTATAAGCTGGGTCTGCCCTCTCTTTTAATGTTTATACTTTTAGGAATGCTGTTCGGCTCGGACGGCATTTTTAAAATTCCATTCGACAATTATACCTTTGCCGAGCAAATATGCTCATATGCGCTTATAATAATAATGTTTTACGGCGGCTTCGGCACTAACTGGAAGCATGCCCGCCCCGTTGCAGGAAAGGCCATAGCACTTTCCACTCTTGGAGTAGCGGCCACAGCCCTGCTGACCGGCCTTTTCTGCCGTCTGGCCTTAGGCTTTGAATGGCTGGAAAGCTTTCTTATCGGCTCTGTTATAAGCTCTACCGACGCCGCTTCGGTATTTGCAATTCTGCGCCAAAAAAAGCTCAATCTAAAATACAACACCGCGTCTCTGCTGGAAGTAGAAAGCGGAAGCAACGATCCTTTCGCCTATATGCTGACTATCACCTGCCTTACCCTTATGTCGGGCAGCTCCAGCGCAGGCTCGGTCGCTTATATGCTTTTCGCTCAGCTGGTTTACGGCGCTGTTATAGGCGCGGTTCTGGCCCTGGCGGCTGTATGGCTGCTTAAGCGCATAAATTTTTATATAGGAGGCATGGACACCCTTTTTGTACTGGCCATAGCCCTGCTGGCCTACGCCGTCTGTTCAATAACCGGAGGAAACGGATATCTTGCCGTATATATCGCCGGCATCATCCTTGGCAACAGCAAAATCAAAAATAAGGCTCCCCTAGTGCATTTTTTTGACGGCGTTACCAATCTAGCGCAGATAGTAGTTTTTTTCCTGCTCGGCCTGCTCGCCTTTCCCTCGCAGTTGCCTGAAATAATTCTGCCTTCTCTGGCCATTGCGCTGTTTTTAACCTTTATCGCAAGGCCCGCCGCAGTATTTGCTCTGCTCTCGCCCGCTAAATGCCCTATAAACCAGCAGCTGCTTATCTCCTTTGCGGGACTTCGCGGCGCATCCTCCATAGTATTCGCCATCATGGCTACTGTAAACAGTCCATATGCCGAACGAGACCTGTTTCATATCGTTTTTTTCGCTTGCCTGCTTTCGGTAGGCTTACAGGGCGCGCTTCTGCCTCTTGCCGCCAAACGGCTGAAAATGGTTGAATCCAGCGGCAGCGTGCTGCGCACCTTTAACGACTACCAGGAGGACGAGGAGCTGCAGCTTATAAAAACTAAAATCACAAAAAATCATTCCTGGGCAGGAAAAACAATAGCCGAGCTTAAACTGGCATTAGATATACTTGTAGTAATGATAAAGCGCGGCAATAAAACTATCCTGCCTAACGGCCGCACCCGTATCAAGGCGGGCGATATACTGGTTTTAAGCGGCGAAAAATACAAGGATGATTCTGCTGCCGAACTAAATGAAATAGAAATAAACTCACGGCACAAATGGGCCAATAAACATATTCGGGAAATTACTCTGCCCGCCGACACTCTCATAATAGCGGTAAAAAAGAAAAACGGCCGCACCGTCATTCCGCGCGGAGGGGTTATATTGGAGCCTGGAGACAGCGCCGTGATTTGGAAATGCGAGACTCTTTCCGAAACCCTCCCAGATAACAGCCGCAAAACTCCCCCGTCTAAGATTGATGCAGACCAGGCGTCCCCGCCTCGAGCTAACCCTGAATAAAGCTGTCGGCTAATACCGAATAAAAAAGCTTTAAGCGCGCTATATAGCGGCGCCGGCAGGCAAACGGCTATTTTCTCTCCTCAGCCGCCTTATTCACGCAGCTAATCGCATTCAGGCTTCTCGGATAGCCTATATAAGGCAGAATTTGAGAAACCACTCTTATAAGATAATCTCTGTCCGTACCCAAATTCATATTGCCGGCCGCATGAGCAGTAAGCTGCGGCTCGCAGCCGCCCTGCGCCGCCAAAAAGCAAAAGGTAATAAGCTCTCTCTGCGCAAGAGTCAGCCCGCGCCGGGTATAATAGTCTCCAAAGCAGTTGGCCGCAAGCCAATAATTAATATGCCCATTTTTCCATGCCTCTTTCATATGGCTGCCAAAAATCTCCGCCTGAACTCCGAAGCCCTTTTCCAAACGATTCTGCGGATTGGCTGTGCCCTGAATTGGCTGGCTGACAGGCAGGCCCTGCGCCGATAAATATTCGTTTACCGCGTCCAAAAAGGGCAATGTCCTGCCTAAGCCTAAATAAGCCGCCGATTGATAAACAAGCTCTTTAATCATAACAGGCGTCAGCCCGCTCTGAAGCGCCTCAGGCAGTACTTTCCTAAACGTCTTCAGCCCCTGGCAGCCCATAAGCGCGGCCATAATAACAAGCAGCCTGATATCCTCCGCCAGCTCCTGGCCCTTTTGGTTAACCGCCTCGTCCAACGCAAAACGTTCTATAATTTCAGCAAATTCCGGGTCTGTTTTATGATAATCCATTTTCAAGCCGCCTTTCAAAAATATATTTAATTGCCGCCGGTATACAATAAACTTTTTGGCAAAACACAGAAAACATATTCTAATAGCTTAAATTATTACTCTATTCAAGGCTATCATAAATTGTATTGTCTACCTCTTCCAGCCATTGATTCGAGGTATCCTCCCCCGGCACCTCTACCGCTATATGAGCAAACCAGCTGTCCTTTTTCGCGCCATGCCAATGCTTGACGTTAGCCGGAATAGTTATGCACATTCCCGGCTCCAAACTCACAGCAGGTCGGCCCGCCTCCTGATACCAGCCGCTGCCGGCCGTGCATATAAGCAGCTGCCCGCCTCCTCTACTCGCTCGGTGTATATGCCAATTATTGCGGCAGCCCGGCTCAAAAGTCACATTAGCTAAAAATACTGCGCATTCTCCGGGTACGGTAAGCGGATTAAGATACGACCGTCCAGTAAAATACTGTGCAAAAGCTGAATTTTCCCTGCCCAGCCCAAATATATTCTGCATCTCAAACTGTGCACCGTCATTAATTTTCATATCCATTCTGCTCCTTCCAAAAGCATTCATTTAACTTAAGCGGTTTAAGCCGAATAAGCGCGCCGCCGCGTTCCTGCTTGAACCTGATGCAGCAGCCTGAAATGCCCTGCTCATTCATTAAAAGCAATGCCGATAATTTATAATTTATTCCTCAGCCTCTATTGTAATAACGCCTGAAATATCTGCAATCCATTCTCTGCCCGAAACCGCATGCCCCAATTCAAATAAAGAGGAATTGCGATTAAACTCCCCATAAAACATAACTACATCTCCCCATGGAGCGTAATAAGCCAAAACCCCCTCTCCGCCCTCAGCCAGCGGAGTTTGAGCGGTGTTTAATTCCTCAGGCGGATAAAATATTTTCTCGTTATTGCTGAAATTCTCCGCCTCCAGAGTAAGAGGAAGCTGCGCCCAAAGCGACTCCGCCGCACGGCTGCCGTTTAATTCATAAATTACCGTATGCCCGCCAAAGCGCACCCTTATACGCTTGGCCTGAGCAGTTTCCTGCATCCCCGCCTCGGCTGATACTGCAGACGTATCTTCGTTAGCTGTTTCAGTCGTCTCTGAAACGGCTGAAGCAACCGCCGCAGGAGACATATGCTTTTCACCCGCGCCCTGCGTCTGCGGCAAAACGGTTTCCCTCGATTGAACGCCGCACGCTGAAACAAACGCAACAGCAAGGCACATGCATATAATTTCCGCCGTTTTACGGCGCAGCCCTTTTCCGCGCTTTAAAGCCGGATATGCCAGCGAAGAATCAAACATATTTCCCTCTCCCTTAAAAGCATATACTGCAATAAATTTAAATACAGATTAATTATATTTTTCCATAAACGATATATCAGTTTATAAGAAACTGCTCGTTCTGAATGCGTCTTTCTCTCAATAAATGCTGTTCCCTTGCAGCGCATTATACTTTGATTTTATTGCCTATTTTATTATAAAAGATTTTAAAAGCATGTCCAATACTTATAGCAAATACTTATCTATAATATTTATTTATACTATTTTAATTGTATCTAATCTGCATATTGAATTACCAGCCGGTTAGGCAAACAAATAATAGGAGCCTGTTCCAGCCATCCAGTCTTTACGCAGGTATTATCCGGACAGTCGGCTGCGGCTATGCGAATTCTGTGTCCTTTAATTTCAATTATATTTATTCTGCCGTTATATTCCACCTGAATAGTCCTATCCTCCTCTCGCGCAAGATCCAGTCTATATAATTCGCGCCCATCCTGTATAATTGCAACAATGCTGCTTTCAGGGCTCTTAATGAACAACAGGCAGCATAACGCTATTGCAATAACCGCCGCGCCTAATATCAGCCCGGTTCTCAAGCTCCGTTTCATCCTAACCCTTCCCCTCCCCTGTACCCAAAAACTAATGAAAAATCCAACATGCTATATCCGGCATTAAGCTCCTACTGCGTTTTAAAAGAATAGCGTTCTCTTTAACTTTACACTTATCTACCCTCAGTTTACAAGGAACTACACGCCTCAAAACGGGATAATTCCTTCATTTTCTGCGTTATCCTCAATCAGCGCACTCATAAATAACGCTTTCCTGGTCCGCTTTGAAAATGAAGAAATTCTTTTTTTGCGGCCGCAGAGTCAGAAGACATAAAATTTGCGCCGGGTAAAACGCGTTTGAACGGGAAATGCACCGGGCTACTTGGAATCAAAACAACGCCGCAGAACGCAGATTTTATGCCTTCTGACCGTCTTTCTTGTAAACTGAGGGTATGAAATATTAAAAAAACATCGAAAACATAAAGTTTCGATGTTCTTTCATGGTCTGGGTGAGAGGATTCGAACCTCCGGCCTCTTGAACCCCATTCAAGCACGCTACCAAACTGCGCCACACCCAGATAAACAAACTTAACTTAGCTGACTTATGTATTTTAGCGCAACAATGAATAATTGTCAATAAGAAAAATATATCCCGTAACATAAAAAGCATCGACCCTTAAAATTACCGAAAAAAGGATTAGAAATTAAGGGTAAATTTTTTACATGGTTTTTTACTGCATAAATAGCTCTTATTGTAAAATCGTCCTGTTTTTTATTGTTGCCGTAAAATAAGAACGCGAGTTAAAAAGCCGCAGCAACGGCCATTTTCACCTGTAGTAATATAATTTTATAATTCTATATTATTTCAATATTTAACATTTTTACTTTATGTAAATTTCAGGGCTAAATATAAAATATTACTCCATTATATTGAATCATAAAGATTTATATGATATAATAGAATAAATTGGAGAAATTTTGAAGTTCTTAATCTCCAGCGTTTTAATAAAAGCCATTAGCTGCTGCACACAAATGCAGATAAAAATTAAAAAAGCCCGTTTGCACGAGCCTCTTAATCACACAATGTGAGGTTGGATAATACCAACGATTTTGGCTAAGCCGTATTTGAACGCGTTGTGTTGTTTTAGATGGTAGCCTAAAACCTGTATATAGTATAACGCAAAATAAAAATTTGTCAATAGCTAATTTTAAAAAATATATGTAAAGCCTATCTTAAGGCAGCGGGAGGAAAATTATGCAGGAAGAATACTTTATTGGCTTAGACGTAGGAACCAATTCGGTAGGCTGGGCGGTTACAGACACTCAATACAACCTATTAAAATGCAATGGTAAGTCGCTTTGGGGCGCGCGTCTTTTTGACCCGGCTCAAAGCGCCGCAGACAGGCGCTCCTTCCGTACAGCCCGCCGGCGCCAGGAGCGCTCACAGCAGCGGCTGCAATGGCTGGAGGAGGTGTTCTCGCCGGAAATTTCAAAAATAGACCCGGCCTTTTTCCAGCGGCTGAAGCTGAGCAAATATGATTCCAACGATAAAGCCCGGCTTAACGGCGGCCGGCCTGTTGGTAAGCACATAATTTTTTCCGGCCCGGATTATACCGACCGGGACTTTTATAAAACATACCCCACAATTTATCACCTGCGCTATGCTCTTATGACTGAAGAGCGCGCCTTTGACGCCCGCCTGGTATTTTTGGCGCTGCATCATATATTCAAGCACCGGGGCCACTTTCTGTTTGACGGCCTGAATATATCGCAGAACAGCGCCGGGCAGGTTGAAAGCGCCTCCTCGGAAACGGACGACTTTAACCAGAACTTCACCGGCCCCGGTGCGCTTAAGGAGAGTCTAGCGCGTCTTAATGCATGGCTGGAAAATTACGCTTTTTCAGCCTCCCAATCGCAGAATGCAGACGACTGCAAGTCCGTCGCGCACCGCCTGTTTGACATAGAGGCTTGCAACACGGCGGCAGTTTTATCTGATATTTTAACGGATAAAGCCTTAAGGATAAATCAAAAGCATGAAGCTTTACTGAAAAAATTAGATATTCCTAAAAATGCAAAGCAGCTGAACAGTATCCTCAAGCTTGCGGCGGGCGGCACAGTAAAACTAAAGGATTTATACGGAGAAGAAATTGAGGACGAAAAAACAAGCGTATGCCTTAAAGATGATTGGGAACAGCTTGAGCCTAAGCTCAAGGAAACGCCGGAGGAAAAAATCCAACTAATTATATGCGTAAAGCAAATATACGACTGGACGCTGCTTGCCGGGATATTAGGCGGTGAAACTTCTATTTCCGCAGCAAAAATAAGGCTGTATGAAAAGCACCGAAGCGACCTGAAGCAATTAAAGCGCATAATACGCCAAACGGGCGGCTGCGAGCTTTATAACGAGGTTTTCCGAAAAAATAATGATACGCTCAATAATTACCCCGCTTATTCAGGTCATGGTGCGAGCAAACATCAATGCAGCTATGACGAGTTTAAAAGCTATTTAAAAAAAGCGCTGTCTCAATTGTCTCAAACAGAAGAAATCAGCCTAATAAACGCTCAGCTGGATAATGGAGAATTTCTGCCCAAGCAGGTTACAAAGGATAATGGAGTAATCCCCCACCAGCTGCACGAGATGGAGCTTAGGCGCATTCTGGAAAAAGCGGCGGCCTATCTGCCCTTTTTAAATGAAACCCATTCAAGCGGCCTTACTCGCTCGCAGGAGATAATCCGCATGTTCCTTTTCCGCATACCCTACTATGTAGGGCCGTTAAACGAGAATTCTCCCTACAGCTGGATAACCAGAACAAGCCAGGGCAGAATATACCCATGGAATTTTGAGGAGAAGGTCAACCTGGAAAAGTGCGCCGAAAGCTTTATAACTCGAATGACCGCAAAATGCAGCTATACCCGCCAGGACGTCCTGCCTAAAAATTCGCTGCTTTACAGCCGGTTCGCCGCCCTGAACCAATTGAATAATTTAAGAATTAACGGTCAGAAGCCGCCTGTGGAAATAAAGCAGAAAATATTCAACGAACACCTGGTACTGGGCAAGGGCCGCAATATTAAAAGCTATCTGCTCTCCGAAGGACTAATTGAACAAGATTGGATTCTAAGCGGGATAGACGGCGATATCCGCTCTGAATTGGCGTCAACGCGCGCATTTAAATGGCTGCTCGAGCGACCTGGCGGAAAAGCGGCGGCCGAGGACCTTATAAAACGCATTACCCTCTTTAAAGAGGATAAAAAGCTGCTGGAAGGATATATCGCCCGAACCTACTCCGGCCTGCTTAATAAGGACGAGCGGCAAAAGGTTATGAATATGAAATTTGACGGCTGGGGACGGCTCTCAAAGGAATTTCTTACGCAGATTTATCATATTGACAAAACTACAGGCGAATGCATGAATATTTTAGACGCGCTCTGGAAAACCAACGATAATCTCATGGAGCTTTTAAGCCGCCGCTATACCTTCAGTTCAGCGCTTGAAGAATATATTAAAGCGAACAGCGACAAAATAAGCTATACGCTTCAGGACTATCTGGACCAAAGCTACGCGCCTCCCGCAATCAGGCGGGCCGTCCGGCAGGCAATAGCTATAGCGGGCGAAATAGGGCAAATATTAAAGCGCCCTCCCAAACGCATATTTATTGAAACTACACGTGGAGAAGGAGATAAAAGCCCCGCCTCCTCGCGTAAAGAGCGTTTACTTGATTTGTACAAAAAATGCGGCGAGGAAGCAAACCCGCTGTTCCAGAGCCTTTCCGGCCGAACAGACGCCGAGCTGCGCCGGGATAAATTATATCTTTATTATACACAGCTGGGCAAATGCATGTACAGCGGCGAAAGCATAGAAATTACTGAGCTGGAAACTAATTATGATATAGACCATATCTATCCTCAAAGCGTCACCAAGGACGACAGCCTGGATAACAGGGTGCTGGTAAAACGCACGCTCAACGCTAAAAAGGGAGATAGCTATCCCCTGTCGGATGAAGTGCGAGGTAAAATGCGGGAATACTGGGCTATGCTTAACGATAAAAAGCTGATTTCAGACAAAAAATACGCCCGGCTCACGCGGCGCACCCCTCTTACCGACGAAGAGCTGGCCGGGTTTATAAGCAGACAGCTTGTTGAAACCAGTCAGTCCGCAAAGCTTATAGCCGAGCTGCTCCAGCAGCGCTTTAGCAGCGGCGCGACTCAAATAGTATACGTTAAGGCCGGCAGCGTTTCCTCCTTCAGGCAGGATATCGTCAACCAAAAGGCGCTGTTAAAGGAATATGCGAGAAAGCACGGCTTCAAACATCTGCAATTTTTTGTCGATGACGGCTATTCCGGGACGAACTTCGACCGTCCGTCTTTCCGGGAAATGGAACAGCTGATTGAAAGCGGCAAGGCAGGAACGGTTATCGTCAAAGATATGTCCCGGCTTGGCAGGAACTATTTGCAGGTTGGGATGTATACGGACATTGTTTTCCCCGAAAATGATGTGCGGTTTATCGCTGTCAACGACAATGTAGATTCCGCCGTACAAACGGAATTTGACATGACGCCGATCCGCAACTTCTGCAATGAACTCTATGCCAGAGATACCGCCAAGAAAATCAAATCTACCTTCCGAATGAAGGGCGAAAGCGGAAATCACCTGACTACCAATCCGCCATTTGGATTTATCAAAGACACCGAAGATAGGGACAAATGGCTGATTGACGAAGAAGCGGCGCAAACCGTGCGGTATATCTTCAAGCTGTGCTATGACGGGCTTAGGCCTACGCAGATTGCTAAGAAGCTGAAAGCGGAAAAAGTGCTGACTCCAACGGCGTACAAGGCACAGAAGGATGAAAAACTGCTTCCTGCCGAGCCGTACAAATGGGCGCAGAAAACCGTTGCGGGGATTTTAGAGAAGCTGGAATATATCGGGCATACCGAAAACTTCAAGACGGCCTCTAAGAATTACCGCAGCAAAAAGCGTGTGTGGAATGACAAGGAAAACCGCCGGATATTTGAGGATACCCACTCTGCCATTGTTGACAGGCATATTTTTGAGACGGTACAGGAAATCCGCAGCACAAACGCCGCCCTACCGCAACGGGAAAAATCAGTATCTTTTCAGGCAAGGTGTTCTGTGCGGACTGCGGGGCCAAGCTTTATTTTCAGACTTCCCATTCCCATAAGGAAAGTCAGGAATGCTTTGTATGCGCCAGCTACCGCAGCAATACGGGAACCTGCACGGGGCATTATATCCGGGCAGTTATCTTAAATCGGCTTGTGTTCCGGCATATTCAGGGCGTGCTGTCCTATATCCAGCAGTTTGAAGCGTCCTTTGTCAAAAAGGAAATGGAAAAAGCCAATGCAGAACGAAAATTATCCGTTGAAAAGGCAAAGGCAGATATTGTAACGCTCAAACGCCGGGATGAGGATTTGGATACGCTGTTCAAGCGAATCTATGAGGATATGGTGTCGGGCAGGCTGTCGGCGGAGCGGTTTGACAAGCTTTCTTCCGAGTATGAAACAGAGCAGAAGGACGTCAAAATGGCCATCCTTGATTTGCAGGAGCTGATTGACAGCGGCGAGCAGGAACAGCACGACCTTCAGCAGCTTCTGAAGAATATTCGTAAATATACTGAACCCCAAGAACTCACGGCGAAAATCCTGAACGATTTGGTTGACAAAATCGTGGTGCACGCTCCGGACAAGAGCAGCGGCCACAGAAAGCAGAAGATTGAGATTTACTACAAGGCTGCGGGTATTATCAATATTGCCGATGAAGATTGGGTTGCCCTCGACGGCAGACTCGGTATGCAAAACCGAAAGAAAAAACAGCCTAAAAACGCAAAGCGACGGCACAGCCTTTCGGCTATACCGCCGCTCTACATAAATACTTCGTTACCGCAACTCGGCTAATTACTTTCGCCTTTGTTTTTTATTAGCTTGAGAGCTTTTGGATTAGCTGCCAGGCGATATTAAGCGCTTATTCTTATTGCCAGGGCTGTCATATCGTCCTTAGCCTGCCCTGAATAAGCTTCAAGCGCTTTTTCAATAAGTCCCTTGGCCAGATTTTCTGAATCCAGCTCTTCATTATCCTCCAAATAGCTCTTTATCCCGTCCTGAGCGCCGGACAAAGCGTCGTATACGCCGTCGCTGACCAATATTATAACGTCTCCGCTTCTTATAAGCTTCTTTATTATGCCCGGATGCACGCTGTCCACTATCCCGGCAGGCAAAGAAGCGCATTCATAGCTTATTGCCTTCCCCTCCCGCAAAATATATCCTGGACATGCACCTATCTTCCCCCATTCCATCACCCCGTCGTTAAGATCCAGCACGCAGGCGTCAAGAGTTGAATAGCTTTCCTTCTGACTGCCCAAATACAACAGCTGATTAATAAGCGAATAAGAGGACGCAGAATCCATTCCGCCCTCCAGCAGAGTTTCGGCCAGAGAAACCGCCCGTTCGCTCTCCGCTAAAGCGCCTGAACCGCTGCCCATGCCATCGCTTATAGCGGCAAGATATTTTCCGCCCTTTATCGGCTTGAGCGCAAAGGTGTCCCCGCATACTCGCTCTCCCTCCTTTTTCTGCCGAGCCGCATAGCCCGAAACGCGCAGCCGGGGCAGCGGTATAAAGCTGCATACGCATTTTTCGCCCACAGCGTTGCATTTCCTGTAATCGCAGATAAACTGTACGCCCGTGAGCCTTTTTAATTCGGATAATATTGCCGAAGAGCATTCCCTGCCCGACCGGCATGCCGGACGCACCACTTTAATCTCAGTCTGAGCGCCGCTTTTACGGCATATAACCTCTCTGGTTTCTATTCCGCGCTCTTTAAGCGCGCTTGCCAATTCGCCCTCCAGCTTTTCGTCATATTCAGCCTCGGTAAGATTTTCCGCAGTCAAAGCGTCCAGCATGCGCGATATGCTCTCGCATTCAAGCGCTATAGTGCTCTCCTTCTTTTCCGTCTCCTCCCCTAAAAGCAGTTCATTATGGGTATTCATGCTTATAAGCACTTGTACCCAATAATGGCACCGGCCCTTAAGAGGCACCGGCACATCGCAGGGAGAAACCGTTCCAACGACATATACCAGCGCCGCCAGCTGCTTAAAGTCTCCATATGTATCGGCATATCTGCTTCTCCAGCAGTAATCGTATTTATCGCACTGCGAGCAAACCTCGCTGGCCGCTATGCCGCAAAGCGCCGCCTTGCGCGCGGCAGCGTCCGTCTGGGAGCTTTTAAAAATCCTGCCTACATCAGCCAGAACGCCGCTTATCTCGCTTAATTTCTGCGCATTCTCCTCCTTTAAGCGCACCGCTAAATTAATCCCGGTCCGAGAGGAGGCAAACAGCGCGCAAAGCTTTATGTAAATGTTTTCAGGCATTAAAATAACCGGCAGGGCCCCTATAATAAGAGCCTGAACTGACAATATCGGCATTATATCCCGTCTAAGCATAAGAGTAAATATAATATCGGCCATAAGCATGCCCAGCGGCGGCCCTGCGCGGCGCATATCCTTAAGCAGGCCCGCAAGCATGCCGCCCGAAGCAAAAACAAGCGCTAATTCATAGGAACCCGTCTTAAAGGCCGCCAAGAAAGCAAGCAGGCTGCCAGCAGCCGCACCGCCGCCTGCGCCCAGCAGCACTCCAGATAAAACTATATAGGCGCAGCCCAAAACAGCAACAGGCGAAAGCCCTATAATTTCAAAATGCGGAAGAGCAAGTATTGCCAGACAGATACCTATATTCAGGCTCACCAGCTCTCTGGGAGACAGCCTCTCCTTTTTGCGCACGCCCGTTTTTAACAGGCCGACGCAGGTTTGAGCCAGCGGTATCAATCCGCAGGCGGCGGCAGCGTTCAGAGCCAAAAGTATATAATCATACTGTACGGCAGGAGCTATAACTGCGGTCAGCCCGTATGCAGTCAATACCGCCCCGCATTTATATATGTATTTTTTTCGGCCCAGATAAGTTAAAAGCAATAAAAGCAAAGCCGTTATAATAACCGGCAAGCAGTTCAGGGCAACCGCCGCCCAATCAAAGCCCGCCAATACCGCGCCTAAAAGCGCTCCTGCAAACGCGCATGCAAAATATTTTCTATTATCTATTACTGCGCAAAGCAGCACCGGACCTAAAGGCCTGAGCTGTTCAACAAGCGCGCACCAGCTCAACAGCGCGCAGACCACGCCCAAAATAACATATCTTATCCATTGCACCTTAAGCCTGCCGGGCTTGTCCGTTATAACCATATTTATTATCCTCCCTTATTAAGGACTCTGCTTAAATATTAGGAGACTTATTGCGCGAATATTGTTGTTCATTGTAAAGGTCTTGTCTGCAATCGTGTGCTTTATTAATCGCTTTACTGCTATAATCCCTTCAATTAATGCATTTTGCCTCAATAAAAGCCAAGATATATAACGGAGTTTTGGCAGATTTTAAAGAAAATTCTTTAATGATAATTTTATATGCTCAGGCATATCCTCTAAATGTCTCTTTAAAAGCTCCAGTTCCAGATAATATCCTTTCATCTCCCCCTGCTCAAGATGCTTTTTCATTGTCATGACATGCTCGCTTATCTCGTCCGCTTCGCTGTGTTTCATGACCATCAGCCAGCCCGCCTCATGCTTTTCCCAAAGCTTCTCAAATTCACGGACAGATTCCATATTATTATTCTGCTGCATTTTTTCTACCGAAGCTGATAATTCCTCAAGCGAATTTTGAATATAAATATCCAGAGCTAGGCAGGCGCCTATCATGAATACAAAAATAACTGCAATCGCCAATATGTTCTTCATTCCTTCTCCCTCCTAATCCTTAATCTTAATTACGCAGACTCGTTCTTTAGGCGCTCGCCCCTGTAAAAAAAGCTGCTGCTTAGGAATATACTGCGCGAGCAATATTTCTCCTGGCGTTTCAAAGCCCGCGCTCTTTATATGCTTTTCCAGCCACTTATCCTCCTTCTGCGCCTTTACCAGATTATCCGTAATAGTCCTTCCATCCGAAATAAAGGTTATGCCCATTTCAGTCGGCTTTCCCATAACCTCCATTTCATCACAGCTTGGAGGCATGTCCTCTTTATTCAAAAGCACGCTTAATTCCCCATTAGTCTCCAAAATTGCATAATTGACGGTGGAAATATCAAATACGTCCTTCGTCCTAAGCTGCTCCAGCAAATCATTCAGATTATACCTTAAATGAGCCAGCTCCCGTTCCTGAATAACTCCGTGCTCTATAAGCACGCAGGCACGGCCGCAGAAGAATTTTCTCATACGCGCCGATTTAAGACTTAATACCGAAATAAGAAGCTGGCAGAAGGATAAAACCAGAATGCCTATTATTCCCCAGGCCAAAGGCAGGGATAAATCGCTCAGCGGAATGGTAGCCAAATCGGCCGTCATCATCGTTATAACAAACTCATAAGGCTGAAGCTCGCCCACCTGTCGCTTCCCCATAAGCCTTATAAGGAAAAACACCATAATGAACATAAAAAAAGCTCGCAAAAGAACGTTGAACATTTATCCTGTTCCTTTCATATTATAAATATTGCAGCCGGTTTTATAAAAACACACGCTTATCTTTCATTGTAAACGAATGGTAAACGCTCAGCATAATTTATTATGCCTTTGAACCCGTATCAATATGCACAGCCGCCTTGTTTGCAGATTATTTATAAAAAAATAATGTTGATATTATTAGCAATTTGTGTGATAATATATTATATGGGAGATGATTATGTGGAAAAATATTCAGAACTGCTTGAAGCGCTGCGAAATAACAATATGGAGGCATATTATGCGCACGATAAGGACGCTGCGCTTAAAATCATCAAAAGCCTTATAAAGCCGGGCGACACCATAGCCTGCGGCGGTTCAATGACTCTTAAGCAGATTGGAGTGCCTGCTCTTTTAAAAAACGGCGAATATAAATATTTAGACCGGGACGCGCCCGGATTAACCAGAGCGGATATCAATCTTATATTTCGCAAAGCTTTTTTTGCAGACGCTTACATAATGAGTTCTAACGCCGTACTGCGCACAGGCGAGCTTTACAACGTGGACGGCAATTCAAACAGAGTCGCCGCTCTCCTATATGGTCCCCAATCAGTAATAGTTGCCGCAGGCCGGAATAAAATTGTAGATAACTTTGAACAGGCGGTAGACCGAGTCCGTACTATTGCTGCGCCGCTCAACGCCCAGCGTCTTAATTGCGGTACATATTGTACGATTAAGGGACAATGCATAGCAAAGGAAGGCGCGCTTACCGGCTGCAATTCGGACGCCAGAATATGCAGCTCCTATGTGCTGACATCCCGCCAAAGAAATAAGAACCGCATAAAGGTTATAATTATCGATGAAGATTTGGGCTTTTAAACGCCCTGAATATAAATATTAGGAGAAAAACTTATGACAAAAGCTGTAATTTTTGATTTGGACGGCACATTGATTTATACCCTAAAGGGCTTGTCCTACGCATGCAATATCGCCCTGGAAAAAATGGGACTGCCTCCTATAAGAACTAATTCATATAAATACCTGGTGGGCTGCGGCGCAGATAAGCTTATGGAGGATATGCTCCGTACTGTAAAGCATAAGGCTGAAAAAGAAGACGTCGCCCAGCTCAAGGAATATTTTAACCAAAGCTACAGGGAAAACCTTTTTTATAAGACCAAGCCCTATTACGGTATAGACAAAATGCTGGATACCCTGAAGGAACAGGGCTTAAAGCTGGGAGTGCTTTCAAATAAGCCGGACGAATATACTCAGCTGCTTATAAATAAGCTGCTTCCTGGAAAATTTGACGCTGTACGTGGCAAAAAAGAGGATACGCCGCGCAAGCCCGACCCCACGGGCGCATTAACCCTAGCCCAAGAATTAAGGGTTGCGCCCGAAGACTGCCTTTACATAGGCGACAGCGGCGTAGATATGCAAACGGCAAAAAACGCCGGTATGCTCCCTATGGGCGTGCTTTGGGGCTTTAGAGAGCGCAAGGAGCTGCTTAACGACGGCGCGCGCTTTTTGGCTGAACGTCCTGAAGATATTATTACTCTTATAAAGGTAGTTGGATAAACCTAATTAACGAAAATACGAAAATTCCGGTTTTTTTCAAAATACAGCAGAGTGTTCTGCGCCGCCCAGTCTATTATACCGGAATTATTTATACTGCTATGCCGCTTATAAGGGTTAACAATACTAATGCGGACAACCTTTTAAAGGAGCTTAATTATGAGATACGGCTTTATAAAAACCGCTGCATTTTCCCCAAAAATTAAGGTTGCGGATTGTGAATACAACGCCGCGGCCATTATAGACAGCATGCGTTTGGCTCAAGCGCAGAATATAAAGATGCTGGTACTGCCTGAATTATGCGTGACCGGCTATACCTGCGGCGACCTTTTTCTTCAAAATACTCTTCTAACAGGAGCTTTGGACGCACTGGAAAGAATAGCCGCGGCCAGCGGAGACATGCTTGTGTTTGCCGGGCTGCCCGTTATGGCTAGAGGCAAACTGTATAACTGCGCCGCCGCTATGTCCAACGGACGGCTGCTTGGACTTGTGCCCAAAAGCAATATTCCTAATTATGGGGAATTTTACGAGCAAAGGCATTTTTGTGCCGCTCCAGAGGAGAACAGCATTATAAATATCCGCGGAGAACAAATTCCCTTTGGCAAAAAACTGCTGTTTTGCTGCGAAGGCATGCCGGATTTTATTGCGGCCGCGGAGATATGCGAGGATTTATGGGCCTGCGAACCGCCGTCAACCGCTCATTGCCTGGCAGGAGCCACAATAATCGCCAATTTATCCGCCAGCGATGAAACTATAGGCAAGGCACGATATAGGCGGGAGCTAGTTTCGCACCATTCGGCAAAGATGCTCTGCGCTTATGTCTATTCTGACGCAGGAGAAGGCGAATCCACCACCGACATGGTGTTTGCCGCCCATAACCTTATTGCGGAAAACGGAACCATATTGGCAGAGAACAGATTTTATTCCGGCTTGACCGTTTCAGAGCCTGATTTAAGCCGACTGACAGGCGAGCGCCGCAGAATAACCACCTTTATACCTTCAGAGGGAAGCGATTATAAACTCATTCCATTTCGCCTGGAAATTAGGGATACCCGGCTTACAAGAGAAGTCTCCCCTCTTCCGTTTGTACCTGAGGACAAAAATGAGCGGGAGGAAAGATGCGAAGAAATACTTACCCTCCAAGCGCTGGGTTTAAAAAAGCGGCTGGAGCACACCGGCGCCAAAACGCTTGTCTTGGGGCTTTCAGGCGGACTGGACTCTACTCTGGCAGCCTTAGTATGCGCCCGAACCTTAAAACTGCTTAAGCGTAACAAGGAAGAGCTCACCGCAGTAACCATGCCCTGCTTCGGCACTACCTCGCGCACTAAAAGCAACGCTCAGCTGCTTGCCCGCGAGCTGGGAGCTAATCTAAAAGAAATAAATATAAGCGATACCGTGCTGTCTCATTTTTCAGATATAGGGCACTCGCCCGAGCTTCATGACGCCACATACGAAAACAGTCAAGCAAGAGAGCGCACGCAGGTGCTTATGGATATAGCCAATATGCAGGGCGGTCTGGCAGTAGGTACCGGCGATTTATCTGAATTAGCCCTGGGATGGGCAACCTATAACGGAGACCATATGTCCATGTACGGCTTAAACGCATCTATCCCCAAGACGCTGGTACGGCACCTCGTCGCCTATTGCGCCGATACAGCCTCAAGTCAAACGCTTAAGAACATTCTTTACGATATACTTGATACGCCTGTAAGCCCCGAATTACTTCCCGCCCAAAACGGCGATATATCCCAAAAGACCGAGGAGCTGGTTGGACCGTATGAGCTGCACGATTTTTATCTTTACTATGCAGTAAGATGGGGTTTTTCTCCAAAAAAAGTGCTTATGCTGGCCAAATACGCCTTTTACGGCCGTCAGGAATATCCTGACGAGATATTGATAAAATGGCTGAAAATCTTTTACAGCCGCTTTTTCTCTCAGCAGTTTAAGCGCTCCTGTCTGCCAGACGGACCAAAGGTAGGAAGCGTAGCCCTGTCTCCACGCGGAGATTGGCGCATGCCCAGCGACGCCAGCAGCGCGCTTTGGATTAAGGAGCTTAATCAGCTTTAAGGCAGGAATAAAAATAAGGGGGGCGCGCCGCGGGATTTTGCCGTTCCACGGCAAAATCAACGCCAAGCGCATAATGGCCGCAAGCTGACTTGCGGCCATTATGCGCTTGGCGTCCGCCCGGCCTTTGGCCGGGCGCCGCGGCGCGCCCCCCTTATTTTTATTTCTGCCTTAAACGCAAGCGACCCTTTGGCAAAAACACCAAAAGGCCGCAATTACCGCTATACAACCTGCTTAATCCTCTATAACCGGTATCCGTTCTATCCGCTTATCAGTAAATACATCGTATTCATCATAGCTGCTTGTAGAAAATTCAGATACTACCGCTCCCTGAGAACCAGCTGTAAACCAATGCTTAGTATTCTTTTCTATGGTATACTGGTCGCCCGGCTTAAGCAATATCTCATGAAACACAGTATACGCCCCCTCTGGATGCACTCCAGCGCAATTTTTCTCCCCAGGCACATACAGCTTTACCTCGCCGTATCTGCATCTAAAGGTCTCTTCCTTGCCCTCATACCCTATCTCAGGCACAGGCGGATGATAATGCTCCGGGCAGGTTTGGCCGGGAGTTAAAGCAAGCTCCTTAGCGCAGCATCGGCTGGTATTAACATAGACGACTAATTCAAGACCGGTATTATATACATCCTCCAGTCCGTAATCCGCCACCTCTATATTTTCCTTTTCCCTGTCGGTCAGCACTATGCCGGCTTTTTCATATAATTCTATAGCCTTCTGCCTAAGCTCATTATAAACTGCTCTTTTCATATTACAATCCTCCTATTTTTAATACTGCTGTCTAAAAATATTTTATTGGTAAAAATAATATACTATACATCCTGCATCAAGTCAAGCAATTTATTTACATGAAAATACCTTCAGTTTATAAAAGCGCTCGCTTGGATAAACGCAAAGCGCAGCCTGACGGCCTCAACTGCAAATAAAACAAAGAAGCAGCCTGAGACGGCTGCTCCTTAAAATCGTGTTTTTCTATCTTTTCAGCGCATAGTGGCTGCTCATACGCCCTTTTTATTGTTATCCAAAAGCGCCTGAGTAGTGTAATTAGCCTTAGCCACATAACCAGGTATAGGCATAATCTTCTCATGGATAGCGTCGATAATCCAGGACGGCTGCGGGAAGAAGAAATTATCCAGCTCGTAGGCGGGAGTAATCCAGTTTCTAGCGCCTACAACCACAACAGGAGCGTCCAGATAATCAAAGGCCATATTAGTAACGTTAGCTGCCATTTCCTTCATTATGGAAGCCCTTTCGCAAGCATCGCCCACAATTACCAATTTACCCGTTTTCTTAACAGACTCAAGCACCAATTCATAATTAAAGGGCACCAGGCTGCGCGCGTCTATTACTTCGGCAGAAATATTATATTTCTCCTGAAGCTCCTTAGCAGCGTCCATAGCTCGATAAAGCACGGCACCTATGGTCAGTATGGTTACGTCGCTTCCAGCGCGCTTGATATCCGGCTCACCGAAAGGAATTTCATAGCTCTCGGCAGGCACGCCGCCTTCATGGAACTGTTCTGAATAATCGTATATCCGCTGGCTCTCAAAGAACACCACAGGGTCGGTACCGTTAAGCGCAGTAGTCATTAAGCCCTTGGCGTCGTAAGGAGTCGCAGGGAAGCATGCCTTCAGGCCGGGAATGTGGGCTATAAGCGCCGACCAGTCCTGACTGTGCTGCGCGCCGTATTTGGAGCCTACGCTGACGCGGAGAATCATGGGAACCTTCAATTCTCCCGCAGTCATAGCCTGCCATTTAGCCATCTGGTTGAACACTTCGTCCCCTGCGCGGCCAAGGAAGTCGCAGTACATCAATTCTACTACCGAGCGTCCGCCGCAAAGGCCATAGCCTACTGCCGAGCCAACGATAGCCGCCTCAGAAATCGGGCTATTAAACAAACGATGATAGGGCAGAGATTCAGTCAGACCGCCGTACACGGCAAACGCACCGCCCCAATCGCGGTTTTCTTCACCGTAAGCAATAAGAGTTGGATCCTCATAGAATTTATTAATCAGAGCCTCAAATATTCCGTCGCGGTACTGATAAACCTTGTTCTTGGAAACAGGCTTGCCGTCCTTGAAGCCAAACCGCTCTTTTTTAGCTATCTTCTGCACGCGCGGGTTCTCTTCATAAGGAATAAGCACGTCTGGCTTGCGAGTAGTATCCATAGATTCTACATGTCCGTTTGAGAACATGATATCCGCAATAGCGTTGGGCTGAGCTACCAAATCCATATATGGAGAAATCTGAGGATCTACCGCCAGCTTAACCACATCGGTCATTTCCTTCTTAACAGTCTCCAAAATGGCCTCAAAGACAGAATCATCAGCTATGCCTGCCTTAACCAGCTCGGCGCGGTAGGTAATAAGCGGATCCACCGCCTGCCATGCTGCCAGCTCTTCCTTTGTACGGTAGCTGGAAGCGTCCGAAGGAGAATGGCCGGAGAAGCGGTAAGTAAGCACGTCCAGCAGCACCGGACCACGGCGCTCCTCTATAATGGCCTTCTTGCGCTTATAGGCGTCGATAACTGCCAAAGGATTAAAGCCGTCAACGCGCTCAGAATGCATCTGGTCCTCATTAACTCCTGCTCCAAAGCGGGCAAGAATATTATAGGCCATAGTCTCGCCGCAGGTCTGACCACCCATACCGTACTGGTTATTAAAGAAATTGAAGATAATGGGCAAGCCGCCTTTATGCGCTTCGTCCCAAAGCTGAGTATACTGGTCCATAGCCGCCATATTGATAGCTTCCCAAACGGGGCCGCAGCCTAATGAAGCGTCGCCTATATTGGCTATTACCATACCGTCCTTGCAATTCACCCTCTTATAAAGGGCCGCGCCCATAGCTATATCGGCGCTGCCGCCTACTATAGCGTTATTGGGATAAATTCCGAAAGGAATGAAGAACGCGTGCATGGAGCCGCCCAGGCCTCTGGAGAAGCCGGTTTCACGCGCGAACATCTCGGCCAGGAAGCCGTAAAGCACAAACGCGCGGGCCATATCCTTAACGCTGGCATATTTGCCGTTGCTCTCCACCACCTTTAAGGTAGAACCGCCGCGAGTCTCCTTCATTATATCCAGCAGCTCCTGGTCGCTGAGCTTTTCAATGCAGGAAAGCGCCTTGGCTATAACTTCGCCGTGGCCGCGGTGAGAGCCGAAGGTATAATCGTCCTTAGTAAGGATATACGCTTGGCCTACAGCCGAAGCCTCCTGCCCTATGGAAAGGTGCGCCGGGCCGGGATGGCTGTATGGAATACCGTTATATTCGCTGGTGGTCTTAATCAAATTGAGCATAGTCTCAAACTCACGGATAATAGCCATATCCCTGAAAATGCGGATAAAATCCTCATTGGAAAAATTGGCTTTTTCATCCTCTATGGATTTTGAGTACTGATTGACGGGTATATCGTGAAATTTAATAAAACCCGCCTTGCGTTTTTCACTTGGATCCAAATATTGTGATTTAGGCATAAGTAAAACCTCCTTAAAATTTTAGCCGTGATATTCGAATATTCCCTCGCGGATAATTTCGCATACTGTCGGATGCGGGAATATAATTTCTTTAATGTCCTCTATGCGCATCTCCGTCTCTATCATGGTAACGGCGCTTACGATAATCTCAGACGAATAATTTCCTATCATATGTACGCCCACAAGACGATTGCGCTTTTTATCTATTATAAGCTTACAGATACCGTCTCCGCCCTCATTCTCAGCCACATAGCGGCCCGAATATTTCATAGTGAGATTAACGCAGGCAACGTCCATGCCCTTAGCTTTAGCGCTTTCCTCAGTTTCTCCCACGCAGGCCACCTCAGGATTGGTATATATAACCGAAGGCACGGCGTTATAGCGCATATGGTCTTTCTTGCCCAGGATAGTGTTTATCGCAACCTCGCTCTCCCGGTAAGCCACATGAGCCAGCATATGAGAACCGTTTACATCTCCTGCGGCATAAACGCCCGCCACATTGGTTCTGCCCTGCTCGTCGGTTTTAATTGCGCCACGTTCGGTGTTGACTCCTATATTTTCAAGGCCCAAACCGTTAGTAGAAGGACGGCGGCCTATGGAAAGCAGCACCTTATCCGCTTCTACCGTCTCCTTATTGCCGTTAAGCTCATACACAACACCTTTAGCAGTAACCTCGGTTACACGGGCGCCCAGCTTAAAGGTAACTCCCTTTTTCTCATAATTCTTCTGAAGAATCTTAGAAATCTCCGCATCGGTAGGCCCTGCTATCTTATTAAGCATTTCCACAACCGTTACCTTGCTTCCAGCAGTATTAAAATAGCTGGCCATTTCCAGGCCTATTACTCCGCCGCCGATAACTACCAAGCGCTCAGGAATTTCCTGAAGCTCCAGTATCTCGCGGTTAGTAAGCACAAAGCCTGAGGCAAGCCCTTCCTTAAGGCCGGGAATGGGGGGCACAGCCGCTTCCGAACCGGTAGCTATCAATAGGCGCGAACCGGTATACTCCGTGCCATTTACGCTTACGCAGAAGCCTTCTGCATTGCGCTTTTCTATATGCCCTTCTCCTTCTACTACGGTCACCTTAAGCTTTTTAAGCTTCATCTTAATACCGCCTACCAAGGTATCTATAACCTTGCGCTTGCGGGCTATAACCGCCTGATGGTCCAATTTTATATTTTCTACGGTTATACCGTATTTTTCGCCGTGGCTGGCCCCGTCATAGAGCTTGGCTGAATACAGCAGCGCCTTGGAGGGAATGCATCCTTCGTTCAGGCAAACGCCGCCTATAAAGCGCTTTTCAACAAGCAGAGTATTAAGCCCAGCTTCTCCGGCGCGCTCTGCCGCAAGATACCCAGCCGGGCCGCCGCCTATGATAATCAAATCATATACCATGTTTTTCGCCTCCATTATTTAGCCAGCAGCGCGGAGAAATCCTCCAAATTAGCAGCCAGCTCCTTTAAGAATTTAGCAGCGGGAGCGCCGTCCAGCGCGCGGTGGTCAAAGGTCAAAGACAGACCCATGGCCGGATAAGTCTTAATCTGCCCATTTACTTCCTTAACGCGGGTTACGATATTGTCCACGCCCAGAATACCCGTCTGAGGAGGATTGATAACAGGAGTAAAGCTTTCTATACCCAAAGAACCCAGATTGGAAACTGTGAAACTGGCGCCTGAAAGCTTATCGGGATTGATTGAGCCTTTCTGGCAGTCAGAAGCGCTCTTCTTGGCCTCCAAAGCAATTTCATTCAGCGAAAGCTTATTGGCATTGAAAATGGTAGGCACCATTAAACCCCTCTCAGTATCTACCGCCATACCCAAATGAACGTTTGTGAAATAACGCATCTTATCCTCAAGCAGATGAGCATTTAAATCCTTATGGTTAGGCAGCGTGCGGGAAACCGCATAAAGCACCATATCGTTAAGGGTAATATTGGCCAAACCGAGCTTCTCTCCGTTTTCCTTAATCTTTTTGCGGTAAGCCATAAGCTCTGTAGCATCAAAAGAGGTGTTCAGCGTAAGCTGGGCCATACCCGTTAAGGAAGCGGTCATGCTGCGGGCAATAACCTTGCGGATATTAGTTAATTTTACATCCTCATATTCAGGAGCCTGAACAGCAGGCGCAGACTGAGCCGCATTTGCAGACGCCGAAAGGTCCTCTACGGAAACGCGGCCTCCTATGCCCGTACCCTCAATGCGGCTGCCGCCTGCAAGATATTCGCCAGAAGCGGCAGGCGTAACCATTACGCCCTGCTCGCGCAAAGCTACTATATCTCTTTCGATTATGCGGCCTTCTGCGCCGGACGGCACGGCATAGCGGTAATCCACTCCTGTTTTCTCAGCGTAAGCGCGGGCGCGGGGCGAAATTTTTATATCCCCTTCAGACGCCGTAACCGCAGCTTGAGCAGCCGCAGGAACGGCAGAAGCAGCCGCAGGAGCCGAAGCAGGCGCTTCAGGCGCGGAAGCACTCTGGGCCGCAGGCGCTTCAGGCGCGGAAGCGGCTGAAACAAATTGGCTTACATCCTCCCCCTCGGCCCCAATTACGCAAACATTCTCAAGGCAGGGAACGTCGTCCCCTTCCTCATGCAGGATAGCCAGCAGAACGCCTTCTACCTGCGATTCCTCGTCAAAGGTCGCTTTATCGGTTTCATATGTGAATAAAAGGTCGCCAACGGCCACCTTATCCCCTACCTGCTTATTCCATTTGGTAATAATGCAGCTTTCCACCGACTGTCCCTGACGGGGCATAATTACTGGTGTTGCCATAAAACAGATAACCTCCCATAATCCCCTCGCGGGGAATTTTTAATTGCTGTCAGGCATGAATGTTAGTTTTGAACAAATTTATGTATCTAACAAACATAATCTTTTATAATTTTATCATTTTAAAAGCCTGGTGTCAAACAGAATCGGGCTGAATCGAGCTATTATTTTATTCCGCCAAAAGCGCGCGCAATTTGCCCGGTTTTCCGAAAATCCAGCCATTTCAGGCGTAAAGCCGTATTTTATACGGCAGGACCCCCCACCCACGCCTTAGGCTGAACGCTATAAATAAAGCGTTCAGCCTAAGGCAAAAGGAGGCCGGCTCCCGCCGGCCGGAATGGGCAAAAGCCTTTTCTTAATCCTATCCGCCCTTATTATTGAAAAGCTCATTCCTCTTCAGACTCCCCTATACGCCCATTCCCTCTAATATGCATCCCGCCCGTCCTGCCGGCGCCGCGGCGTTTAAAGCTCGTCCGCCTGGTTATCCTCCGCCTGAGTCTGAGCGTCCTTCTGCAATCCGTTCCTGCGCACGCGGCCCTTCCTAAAAGCAATAAAGCCCGCTAAAACCAGACACAAAATTACTCCAATTAATATATAGGCGTCCGCGCTCAGCCCCTCCCCCTTTATCAGAACAGCCTCGGCTCCCTCAGGAAGTTCCTCCAGCTTAGTTATTTCAACGCAGTCAAAATAGGCATATCCCTCCGAATAATTCTCTGCCGAACCCAGTTCAAGATATAAATCAAATTGAGACGCGCCCTTATCCAAAAGCACATATAACGATAATTGCCGCCACTCTCCCGGCTGGGTCAGGCGCTCAGACGAATTTTCCGCATCATATTCTCCGTCCGCGTTTACTCCCCGCGCATTAATTCCGGCTCCCGAGCCTGAAACGCCGCTCTTAACTTTAGCCATAACGGTTATTAGGTAGCAGTCCCCCGGTTTTAAGCCGGTTATCCGCTGAACAAGATAACTGTAATTTGCCTCAAGATTTTTAAGAGTAGCGCACATTCCAACATCGTCGCAGGATTCGTCCAGCACTCCCGCTATATATTTTTCCTTAAGCGCCGCGCCCGAGGTCCAGCCGGCAAGACCGTTTTTACTGAAAACAAAGCTCGGATTAACTATTCCCGCAGCCCAGGCCGAAATTCCAAACCCTATAAAGCATAAAAGCAATATGGCGCCAGAGATTATTCTTTTCATTTATCAGCCTGTCCTCCGTCTATATTATTCCATAATCCATACTGGCCGGTATTGGATATGGCCTGCATTATCCTGTCCCTGGCTCGGGGCGCATACTGATTAAGCGTCCGAAGCAATTCCTCCATCTGCGCGCGCTTAGTATCTCCGCACGCAGGGCAGGGGGAAATAACCACCGGCAGCTCAAGCCCCTGAGCCACATGCCTTAAATTGGCCTCCTGAGCATAAACCAGCGGCCTGATAACCGTCAGACCGCTCCGGCTTAAATAAGTCTTGGGAGAAAAGGTATTAAGCCGGCTCTCATATAGCAGGCTCATTAAAAAGGTTCCCACTACGTCCCCGCTGTGATGTCCCAGCGCAGTTTTATTGCAGCCAGCCTTAAGCGCGGCATTATTAAGCGCTCCCCGCCGCATATTGGCGCATAAAGCGCATGGATTTTTTTCCTGCCTCTCGTTAAAAATTATCCGTCCTATCTGCGTTTCTACTACGGTATATCCTATGTCCAAACTGGAGCAGAACGCCCTGACGCCGCTTAAATCAAAGGGCTGCATGCCCATGGATATAGTTATCCCTTGCAGTTCAAAAGCCTTTTTGGAAAATCTGCGGTAAAGCGTAAGCGCATATAAAAGCGCCAGACTATCCTTGCCGCCCGATATGCCTACCGCTATTCTGTCCCCCTCCTCAATAAGCTTAAAATCCTGGTCCGCACGTCTTAAGCAGCCCAGCATTATTTTAATCTCTTTTTTTAACTGCATAATCTTCTCCATTCTTTTTTGCAGGACAAGTGAATAAATTTATATATACGAGATTGTCCCGGTAAAGGAAGCATACATATGACCGAATTTCTACTTACCTTCTTAAACGAGCTTACCATAGCCGCGCTGGCCGCCCTGCCCGTAATAGAATTTAAGGGCGCGGTTTTATACGGCCTGTATCTAAAAATGTCTCTCCTCTCCATAGGCGTTGCCGGGCTGCTAGGCTGCGCCCTCAGCTCCTACGCGCTCATAGCTCTGCTCAAGCCCTGCTATAGCTGGCTGAAAAAAAGAAAGGTCTCAAAAAATTTCATAGCCCGCTTTAAAAGCAGGATTGCTCCGCACCGCCATAAATTAGAACATAAGCTGGCGGACAGCGGCGGCTTTAAACGACGGCTCTTATGCCTATGGTCGGTATTTTTGCTTGTCGCCCTGCCCCTGCCCGGCATGGGCGCCTTTACAGGCGCGGCAATAGGCACAATGCTGAAAATGAGGCTGTCCGATTTATTCTGGGCGGTCTTTTTGGGCAACGCCTCCTCCGGCCTGGTTTTTCTGCTGTTTTCCAGCGCCTTTGTATAAATTCTCCGCTATAAAAACAGAAACGGCAGATTAAACCTAAACGTCCGCTAGAGCAGTCCCCGCTCCTTTTATACCAGCCGGTGAAAGGAGCAGTCTGAAAACATATACAGCCAGCCCTCGGTTTCCATACCCCTGATTTCCTTAAGGGCAAGCGCATACATTTCAAGCTGGGGCCTATGCTTCTGCGCCGCCTTTTCCGAATCTCCCCCAGCGCTGTCCGTCTTATAGTCTATAAGCACGGCGCGGCCCCGTTCTATAAAATAGCAGTCTATTACTCCCTGCACAAGCACCCGCTCGCCCTCCTGCTCCACCCATATGCAGAAAGGCTCCTCCCTGTAAACCCTATCCGCCGCCAAAAGCCTTCTTCCTACAGGCGCAGAAAAAAACGCCTCCAGCTTTTCAGGCTTTATAAACCTCCTCTCTTCAGGCAAAAATATTCCCCGCTCGGCCAAAGCGTCCAATTGGGCCGATATGCCCAAAACCGATACGTCCCCGTTTATATCCAGGCGTTCCATGGCCGCATGATATAAATTGCCTATGCGAGCGGCCGAGATATCCTTGAGAAACGAGGGCCGGCGCAGTATTTTTTCCCGTTCGCCCGACAATTCGGTAACGGCCAGCTTGCTTCTTAAACGCGTAGCTCCCTCCAGCGCATATCGCCGCGAAAAGCGCTTATCCAAATAGCTTATATCACGGTCCTCCGCCTCTTTAATTGCCTTTTGGGCCAAATTAGCCGCAGAATCAAACGGTTCTTCCCTTAAATAGTCCATGTCCAGCAGCTTTACCGTTATTCTTCCCCTGCCCGCCTCTTCCTTAAAGCCTCCAAAGCGCGCGCGCAGTATTTCAGAATCAGGATGCCTCAGCAGAGCGGGCATAATAAAATCCAAAAAGCTGTTGGCATGAGACAAAGCATATTTCCCATCCATAAAAGCGCTTTTAGAGGTTATGGTGCCTGAAATTATAAGCCTGCTTACCGCCCGGGTCATGCCTACATACATTAGCCGCGCCTCCTCGGCTCTGGCCTCCTCCGTCAGCTTGCCGGCTATGGCCGCCCTGGCTATGCTTTGACGCACCTCATAAATACCCGTAGCCTTATCCAGGCGCCTAAACTTAACCCCAATGCCCAGCTCGGAATCAAGCTGTATGTTCTGCCGGGCCTCGTTTTTATTAAACGGCTGCCCGCAGTTTACAAGCAGGCATATCGGAAATTCCAGCCCTTTGCTCTTATGTATGGTCATCAGCCGCACAACGTCGTCCTTTTCGCCCAGCGTGGCTCCCTCTTCTATATCTCCCCCTAATTTCCGCCCAAATTCCAGATAATTTAAAAAGCCGGCGAGGGATTCTCCCTCCGAGAGCATATACGCGCCCGCCCTGCGGGCCAGCTGCCTTAAATTTTCAGCGCGCACCTGCCCCATAGGCAGCGCGGAAACATAATAAAAATAACCCGTTTCCTCATATATCCGCCATAAAAACTGCTCCAAAGGCAGCGAATAGCTTAAAAAGCTCCAGTTTTCCAGCCTCAGATAAAACTCGCGCAGTCTCTGGCCCAATTCCCCGCTCTCAGGCAGGGCCATAAAGCTTTCGGCCGCCTGAGAAAAGCTTCCCAGCCTAACCTTTACGCGCACCTGCGCCAGCTCGTCCTCATTAAAGCCTCCTATAGGGCTGAGCAGTACAGCCAGAAGCGCTTCATCCTCCCCCCTGCCGGCTATCAGCCAAAGCAGGCTTATAATAACGCCCGCCTCATGGCTGCTTAAAAGCCCCGCCTGCGGCTCCGTATAAAGCGGAATGCCCTCGTTCTTAAAAACCTCCTGATATGCGCCCGATAATTCGTTAGCGCTGCGGGCCAAAATCACTATATCCCTGAGCTTGGGCATGCGGCAGCATTTCAAAGCCGGGTCGTATATCGGTTCCTCTATAAGCTCCTTAATTCTTCTGGCTACGGCCAGCGCCTCCAGCTTTTGCTTTTTATATTCGCTCAGCTGCTCAGGAAGCGCTTCCCGGTCATATTCCAAAAGCATAATTTCTGCGGGAGGAGCAGGCTTAAGGCAGCCTTCCAGAGAGCAGGCGCATGCCTCCGTGCCCATAAGAACCTGCCAGGAATCCTCAAGAGGATGAAGCGCCGCGTTATCGTCATATTCAAGTCCCAGAGTTTCCCGCTTCATAATACGCCCGAATATAAAATTGACAAAATCCAATATTCCTCCGCACGAACGAAAATTATTGTTAAGATAAATATTTTCTCCCTCTCCGGCGTTAAAGGCCCGCTCCCGCCTTACAAATATGGAAGGGTCAGCATTGCGGAAGCGGTATATGCTCTGCTTTACATCTCCCACATAAAATATATTGTCCCCCTTGGAAAGCCGGGAGAGGATATGCTCCTGCAATTTATTGTTGTCCTGATACTCGTCCACAAATATGTAATCGTATCTGTTTCTTAATTCAACCGCAGCCTGTTCGTTATCCAGCAGCTGAGCCGAAAGCCTGTCTATATCTGAAAAATACAGGCTGTTTTCCTCCAGCTTAAGCTGAAAAAGAACGTCTGAAAAACGTCTTACCAGCTCAAAAAGCGCCTCCATGCAGCCGCGCAGATAAGGCAAATCATCATATTGCAGCAGCTCCGCATATTCCCTTGCCTCAGTTAATATGCCCTGAAGCGCGCCTTTTATTATTTCATGCCGGGGCCTGAAGGCGTCGGCAAAGCCGTCCTTTATCCTCAGGCTTATATAGCGCTGCGGCTTTAATGCGGCCATTTCTTCAAAGCTCTGAGCCGCTAAAAGCCCCTCTATAAGCGCCAGGTTATATTCGCCAACCTCGCGGCAGTTATTTTTGCCTCCCACCTCCCCGGCGAGCAGGCACAATTCCTCCGCGTCCTCCTTAAGGCATACCAATTCGTCCTGCATACGCCGCCTCTGAGCGTTTTTCCAGATTGCGCCGTCTGAAGAATAATCCTCCAGCATTTCCTCCAAGCGTTTGAATGGATAAGGAAATATGCTTATATGCCCATATATCAATCGTATGGCGTCGCACAAGCTTTTATCCTTTCCCCCCTTAACCAGCAGCCCGTACAGCTCCTCCAGATGCGGAATATCGTCCGCCTGCTCCAAAACCGTCTCCAGCGCGTCCTCCTCCAGCCGTGCCAGCTTGGCCTGATCCAATATCTTGAAATCAGGAGGTATATTTAAAAGATAATAATACTGCCTCAGCACGCTGACCAAGAAGGAAGAATATGTGGAAATATCCGCCCGGCGCAGCGCCTCGCTCTGCCGTCTAAGAACCTGGTTGTGCGGCTGAGCCTGCATGCGCCTTTCCAATTCCTTGGTCAGCTTTTCACGCATTGAGGAAGCCGCCGCACGGGTGAAGGTAACTATAAGCATCCTGTCTAAGGGAACTCCCTCCAGCGCCAGGGAAAGTATTCTTTCTACCATAACCGTGGTCTTTCCGCTTCCCGCCGCCGCGCTCACCAAAAGACTCCTGCCCCTTAAATCAATCGCCCTCTGCTGCATCTGCGTCCACTGCATGCGCCTTTGCCTCCTTTTCTTTAACGTCAGGCTCATAATTATCCTCTTCCAAATTCAGGCCCGAACACGCCCGCCTTAAGCGCGTTCCCTTTTCCTTAATCCCGCAGAGCAGATAATGCTCGCAGTAGCGGCAGGGGCTTTCCTGCTCTGAGTAATCTATCGGAGCGCTCTCTATCCTGCCCATGGCAATATCCGCGGCTATTTGCCCCGCTCTGTCCTTAGCCAGACGGATTAAACGGTCAAATGCCGCCGGGGAAAGCAGATTCCTGCCTGTCAGCCCATTTTTAGCCAGCCTGGCGCTTATAACCTCGCCCTTGCCGTTAAGCGCCCCGGGGTCCATGCCCTCTATAACGTCGGGAATATTAACCGCCGGACCCGAAAGCAATATTCTGTCCTCCCCCTCCAATTCCTTTATCTGAAAATAAAACGCTCCGGCCGCCCTGGCTCCTTTAAAGGCCGACAGCACAGCGTCCATATAAAGAGGAAGCTGCAGCGCCGTACCGTCGGCCGCCCTTTCAGGAAGAAATTTATCGGCTCCCGATTTATAATCTACAATCCTTATATACCGCTCATTGCCCGAATACAGCATATCCGCCCTGTCCACAATTCCCCTGAGCTTTAGTTCCCCCGCAGCCGTATTCAGGCTTATAGGCGGATAGTCCCTGTTATTATCAAAGACTATTTCCCTGCCCACCTGTATAAACCTTCCCGCCGCAAGCTGGCGTACCGCCTCATAAACCGCCGTGCGCGCCATAACCCTCAGGCCCTCGGTCTGCCTGCGCGCTCTGTTGGAAGAAAGCAGATAGCCATAGCGGTACTGAGGAGCGCGTTCGTCCAGAATACGGTCGGCGGCTAAAAAAATCTCCTCCCGCGTAAGGGCATTCAAATCCCGGCCGTTAAACAGCGCCAGAGCGCTTTCCATAACCTCATGCATAAGGCTGCCCGAGTCCCGAAGATTAAGCTTATAATCCTCGATGCGCTGCGGCCTGAGGCCGTAATTGACAAAATGCATATACGGGCAGAGAGCCTGGGTTTCCAGGCGCGAAACGCTTACGCTGTCCCTGCTGAAAAAAAGCTCCCTGGCCCGCTGCGGCTCTATTTCAGCCCTTTTAGGCGGAAAAAGCGCCCGTTCCAGAAGAGGAGCATACTGCGGCTTGCTTTTCTTTAAATAAAGCAGAAAATCCGCCAGCTCCCTGGAGAGACCGCCGCGTATTGAAGCAAAAAGCAGAGGCAGGCCCGAAGCGGGAGTTTCCAAGAGCTCCTCCTGAGTTAAACCGCTTTCAGGCTCCAGAGCGGGGAAAATAAGCCTAAGCCTGCCTACTATATATGAAGGGCGCAAACCGGAACCCTCGCTTGAGGCAAGGCTATAGGAAACATAAAGCCTTTGAGAGGGCGATAAAAAAGCCGAATATATGTCGTAATTCTGCTGGCTGACCTGCATATTCTGGTCCGGCTCAAGCTGCGCGCCCATTTTATTCATATCGTCCAGCTCCCGACCCGAAAAAAGGCTGTCGTCCGAAATGGGCGCGGGCAGCATGCCCTCATTGGCTCCCAGAATAAAAGCGGCGCTTACGCCCGAGGTTTTAGTACGGCTTATATCCCCCAAAAGCACGCAGTCCACGCTGGAAGGAAGCACCCCTATCTCGCTCCTTGCAAAGCCCTGGGCAAGCATACCAGAAAACTGCTTCCGGCTTATTGCTTTTTCGCCCAGCAGCAATTCCAATTGTTCAAGCAAATTAACCGTCAGTTCCCATACCTGGCGCGCTTCATCCGCCTGAGAGGGAAGTTCCGTTTTCTCCAGGCGCTCTATATCCTCCTCAAGCCTTTCAGCTATATTATATTGCTCCAAAAACAGCGTTATAGCCCGCGCGTACTGGTCTATGCGCCGGCAGGAACGAATTTTCTCCTCAAATGCCTCTATGGGAGGCAGAAATATTCCTCTCAGCCGCTCAAGCTCCTCAAGGGGCTTGCCCTCCAGCCGGCCGGCGCCGCCGTAGAAAAATTCCTGCTGCTTCAGCCCCGCCTCGCGCGCCAGGCTCTCAAATGCACGGCTGTCCCTTCCTGCAAAGCCCATAAGCGGATTAAATGCATATTCCAATATATTTTTAAGCCCGTGCTCCCTTATATTCAGCAGAGCCAAAATCAGCCTCACCAGCGGCTGCGCGGGCACAGGCCTCTTAATATCGGCAAACACAGGTATATCATACTGCCGGAAAACCCTGTCTATGATGGGCGTATATATGCCCGGAGCGCTGGTTATAACGGCAAAATCCCTGTATCTCGCCCCCGCGAGCGCCTCCTCTCTAATAACGGCGGCCGCCCTGCGCACCTCCTCCTCGGGATTCCTCCCCTCAAAAAGAGATATGCTCTCGGGCCGGCTCGGATATTGCATATGCGGATATGCAAACAGATTTTCACCCAGAAAATCCATCTCGCCCTTACGCTTTTTAGCCGGCGCGCTTTTTATCTCATATTTTATCCCCTGGTTCAGCGCGCGCGCCGTCAGCCGCTTGAGCGCGTTTTCAGAAAGGCCGTATAATTCCCCGTCCTGCCCGCCGGCAGCCGAGGGCAGGGATATATACACCTCAGGCGCAGCTTCGCACAGGCAGAATATAAGCTCAAGCATCCTCTGAGTAAAGGCTTCAAAGCCGTCTATATATATATTAGTCTCCTTAAGCGGGCCGCATTCGCCCGCAAGCGTGCAGGCCAGCATGAAATAATCCTGATTGTCAGCGTATCTTCCCGTTAAAAGCTCCTCGTATTTTTCAAATATAACGGCCGAATCGGCCAGCTTGGCCTTAAGCAGGCCGCTGTTCTTCAAAGAAAGCTCTCTAAGGTCCTTAGGAGCAAGCCCGCAGCTTTTAAAAACAGCCAGCATCCTTGCAAAGCGCTCTATAAAGCCCGGCTGGCCGGCGCTGGACTTAAATACCGTAAGCTCCCCGGCGCATTCCATAACCGCGCCGGCAAGCAGCATGCTCCTGCCCGTATCGTCCAATCTTACGCCGGGAGTTCTCCCCGACCATTTTATAATGCGCTGACACAGACGGTTAAAGGAGAGCACCTCGGTGCCCATAAGCCCATTAAGGCCGTTTTCCCTTAAAAGCCGGCTTTCAGTTATAAAGGTCTCCTGGTCAGGCACGATAAAAACCGCTCTTCTGCCGTTTGCAATATCTCTGCCGACGCTTCTGGCCATAATGCCCGTCCGGCCGCTTTTTGCCCGGCCCAGCAATATATGGAGCATATCTCCCCTCCGTTATCCCGGCGGCTCCTACTGAGCCGTATTCTTAAATTATTATATCATATACGGAGGATTTATGTCGAACGGCAATTAACGGCCCAAGCATCCGAAAGCTAATTAAAAATGGTTCGGCCATATCCGACAACCGAAAAAATTGTTTTTAGAAGCATATATTTTTCAAATTTTCTGTTCGTTCATATGCATTTATGTTATAATAAGCGTGTATTAGCAGCTTTTACGGCGCCGCCGTAAAAACGCCTTAATAAGCCGCATAACAAATTTTAAACGGAGTAATTTAATTTGAAACGCTTTTTATACTTCAGCAAAAAAATACTGCCCTGGATAACGGCTATTACCGCCGTTATGGTTGTTTCAACCGTCATGCTCTACCGTTCGCTTGCAGGGCTTCCGCAGGAAAGGCTCATTTTTTTCTTCTATCAGACCAACGTCCCGGCGGGCAACGCCTCTCAATGGGCGCAGCAGCTTAAAGAAAACAACCCCGAAATTGAATACTCTGAGGCGCAGTGCTATACCGCGCACGAGGGCTACGGCCCCTCAGGCCTGCAAAGCGGCTGGACGTATATAACCGCAAGGCTGGCTAAAAAAGAAGGCGACGTCCTAATTCTCCCGGAGTCCCAGTATAAATTAATGGCGGATAATAACTGGCTTATGCCTTTAGACGGCAGTCTCTTCGGCTCATTTAACGGGCTAATGCAAAATGAAAAAGGAGAAATACTTGGCCTAACGGTAAGCTCAATGAGCTTTGAAGGGCTGGAATTTCCCTGCGCGCAGGAGCCGCATAACGTCATAAGCGCCTTGAACGGAGAAAGGCTTATAATCTGCGTATATCATCAAACTGCCGACCCTGCCTTAACTCAAAAAATACTTTATAAAATTATGTCGGGCGCGGTATGGTATGGAGGAAGCAATGAATAAAAGGGAAACTGCCTGGCGGCTGAGACGGCATACCGCGTTTATAGCCGTAATGCTGATTGCGGCCATTCTTCTTACTCTCACAATTTTCTATATATCAGACAGCCGCCCCGACCCTAACGCGCTGACCGTCGGCCTTGAGGACGGCATAATAGTCAGCATATCCGAAAGCCGAATTGCTCAGGTTATTTCACAGGGAGCGGATATCGAAAAAATAAGAGTAATAAAGCCCAGCCTTTACAGCGTAGTGCAGCCCGATTCTCAGACCAATAAATACGCCCTGTTTGAACAGCTGCTTATAAGCCAGAGCTGCGACCTCATGCTGGGAACGGCCAGCACGGCAAGGCAGCTTTCCGCGCTGGGGCTGATAATGCCCATTCCTGAAGCAGGCTTTGAATTTGACGGCGAATATCTGGCTGGCTGCGTTGAATTGGGATATGTTGATTTCACCGGCCAGGGAGACTATCTTTATCATGGCCAAAATGATACCGTATGCGCGTATGTTCTGGCCAATTCAAACAACAAAGAAGAGGCCGCGGCCGCGCTCGGCTACATAAAGGAACGCTTCAGCAGCCAATAATGCGGAACGCATTATATGCGTCCGTATTGTCTAGGCAATACAATAAAAGTGAAATGCGTATTTGCTTAAAAGCCCGCCGCGGCCGCTTTGCTGCGCGTTCCTTAAAATACGCCCGGTATGCCTTCAATCGCGCGCCGCGCGGCAGGAGAATTTTTATAATCAATGCCGCATGCCTGAAACATGGTCGGCTACCCGGCTTCACTCAGCCTGAAAAACATCGAATTTTTCATAGACGGGTATAAAACCCTAAAAAGAGAGGACAATTTAATGTACGAGGAAATACTCCAGCCCAAAAAGCCCAAATGGTATCACGGAATATTTTTCTGTGCCGCGCTTATTTTGGCTATATTAGCCGTACTCTTCGTAATCCAGCTCCTTAAAAACATCTTTAAGGAAGCGGACGCAGTAATATTCGACCTATTAGGCATAGCCTCAATGGCGGTAATGGTATGGTTCATACTTTCCAAACGAACCAGCCTTTACAGATATACCTTAAGCCAGGAGGAATTCAGCGCGGAAAAATATACAGGCCAGCGTATGGTGCGCCGGATATGCGTTCCCATCTCGGCCATAACCGGCATCGTCGCAGTAGAGCCCCAAAGCCGGGAAAAATACGAAAGCTATATCTGCCAGCCTGACCAGGGAGACTTTATACTGAACTTTGAGCTTGAAGGGCAAAAGCAGGGGATAATTATCGCGCCCAGCGATAAGTTAAGAACGCTGCTGGAAGAAAAAATGAAAGGTATGAATCAATCATGCGCGAAACAGACAGAATAATAGATAATTACGCTGAAGAAATGACGGTATGCCTGCAAGAAATGATACGCATACCCTCGGTTAAGGATAAGCCCGCCCCAAACGCCCCGTTTGGAGAAAACATAAAAAAGGCGCTGGATTATACTCTTGCCCTGTGCGGCAAACTGGGTTTTGAAACCAAAAACGTGGACGGTTATGCCGGTTACGCGCAGCTTCCGGGAGAAGCCTCCGAGCAATTAGGCATTCTATGTCATCTGGATGTGGTACCCGCCGGAGAGGGCTGGCTGCACCCGCCCTTTAACGGGCTTTTAGAAAACCGAACCATATACGGCAGAGGAGCCGTAGATGATAAAGGACCGGCGGTATCCGCAATTTACGCGCTTAAAGCGCTTAAGGACGCGGGCGCGCGCTTTAAAAAAACTCCCCGTCTTATCTTCGGCTGCGACGAGGAAAGCGGCTGGGAATGCATGGAGTATTACGCCCAAAAGGTAGGAATGCCCGATATGGGCTTTTCTCCTGACGCCGATTATCCAATAATCAATACTGAAAAAGGCATATATCACGCGCAGCTCAAAAAGAAGCTTAATTTATGCGGAAATTATACTCTGTCCATACACGGAGGAACCAGAGCGAACGTAGTGCCTGATTCAGCTCAGGCGCATATAGAAGGCAATATAGATAAGCTGGCCGAGGTACTCCTGGATTATGACTGCGCTTCCAACGGCCTTAGCTTTACGGCGCAAAAAAACGTACTGGATATTACATCCAAAGGAATAAGCGCTCATGCCAGTCAGCCGTTTATGGGACAAAACGCATTTTTTCCTCTCTTAGAGCTGCTGGATAAGCTCTCCCTGGGCGGAGAAGAAGGACACATAGTTCAAATGCTTAATTGCGCATTTGTTAATAAAACTGACGGAAGCGGGATTTCCGGCCTTAAAATTCAAGATGAATTTGGTCCGCTTACCATTAATCTGGGATTATTGGACGCGGGAAGCTTTTACGGCGGAGAGGATGGCGAAATAAGCCTGACATTAGACGTGCGCTTTCCCGTGAGCTACAGCTATCAATATATTGAGGATAATCTTAGCAAATTTTTCAACGGCTGGACTCTTATACGCGGGCATGTTCAGGCGCCTCACCATACCCCCGAAAAGCACGAATTAGTACAGGCTCTTAAAAAAGTATATAAAGAATATTTCGGCCGGGAAGGGAAATGCCTGGCCATAGGAGGAGGCACATACGCACGCGCGCTTAAAACCGGGGTAGCTTTCGGCATAACTCCAGAAGGAGAGATTTCCCCGGCGCATAACAAAGAAGAAAGCATATCTGTACAGCAGCTTATTTTGAACGCAAAGGTGTTTGCCGCAGCCATAGAAGAGCTGGCTTGCAAATAAAGCCTTCAGCCTTTACCGCCGTCCAATTCGCAATGCAAGAATGGGCGGCCTGTTTTTATATTAAATAAGCGGCCTAAGCC